>NZ_CAXTHK010000020.1:0-80339 GCF_964244045.1 uncultured Jatrophihabitans sp. | reverse complement strand
CGATGGCGGTGTGACCGATGATGTCCTGCAGGTTGCCGATGTTCGTCATGACGTCCCCTTCGTCGCTTGGATAAAGTCGGATCTGACGACCTCTGGCTTACGGTGTCAGCCTCCGCTGTCACCAGCTCTACCCGAGGAGCTGACGAAACTCTCAATCCGGTCCAACATTTGTTCCAGTCCGGTCTTGAACTCCTGCTCCCACAGGTCCGCTGCGAGGCCGCGGGCCAGGCGGTGCACGACCGGGAAGGCATCGGGATCCACGTCGTCGCCAGGATCCACGAGTTCGTGCGGCGTGTCCGCAGAATCGATGGCCTCGCGCTGTGCGGGTGTCCGGGTCGGGCTAAGTCCACCGGGAACCGGGTCGTTCGTGTCCGCGGCGTCGCTGTCGGGGTCCGTCGAGCCGGTCGAGAACGAGCCGTCACCCGGCTTTGGATCGCGCAGAGCCATCGCGCTGGTCTCCAGCAGCAGGTAGCCGAGCAGGAAGCTGTTGAAACTGCGATAGGTGAACAACACCTGCTCGTCGGTGAAACCCTCCGTCGCAAGGCTGGCCAGCAACGCCTCCACCCAGCGGACCGACCGCAGCGGCGGATTGATCCACGGAGCGGTCGGCGGACGCGTGGCGACCAGCGGGAACGCGTGCGGGTGCGCCCGAGCGTAACGACGAACGCCGTGCGCCATCGCGTGCAGGTAAGGCCGCCAACCATCATCGGGGGCAGTTTGCACAAGCGGATCATCGGCGAGCTCGTTCACAACTCGTTCCACGACGGCGTCCAGTAACACCTCGCGGCTGTCCACGTGCTTGTACAGCGACATCGCTCGGACACCGAGCCGGGCAGCCACCGTTCGCATCGAGGCTGCGCCGATTCCCTGCTCGTCGATCAGCGCAAGCGTGGCATCGACGATGCGCGCGACCGACAAGGCTTGTCGACGATCGCGATCCGCCGAGTCGGCTGCGTTGGTCGTCACGCTCGATCCTCATCGTCTGCTCGCACTCACCTCGTCCTACCCCGCCGAGAGTCGCGCCAACATGTCGCTTGGCGCGAGGACTCGATTCGAGCCAGCACTGTCATGACTTGCTAATGATCGCGAAGGTGGCCAGCGCCTCGATCAATGCCTCGCCGTCCTGCGCCACCTGCGCCTCGCAGACCAGCACGTGCTGGCCCTGCTTGCCGACGCGGGCATGCACGGTCAGCAGTCCTTCGTGGCCCGGTCGCAGATAGGCGATGGTCAGCTGGGTGGTCGCCGCGACGGCGCCGTCGTCCGTGGTGCTGCGAACGGCCGCCCCCATCGCGGTGTCGACGAGGGTCGCCAAGACGCCCCCGTGCACCGTCCCGGCCGGATTGAGGTGCCGTTGCTCGGCGTGTAGCTCTGCCCTTGCCGCGCCGTCCTGCGCCGTCAGCGTGCCGATCCCGATCGTGTCTGCGAATCCGTCCATTCCCGCGTCCTACCCAGCAGGGTGATCGACCGACAAACATTCAACAGAATCTTGCGGATTCGCAAGCGTTGTGTAGACAATAGGGATGCCAGCCGACGCGAGGAGATCCCATGTCATTGCACGCGACCGACACCCGAACGGGCAACGCCCCGGCCCCCACCGGGCCGCTGTCGACCATCGACTACAGCGAGCGGATTCCGAACAACGTCAACCTGGCCGGCGACCGCCGGCTGCAGCGTGCGCTCGAGAGCTGGCAGCCGAAGTTCCTCGACTGGTGGAAGCAGCTCGGTCCCGCGCTGCCCACCCAGGACGTTTACCTGCGCACCGCGATTGCCGTTGGCCGCGACGGCTGGGCGCACTTCGACCACGTGCCGATGGAGCAGTACCGCTGGGGCATCTTCCTGGCCGAGCAGGACCCGGACCGCACGATCGCGTTCGGCAAGCACAAGGGCGAGCCGGCGTGGCAGGAGGTGCCGGGCGAGTACCGCGCGGAGCTCATGAGGCTCATAACGGTGCAGGGCGACACCGAGCCCGCGTCGGTCGAGCAACAGCGCGTCCTGGGCAACACCGCGCCGTCGCTGTACGACCTGCGCAACCTGTTCCAGGTCAACGTCGAGGAGGGGCGACACCTCTGGGCGATGGTCTACCTGCTGCAGGCCTACTTCGGCCGCGAGGGTCGCGCCGAGGCCGAGCAGCTGCTCAAGCGCAACTCTGGCGACCTCGACAGCCCACGCATCCTCGGTGCGTTCAACGAGGAGACCACCGACTGGCTGCAGTTCTTCATGTTCACCTACTTCACCGACCGCGACGGCAAGTACCAGCTCGGCACCTTGAAGGAGTCGGCGTTCGACCCGCTGGCGCGCACCTGCGAGTTCATGCTCAAGGAGGAGGCGCACCACATGTTTGTCGGCACCACGGGCGTGCAGCGCGTCGTCGAGCGCACGGCCGAGGTCATGGTCGAGCTCAGCTCCGGGGGAGATGGCAGAGTCGAGCCGGCGAAGATCTTCGCGGCAGGCGCCATCCCGCTCGAGGTCATCCAGAAATACCTCAACTTCCAGTACTCCGTGTCCATGGACCTCTTCGGCTCCGAACGCTCCAGCAACGTTGCGGCGTACTACACGGCAGGCCTCAAGGGCCGCTGGCAGGAGACGCGCCGCAAGGATGACCACCTGCTGACGGACGACACCCGCGAGGTCAAGACGGTGCGCGACGGCACGATCATCAGCGAGACGGTACCGATGCTCACCGCCCTGAACCTCGACCTGCGCGACGAGTACGTCGCCGACTGCGAGAACGGCGTGCGGCGCTGGAACCGGGCCCTTGAGGACGCCGGCCTCGAGCAGCGACTGTTCCTGCCGCACGAGGGCTTCAACCGCAAGGTCGGCGCCTACTCCGGCCACCACGTCAGCCCCGACGGCACGGTCCTCACCGACGAGCAGTGGGACGCACAGGTCGGCGCCTGGCTGCCGAACGACGACGACCGCGCCGCAGTCGCCGCGTTGATGGTGCCGCACTACGAGCCTGGTGAGTTCGCGGGTTGGATCACCGCCCCGAAGACCGGCATCAACGACCAGCCGGTCGAGTTCGACTATGTACACCTGGCCGAGGAAGCACTCGGATGACCGCCCTCCGCTGCGCTCCGGGCGCCGAAGGCCACGCTCCCTCGTCATTCACTCGCGGAGTTCGCTCATGACCGCGCTCGCCGACAAGCCGGTCGTGACGACCGTCGACTTCGACACCGCACCCGAGCGTTACCGACACTGGAAGCTCGACGTCGACGGCGAGATCGCGACGCTCACCCTCACGGTCGACGTTGCCGGCGGGCTCGTCGACGGCTACGAGCTGAAGATGAACTCCTACGACCTCGGCGTCGACATCGAGCTGTACGACGCCACCCAGCGACTGCGCTTCGAGCACCCGGAAGTCAAGGCCGTCGTCGTCACCGGCGGCCTCGAGAAGATGTTCTGCGCCGGCGCAAATATCCGCATGCTCGCGCAGTCCTCGCACGCCTGGAAGGTGAACTTCTGCAAATTCACCAACGAGACCCGCAACGGCATCGAGGACGCCACTGCCAATTCGGGTCAGACCTACCTCGCCGCCGTGAACGGCACCGCGGCCGGTGGCGGTTACGAGCTGGCGCTGGCGTGCGAACAGATCGTCCTGATCGACGACGGCTCGTCGACGGTCTCGCTGCCCGAGGTGCCGCTGCTCGGCGTCCTGCCCGGCACCGGCGGCCTCACCCGCGTCGTCGACAAGCGCTTGGTGCGCAAGGACCACGCCGACATCTTCGCCACCAAGTCCGAGGGCATCCGTGGCGCGCAAGCCGTGGCGTGGCGGCTCGTCGACGAGAGCGTGCCGCGCGCCCGCTTCGCCGACGCTGTCCAGACCCGCGCCCGAACCGCTGCTGCGACCTCCGGCCGACCGGCCGATGCCACCGGCGTGACGCTTACCCCGCTCGATCGACAGGTTGCAGACGAGCGGATCAGCTACCCCTTCGTCGAGGCCCGCCTCGACCGCGCCGCCCGTCGAGTCGATATCACCATCTCAGGCCCCGCAGACGCACCGCCCGCGGACGCGGCCGCGGTGCTCGCCCAGGGCGTCGACTACTGGCCGCTGGCTGTCACCCGAGCCCTGGACGACCTGATCCTGCGGCTACGTACCAACGAGCCCGAGCTCGGCACCTGGGTGCTGCGTACGCAGGGCGACGCTGCGCGTGTCCTCGCCTACGACGCGCAGCTGGTCGAACTGGCCGACGACTGGTTCGTCAACGAGGTGCGCCACTACCTCAAGCGGACGCTGAAGCGCCTGGACGTCACCAGCCGCACCCTGATCGCAGTCATCGAGCCGGGCAGCTGCTTCGCCGGGTCGCTGCTCGAGCTCGCCCTGGCCGCCGACCGGCAGTACATGCTCGACGGCAGCTACGAAGACCGCGACGACGACCTCCCGCCGGCCACCCTCACGGTCACGGCCATGAACACCGGCCCACTCGTGATGAGTAATGACCTGACTCGCCTGCAATCGCGCTTCTGGGGCCGCCCGGACGAGGTTGCAGCCGTCGAGAAACGCCTCGGCGACACTGTCGACAGCACGACAGCCGAGGAGCTTGGGCTGGTGACCATGGCGCTCGACGACATCGACTTCGAGGACGAGCTGCGCATCGTCCTGGAGGAGCGCGCGTCGTTGTCGCCCGACGCCCTGACCGGCATGGAAGCCAACCACCGCTTCGTCGGTCCGGAGACGGTCGAGACCAAGATCTTCGGACGGTTGACGGCCTGGCAGAACTGGATCTTCATCCGCCCGAACGCGTCCGGCCCCGAGGGTGCGCTACGCCGGTTCGGTACGGGTCAGCGGGCCGATTTCGACGTCAAGCGCGTCTGAGCGGCGCGGTCATGACGAACTCAGTCGAGGTTGACCTGCTCATCGTCGGCGCCGGTCCGGTCGGGCTGTACGGCGCGTTCTACGCCGGTGTGCGCGGCCTGCGGGTCGCGGTCGTCGACTCGCTGTCCGAGGTAGGCGGTCAGGTCGCGGCGCTGTACCCCGAGAAGCTGATCTACGACATTGCTGCGTTGCCCGCCGTGAAGGGCCGGGACCTGGTCAACTCCCTCCTCGAGCAGGCCGCGCCCTACGCCCCGGTCTACCTGCTCGACCAGGAGGCGCAGACCTTCGAGCGCGCCGCCGACGGCTGCGTCGTCACGACCTCGGCCGGCACCACGGTGCGGTGCGGGGCGGTCGTGGTCACCGGCGGCATCGGCACATTCACGCCGCGCGCGCTGGCCGCCGGCACCGAGCATGTCGGACGTGGGCTCGCCTACTTCGTGCCCGACCCCGCCGTGCACGCCGGAGCCGACGTGATCGTCGTCGGCGGTGGCGACTCGGCGCTGGACTGGGCGCTGATGCTCGAGCCGATCGCGGCTTCGGTCACGCTCGTGCACCGACGGGCCGAGTTTCGCGCGCACGCCGCGACCGTCGCGGCCGCGCACGCTTCGTCCATCCGGATCGTCACCGACGCACAGGTCACCGAACTGCACGGCGAGACATGGCTCGAGCGGGCCACCGTCCGCATCGACAGCCCGGCCGGCCCGGTCGAGCAGGTGCTCGCGTGCTCGGCGGTCATCGCCGCGCTCGGCTTCAAGGCCAACCTCGGGCCACTGCGCGCGTGGGGCGCCGACCTGCACGACAACCGGCACTTCGTCGTCGACTCGGCGATGCGCACGACTGTCGCCGGGCTGTACGCCGCCGGTGACATCACCGACTACGACGGCAAGGTGCGGCTGATCTCGGTCGGCTTCGGCGAAGTCGCCACCGCGGTCAACAATGCCGCGGTGTTCATCGACCCGGCCGCTGCACTGTTCCCCGGCCACTCCTCTGACCTCGAGACGCCGGCCCTCGTTTCTGCGTAAGACCCGGAAAGGACAATCGCACGATGCCCTACGTGATCGCCCAGCCCTGCATCGACGTGATGGACAAGTCGTGCATCGAGGAATGCCCCGTCGACTGCATCTACGAGGGCGGGCGCAAGCTGTACATCAACGCCAAGGAGTGCATCGACTGCGGTGCCTGCGAGCCGGTGTGCCCGGTCGAGGCAATCAGCCAGGACCGCCGGGTTCCGGACGATCAGACCGAGTTCGTCCAGGACAACATCCGTTTCTTCACCGAGGTGCTGCCCGGCCGCGACGTCCCGCTCGGCGCGCCCGGAGGCTCGCACAGCACGGGCGTCATCGGTGTCGACACCCCGTTCGTGACCGGCCAATGAGCGACCAGGGTCGGCCCGCCGCCGACCTGACCGACGAGGAACTGGAGGCGCAGGGCACCCAGGCCCACGCCACCCGCAACTGGGTGTTCCTGCACGGCACCGCCGAGCAGTTCGCGCGACACACCTCACGCATGCTCGAGCTCGAACGGGAGTACGTGCGCCGCCATCCGCATCGCACCTGGCAGGGGACCGGTGGCGCGTCCACGGACCCTCGCGACGAGGCCGCGGCCCTGCGTGTGGCGCTGCGCGGCATCATCGAACAGCTCGACGCCCTGGCCGCGGAACCGGCGCACAACCCGGCGCAGCCAGGCGGCACCAGCGACCCCGTGCAGGCCGTGCTCATCGAGGTGGCCGCCGCGCCGGGAGGCCGCCTGCACAAACTCGAGGTGCATCAGGCCGCGCGCCGCGCCGGCCTGGACCGCGCCGCACTTGCCGCTCTGTACACGACGCGCCCACCGCTGCTGGCCGCCGAGCAGCACGACCGCGTCATCACCGAGGCCGGCCGCGCCCGGCTGACCACCACCCCGTAGGCGCTTGGCGCGGGGTCAGGTGGCGGTGATCGCCCGGTCTGCGGCTGCCAGCAGGTCGGTGACGACCAGCCGCGCGTGTTCGAGTTCCGCTACTGGCACCCCGAGCCGACGGATGATCTCGGCGGGCACCTTTTCGGCCCGCCGGCGCAGCGCCCGGCCCTGCCTGGTGAGAGTGAGGGCGAGGTTGCGTTCGTCGCGGGGGTCGCGCTCGCGGGTCACCAGTTCCGCACGTTCCAGCCGCTTGACGAGCGGGGACAACGTCCCGGGGTCGAGGTGGAGCACGTTGCCCAGCTCGCGCAGGGAGCGAGGGGACTCCTCCCACAGCGCCAGCATGACGAGGTATTGCGGGTGTGTGAGACCCATCGGCTCGAGCACCGGCCGGTAGAGCGCCACCACGCTGCGCGACGCCACGGCCAGCGCGAAACACACCTGCCGCTCGAGGGCGAGCGGGTCATCCGCCGAGCGCATCAACTTCGCCATGAGGGACAGCGTACCCCAATCCTTGGTACACCAAGGATTGGCGTAGGGTAGACGACATGACTCGCCCGGGACCGCTGCTGTGGTTGCGTTACGCGCTCGTCGGCTCGTTACCGGCGAAGTATTCCGAGTGGGTGCTGCACGACGTCACGGTCGGCACGTGGCTGGGTCGCCATCTCGCGCGTGTGCTGGTGATGGTCGCAGTACCCGAACTGGTGGTCGTGCTGGTGATCCCGGCGTCGACGGCCGTCCGTGCGCTGACCGCGTTCGTCACCGGGGCATGCGTACTCCTGCTGATGGCCATCCTGGCCGGCGACACCGTAGAGCGCATCGCCCAGCGCGCAGGCTACCCGTGGGGCACTGCGCAACGGTTACGCGAGGAACGCGGGGTGCAGACGCAGCGCCGGCAGGCGGCCGCCTACCGCGAACGGGTAGCCCGCCGCCGCGGGTAATGCTCGAGACCCGGCCGTGATCTGCGTTATCGAGTGTGACCCGCCCTCCGGATCGGCGCGAGATGCTGACGGCGATGGAGCGTCTTGAATCGTTGCCGCCGCGGAAGCGCTTGATGCGTGCCCATCAGGACAGCGTGCGGCGGATCGCCAGCATGCGCATCCCGCTGTTCGGGCTACAAATCGGGTGGGTCGGGAAGCGCGAGACCGGTGCCAACGAGCTACATACCGGCCACAGTGACCTTGCGCGGGCACCTGTGGCCGGTTGGATCTGGCTTTGAACTCGCTCGGCCTGGACCTGCGCGACTGAGCGTCCGACACGTTGACCCGTCCGGTTGGGTCACTGAGCCCGGGGGTCGTCCTTGCTGCCCGCGCCTTCGGCGTCGCCGCCGGTCGGTTTACCCTCGGAGTCGGTCTCGGTGCCCGAGAACGGGCCGGGCTGCTGGTCGTCGTCGGCGGGCTGTTCCCATTCCGGCTTGCCGTCGGGTCCGGGGACTGCGGACGGCGGGATCTGTGACGTCATGTCAGCTCCTCACACATTGCGGGCGCGGCCGCTCAGCACGTCGCGCAGCTTGTCGACCATGCCTACTCCGGTGCCCAGCGTCTTGTGGAACAGCTCCGAGTGCGGCGAGGCCGGGTGCGGTCGGGTCGGCGCGAGTTCCTTCGCGGCGACGACCTTCTTGCCCAGCTCGACGAGCACGTCCTCGGGCAACTGCTGGCGCAGCTTCGGGAACTGTTCCTCCTCCTCGTCGGTGGCGTGGTGGCGAAGCTGCTCCTCCAGCGTGTCGACGAGCTCGTTGAACTCGAGCCCGGACGGATCGGCACCCTCGAGTGCCTTCATCGTCACCTCGAGCTCCTGGTGCTCCTCGATGTCGTGCCTCACCAGCTCGTCGCCGTCGGCCAGGTGATGGCGCATCGCCGGGTAGACGAACATCTCTTCGGCGACCGAGTGCCGGACGAGTTCGGCGATGACGGTGTCGACGGTGCTGCGTCGCGATTCCGCATCAGGGAAGTCGCTGATGGTGGTGACGAGTTCGAGGACCAGGTGATGGTCTTCCGTCAGGACGTCGACGACGTCGTGACCGGGAGCGAGTTCAGCCATGACCAGTCCATACCCGCGCGCGGGTCGTCGTACTCGTCAGCTCGTGGGGGACAGCACGAACAGCTGCCCGATCACAGCGCCGCTGCCGATGAGCATGCCGATGGCTTTCTCCTGGCGCGCCGCCTCGCGCCACGCCTCGTCCTCGCCGTGGTCGTCGGCGATGAGGTCGCGCACCGCACGCTCCCTGGCCGTCCAGGGCGCGGGTGCATCGGGCAGGTGGCTGAGCGCGGTCCGCTCAACGACGGTGAGCCCCGCGCCGGCGCACAACTGCGCGAACCCTTCCTCGGTGGGGAAGTCATTGCCCTCGGGCGGGCCGTGGACCTCGCCGGCAGCGACGTAGACGAGCATGCCGAGCCGGCCCGACGGAGTCAGCACCCGTCGCAGCTCGTGCATGACGGCGGGCTGGTCGGCCGTCGTGCACAGCACGGCCAGGCACCAGACGACGTCGAAGCTCGCGTCGGGCAGCGGCAGCGCCGCGGCGTCGGCGCACGCCGTGGGGACGTCGAACAGCGTGCGGGCCGCGTGGCAGGCCGCAAGTTCCGGTTCCACCAGCAGGGCGGATGCACCGCGCTGCTTGCGCGCGTAGCCGGCCGGGCCGCCGACCCCGGCGCCGACGTCGAGCAGCATCGTCTCGGGACCGACGTCGAGGTGGTGCAGGAACCAGTCCAGTGCCGACGGCCCGCCCGAACCGCGACACCCTGCCGGGACGAAGTGGTCGGGGCCTAGCGCCTGCGCGGCGTCGGCCGTCCAGGCGGCCATCGTGCCGAATTCGGCCTCGCTCGCGTCGCTCATGTGCGGAACCCTTCGAGTATCCGCGCCCCGACGCGGCTCTTGACGTCGGCACCGAACTCCCAGCCGCGGCCCGAGGCGAGCCCCGACAGGTTGACGCCCGCCACACCCTCAACGGCTAGCAGCTCAGTGGCTTCGCGCACCGCGACGTCGATGCCACGGGCCACCGGGTCGGGTGCGGTGCGCACCTCGTCGACCGAGGCGGCGTCGAGCTCGAGGCCGGGTAGGCCGGCCAACGCGGTGGCTGAGCGCTCGTCGGTGTAGACGGCCACGGCCGCGATCACCGGGATGGTGAGCCCCTCGTCGCGGGCCCGGGCCATGAATGTCTTGACGGCCGACGCCGCGGCGACGTGGTTCAGGACGGCCAGCGTAGCTCCGCCGCGTTGTTTCGCCACCAGGCGGCGCGGGCGCAGGTCTACCGGCGGCGCCAAGGGCGATTCGGGCACCGCGACCGAGAGGCCCAGGCTCGCCGCCAGTCCGGTCAACCGCGGGCCGTCGAGGTCGAACACCTGCGTGACGTCGGGGCGGACGTCCGGCCCGCGGCCGTCGCCGGTGACGCACAGGACGCCCTCGACCTGCAGCCGTTGCAGGCCCAGCAACTCCTGCTCGAGCACGACCCGGTTGCGGTCGCGGCAGGCCAGCGTGATCCACGGCCGGGCGCCGCCTGCCATCAGCAGCTGCGCGAGCATCGTGGGCGGGAAATCCGGACGGTTGTGGTGCTCACCGACCAGCACCGCGTCGGACGTACCTGCTAGCGAACGGCAGATCGTGGCCAGCGCGTCGGGGTCGAAAGCAGGGGCGCTGACGTCGGTCAGCACACGCGGCACCCGGTGCGGTGGCACGCCGGCGACGGCCGGTCCGTCGGTCACCGGTTCTGGGAAGGCGCAGGGCCCGGGACGCATCTCGCAGCTGCCGTCCGGGCGCACCCCGCCGCATGGCCCGTAGATCATCTTCTTCGGGCAGGCCAGGGTAGCGGTGGCGGTCACGGCCGGTAGATGCGTTTGTATGCACCGTCGATGACGCCGCGGTGCACCCGGCCGAGATGGCCGGACCGGCGCAGGGCTGCGGCCGCCGCGTTGCCGCCGGGGGCACCGTGGACGCCGCCGCCGGGGTGGGCGGACGCGCTGGCCAGATAGAGCCCGTCGATCACGGTCTCGGGCCGGCCGAGGCCGGGCACGGGGCGCAGGAACAGCTGCTGGTGGATGGCGGCCGAGCCGCCGCCGACTGCGCCGTGGACGAGGTTGCCGTCGGCGGACTGCAGGTCGTCCGGCGTCTGAACCTGCTCGGCGAGGATCGAGGCCCGGAAGCCCGGGGCCTGCGCCTCGACGGCGTCCTTGAGGCGCTCGACGTGGCCGGTCAGCTGGTCGGCGTCGAAGACCTGGTCCTTGGGGATGTGCGTGTATGACCACGCCGACTCGGTGCCGGCCGGCGATCGGGACGGGTCGGCGGTGGTGGTCTGGCCGAGCAGTGCGAACGGGTGCTCGGGTAGCCGCCCGGACACCAGGTCGGTCGAGTACTGTGACAGGTCGTTCAGGTTGACGCCGAAGTGCACGGTGCCGGCGTCGCGGGCCGCGGTAGCGGTCCACGGGATCGGCGATGACAGCGCCCAGTTCACCTTCAGCGTCGGCCCGTCCCACTCGAAGCCCTCGAGGTCCTGCACCAGGCGGTCGGGCAGGTTGGCCGGCCCGACGAGGTCGAGGAACAGCCGCGGTGCGTCGACGTCGGCCAGCACCGAGCGGGTGGTGATCCGCTCACCCGTCGTGAGGCGCACGGCGCTGACGCGGCCGGACTCCACGTCGATCGAGGTCACCTCGGCGGACGTGCGCACCTCGCCGCCACTGGCCGCGAGGCGCTTCGCCAGCGCCTCGACGATCATGCTGGAACCGCCGACCGGCGACGGGAAGCCGACGGTCTGACCCAGCATGCATAGCAGCCAGCCGTAGACGGCCGACCCGGCGGCCTCCGGCGCGAGGTCGGTGTGCAGCGCGTTGCCTGCGAGCAGCAGGGCGGCGCCCTCGCCGTTGAACCGCTCGCGTGCGAAGGTGCGCACCGGCGACACGACGAACCGGGCGAAGCGCATGAGGTCGGCGACGCCGAGCGTGCGCAGCAGGCTGGTGACCGCGCGCGGGGCGGGGAAGGGCCGAAGGATCGCGTTGATCAGAGGCTCGGCGATCGCCTCGTACTCACGGACCAGCTGCTGCCACGCCTCCCCGTCGCCGGGGGCGAACGCGTCGAGCGAGGCTGCGGTCTGGTCCACGTCGCGGTTCAGCGCCGCGCAGCGCCCGTCGGGCAGCACGTGGGCCAGCACCGTCTTCGAGTGCCGCCACTGCAGGCCCCAGTTCTCCAGCTCGAGACCAGCCAGCACTGGCGAGGCGGCGGCCAGCGGGTAGAACGAGCTGTACCAATCGGTGACGAAGTCCGGGTGCAGGCTGCGGTCGGAATACACCGCACCACCCATCCGCGGCGCGGCTTCCAGCACCAGCACCTGCTGCCCTGCGTCGGCGAGCAGGTTCGCGGCCACCAGGCCGTTGTGGCCGGCGCCGATGATCACGGCATCGACGTCGACCGCGGGTTGGTTGGACCGGACCCACCGGCGTGGCTGTTCAGGCATCGACGGGGCTCCCGGTACGTGCGCGTTCCCAGATGTCAGCGGCGCGGCTCGGCCGCCGGTCGAGCAAGGTCGTCATGGTGAAGTCGATCATTAACCGGCTGAACGTCCGGTGCCGGCGCAGCATCGCATGCTTGCCGCCGACCACTCGGATATAGGCGACGTAACGCGCCGTTCGCCGCAAGCGGCGGGCGGCGGCCTCGGATCGCTTCGGGTCGGCGATGCGGTCGTCGGTACCGTGCACGATCAGCACGTCGCGCCCGGTCGCGTCGGCCGAGCCGTCGTCGGGATACACCCAGGGCGCCAAGGCGACAACGCACCGCACGTCGCATTCGGTTACGGACAACAGGGCAGCGCGGCCGCCCAGCGAGTGCCCGACGAGCGCAATCGGCGTTTGCGACGGCAGCAGGTGACGTACCTCCGACAACGCCCAACGGACGTCCTCGACGGGGGTGTGGTGGGTGTCCCACCCGCGCACCGAGTTCAGCAGCCGGTACACCGCAACCTTGCCCTGTCCGGCCCGCGCCAGCCCGCGGGCGATCGGGATCATCCGCAGTACCGACAGCTGCGTCGGGCTGACCTGCATCTCGGCCCGCCGAGCCGCGCCGCCGTGCAGGACGAGCACGGCCGCGACCGGATGCTTCGGCGACGAGGTGGTGATCAGTCGTCTGCTCATGTGTCCGGCCACAGTCCGTGCAGGCGTTCCTTCCCAGCGACCGGGTCGTGCACGTTGCCGGTGTTGGGCGCTTCTTTCGTGCGGGTCAGCGCCACCAGCTTGAACGCCGGCCCGACCATCGCGTCGTAGACGAAGGGCAGCAGTCGGAACCCGCTGACGATCACCGGGTTGGTGGGACCGACCGGCACGGACACGTGCTTGCGCGGGTGGTCGAGCAGCCCGACGATCGAGGTTGCGGTGCGCTCAGGCTGCAGCACCGGCACCGGCGGGCGGGCGGCCTTGCCGGTGTAGTTCGCAGCTTGTCGATAGATCGGCGTATTCGTGCTGCCGGGGCTGACGATGCAGACGTGGATCTTGCGCTGATGCTGCAGCTCCTGCTGCAGGGTGCGGGCGACCGCGCGCTGGCCCCACTTGGCCGTCGCGTAAGCGCCCATGTTGGGCACCGTGACCGAACCGAGCAGCGAGTTGACGATCACCAGCGTTCCGTACCCCTGGGTACGGAATTGGGGAACAAAGACGCGTCCGACATTGGCAGTGCCATGGATCGCGGTGTCCACCACGGTGCGGAAGACATCTTCCGGGACCGCTTCGATGGTGCCATAGGCCATGACGGTGGCCGTGTGCACGACGGCGTCGACGCGGCCGTGTGCTGCGAGTGTCTCGGCGAGCAATCGCTCGACGTCGTCCTGCAGCAGCAGATCACCGGGCACGCACCGCACGTCCGCGGCGCCGGCCGATCGACACGCGTCGGCGGCCGCATCGAGGGCACCGGACCGGCGTGCAGAAAGCACGAGCCGTGCGCCGTCACCGGCGAGTCTCAGCGCGGTGGCCAGCCCGATCCCGCTCGAGGCACCGGCAACGACAACGACTCGATCGCTCACCGAAGCTCCTCTGGGCCGCTCGCTGCGCTCGGGCCCGTCCTCGCTCCGATACTCGCCTGACGGCTCGTGTGATTTCCCTTGTTCGCTCCGCAAGCGTCGCTCACGGCTTGAGCACGACCTTGATGCAGCCGTCGTTCTTGTCGCGGAACATCTCGTAGGCGCCGGGGGCGTCTGCGAGGGGAAGCTGGTGCGTGGTGAGGTCCAGGGTGCCCAGCGGGTCGGCGGGGTCGAGGACGAGCGGCAGGATGTCGTCGGTCCATCGCCGCACGTGCGCCTGGCCCATCCGCAGCTGGATGCCGCGGTCGAACATCTCCATCATCGGCAGCGGGTCGACCTCGCCGCCGTAAACGCCGCTAATCGACACCGTGCCGCCGCGGCGCACGCCCTTGATCGCGCCGAGCAGCGCGTCGATGCGATCGACGGCCATCTTGTCGGTCACCTTCTGCGCCACCGGATCGGGCAGCAACCCGGTGGCCTTCTGCGCGATCGACGCAAGCTTGCCGCCCGGCGCTCCGCCATGCGCCTCCATCCCGACCGCGTCGATGGTCGCGTCGGCGCCGCGGCCGTCGGTGATGGCGATGAGTGCTTCGGAGATGTCATCGACCTTGGACAGGTCGAGCGGCTCGGCGCCGTAGCGGTCGGCAAGTGCAAGCCGCTCGGGCACGGAGTCGATGCCGATCACCCGCCCGGCGCCCAGGTACTTGGCGATGCGCACGCACATCTGGCCGATCGGGCCCAGGCCGAACACTGCGACAGTGCCCCCGGGCGGCGGGTCGGCGTACGCGACGGCCTGCCAGGCGGTCGGCAGCACGTCGGACAAGAACAGGAACTGCTCGTCGGGGGTGCCGTCGGGCACCTTGATCGGGCCGAACTGGCCCTGGGGCACGCGTAGGTACTCAGACTGACCGCCGGGGACGGAGCCGTAGAGGGCCGTGTAGCCGAACAGGCTGGCGCCCTTGCCCTCGCTGACCACCTGGGTGGTCTCGCACTGGGCGAACAGCTTGCGTTCGCACATCCAGCAATGCCCGCACGCGATGTTGAAGGGCACGACGACGCGGTCGCCCGGCTTGATGTGGGTGACCTCGCTGCCGACTTCCTCGACTACGCCCATGGCCTCGTGGCCCAGCACGTCACCCGGCTTGAGGTAAGGCCCGAGGACGCCGTACAGGTGCAGGTCCGAACCGCAGATCGCCGTGGACGTGACCTTGATGACGGCGTCGGTCGGCTGCTCGATAGTCGGGTCCGGAACGTCCGTGACCTCGACGTTCTGGTTGCCCTGCCAGGTCAGCGCTTTCATGACGGCTCCTCGAAATACCGGCTGAGCCATGGGTTTGACCGCCAGGTACAACGTGCCCGCAAGGTGCGGCGAGGAATCACCATCGGGCATGCTGTGGGGCAGCACGCGTTGAGCCGCCAGCGCAGTGATCCGCTGATCGGAGCTGTTGTGGCCACCGTTGACCGACTAGTGAACGCCTCCCGCGACCGCGTCTGGACGGTGCTGTGTGAAGGCTGGACCTACTCCAACTGGGTGGTCGGCACGTCCCACATGCGCGCCGTCGAGCGGGAGTGGCCGAGCGTGGGTTCGCGCCTCTTTCACGCCTCGGGTGCCTGGCCGCTCGTCACCCGCGACGAGACGAAGGTCGAGGAGTCGATCCCGGCTCGCAAGCTTGTCGTGATCGCGCGCGGCTGGCCCTTCGGTGAGGCGCGCGTCCGGATCGAGCTCGAGGACGATCCGGCGGGCAGCGAGGTCGGCAGCCGGATCACCATGACTGAAGCGCCCGTCGCCGGTCCGGGCAAGTGGCTGCACAACCCGGCCACCGAGGCGCTACTGGTGCGCCGCAACATCGAGACGCTCGACCGGCTGGCTGCGCTGGCCGAGGCCCGGACCGCCCCGCAGGACTAACGCGCTGGGCGAGCGCGCCGCCGCCCCCGCACGTGATCACTCATCGCCCGTTCGACCTCACGCTGAGCGTCGCGGGCGGCGAGATCGTGACGGCGGTCCCAGGTCTTCTTGCCCCGCACGAGCGCAAGTTCGACCTTGACCAGCCCGTCGGCGAAGTACATGGACAGCGGCACCAGCGACAGCCCGCTCTCGTGCACGCGCGTCTCCCACTTCACGATCTGGGTGCGGTGCAGGAGCAGCTTGCGCTTACGGCGCGTGGTGTCGTCAATCCGGCTGCGCTGATGTGCCAGGTTGCTCGATGCGTACTCGGCGATGTGCAGGTTGTACATCCACACCTCGTGCGCCTCGACGCTGGCGAACGCATCGCCCAACGCGGCCCGGCCCAGCCGCAGGCTCTTGACCTCATTGCCAACCAGGCTGATGCCCGTTTCCAAGGTCTCGAGCACTACATAGAGGTGACGCGCCTTGCGGTTGGTCGCGACCAGAATTCGCCCGCGGTCCTTCGTCACGGTGTCGACTGTAGAGACGCGGGAGGTCGCGGTGTTGCGCTTGCCCTCGATCGTTCGTCACTCGAACGGCGCGGGATCACCGGCGCCGATCCGGACGAGGTCAGGCACGCCCCCGGAGAGATCGACCACGGTGGTCGGTTCAATGCCGCACCCACCTGAGTCCAGCACAGCGTCGATTTCGCTGTCGAACCGGTCCTTGATCGTCCAGCCGTCGGTCATCGGTTCGTCCTCGCCAGGGATGAGCAGTGTGCTCGACACCAGCGGCTTGCCGAGCCGGCGCACAAGCGCCTGCACGACCGCGTGCTGCGGGAGCCGCACCCCGACAGTGCGCTTGCGGGGGTGGGCAAGACGCTTGGGCACCTCTCGCGTCGCCGGCAGGATGAACGTGTACGGCCCGGGCGTGACGGCCTTGATGCTGCGGAAGGCCGCATTGCTCAGCTGCACGAACTCACCCAGCTGCGCGAAGTCCGAGCACACCAGGGTGAAGTGATGATGCTCGTCGAGCTGACGCAGCCGACGGATGCGGTCGGCGCCGGTGCGGCTGCCCATCTCGAAGCCCAGCGCGTAGCAGGAATCAGTGGGGTAGGCGATCAGCGCGTCATCGCGCAACAACGCGACGACCTGGTCGATCAGCCGTGGCTGCGGATCCTGCGGGTGAACATCGAAGTAGCGAGCCATCGACGTACCGGGCGAACGCCGTCCGTCAGCTGGCGAGCTGCGTGGCGGTGGCCTCGTGCCAGGTGGCGCCTTCGGCCGCCAGCCGGTCGAAGCCGTCCCACGCCTCGTCCTCGCCGGCATACGCCCATACCGACAGCCGGTCGGACAACCGCCGGGCAACCCACCACGAGCCGTCGCGCATCGTCAGCAGTACGAGTTCGTCACTGTCGCCGTCGCTGACCCGCCAGGCCTGCCGGTGGATCTGCATCCCGTTGTCCGGTGCGCCGAGCATTGCCGCACGGATCTGTTTCGTCGCCGCGCCGATGCTGAGTGTCTTGGCCATACCTGCCCCCAAGGTTGGTGTCAGCAGGTTCCCCGAGGAAGAACGGGTCTAAACGAAACGGCCGGGCCGGCCCCGCAGGGCCGACCCGGACGTCGTTCCAGTGAAGATCAGCTGACCTTGATGTCGGTGACCTTGATGTCGGTGACCGTGATGTCGTAGCGGTCCGCGTCCATGACCTGGTGCCAGGCGGCGACGAAGTCCTTGACGAACTTCTCCTTGGCGTCGTTACTGGCGTACACCTCGGCCACGGCCCGCAGTTCGGAGTTCGACCCGAACAGCAGGTCGACGCGGCTGCCGGTCCACACGACGTCGCCGGCTGCGTTGCGCGCCTCGAAGGTATCGTTGCTGTCGTCGGTCGGCGTCCAGGTGATGCCCATGTCGAGCAGGTTCACGAAGAAGTCGTTCGACAACGTGCCCGGGCGGCTGGTGAGCACACCCTTCGACGAACCGTCGTAGTTCGCGCCCAGCACCCGCAAGCCGCCGAGCAGCACCGTCATCTGGGGCGCGGTGAGGTTGAGCAGGTTGGCGCGGTCGACGAGCAGGTATTCGGCGGGCAGTCGCTGACCCTTGCCGACGTAGTTGCGGAACCCGTCCGAAGTCGGCTCCAGCGCTACGAACGACTCGACGTCGGTCTGCTCTTGCGAGGCGTCCGTGCGCCCCGCAGTGAACGGCACGGTGGTGTCGTGCCCCGCGTCCTTCGCCGCCTTCTCGATCGCGGCCACACCGCCGAGCACGATGACGTCAGCGAGCGAGACCTTGACACTGCCGGTCTGGGCGGTGTTGAACGCCTGCTGCACGCCTTCGAGCGTGCGCAGCACCTGCGCCAGCTCGTCGGGGTTGTTGACCTCCCAGCCGCTCTGCGGCTCGAGGCGCAGACGGGCGCCGTTCGCCCCACCGCGCTTGTCGCTGCCGCGGAAGGAGAACGCCGAGGCCCACGCCGTGGTGACCAGCTGCGACACCGACAGGCCCGAGTCGAGGATCTGCTGCTTGAGCGTGGCGATCTCGGACGCCCCGACCAGCTCGTGGTCGACGGCCGGCAACGGGTCCTGCCAGAGCAGCTCCTCCTGCGGCACCAGCGGGCCGAGGTAGCGCTGAATCGGGCCCATGTCGCGGTGCGTCAGCTTGTACCAGGCACGAGAGAACGCGTCAGCGAACTCCTGCGGGTTCTCGTAGTAGCGCCGGGAGATCTGCGCGTAGACCGGGTCGAAGCGCAGCGCGAGGTCGGTGGTCAGCATCGTCGGCGGACGCTGGTTCGGCGTGCCGTCGGGGTCGGGGACGGTGTTGGCGCCGGCGCCGTCCTTGGGCTGCCACTGGTTCGCACCGGCCGGGCTGTGGGTGAGCTCCCACTCGTAGCCGAACAGGTTCTCGAAGTACTTGTTCGTCCACTTGGTGGGCTCGTTGGTCCAGGTGACCTCGAGACCGCTGGTGATGACGTCGCCGAGCTTGCCGGTGCCGAACTTCTGCTTCCAGCCCAGGCCCTGCTCCTCGAGCGGGGCGCCTTCGGGCTCGGAGCCGACGAACTGCTCCGGGTCGGCCGCGCCGTGGGTCTTGCCGAACGTGTGTCCGCCGGCGATGAGCGCGACGGTCTCCTCGTCGTTCATGGCCATCCGGGCGAACGTCTCGCGGATGTCACGAGCCGAGCCAAGCGCGTCGGCCACCCCGTTCGGGCCCTCGGGGTTGACGTAGATCAGACCCATCTGGACGGCGGCAAGCGGGTTCTCGAGCTCGCGGTCGCCGGTGTAGCGGTCGTCGCCGAGCCAGACCTCCTCAGGGCCCCAGTACACGTCCTCGTCGGGCTCCCACCGGTCCTCGCGGCCGCCGGCGAAGCCGAATGTTTCCAGACCCATGGACTCGAGGGCGACGTTGCCGGTGAAGACGATGAGGTCGGCCCAGGACAGCGCGCGGCCGTATTTCTGCTTGACCGGCCAGAGCAGGCGCCGGGCCTTGTCCAGGTTGCCGTTGTCGGGCCAGCTGTTCAGTGGGGCGAAGCGCTGCATGCCGGAACCGGCGCCGCCGCGGCCGTCGTGGATGCGGTAGGTGCCCGCGCTGTGCCACGCCATGCGGATGAAGAACGGGCCGTAGTGACCGAAGTCAGCGGGCCACCAATCCTGCGAGTTGGTCATGATCGCCTCGACGTCGGCCTTGAGTTCGCCGAGGTCGATCGTCGAGAAGGCGGCGGCGTAGTCGAAGTCGGCGTCCATCGGGTCCGACGCTGACGTGTGCTTGCGCAGCACCTTCAGGTTCAGCTGGTTGGGCCACCAATCCTGGTTGCTACCACCCTGGACGGGGTGCTTGCGCCGGTTGTGCGCGACCGGGCACTCGCCGCCACCGGCGGCCTCGGTGTTCTGTTGCGGCTCATTCATCTCGCCGACTTCGGCGTCGGGCTTGGTGGTGTCAGACACGGTTGTCCTTCCGGGCTGGGTTCAGCGGTGTGGGGCTGGAGCAATGGAGCACTCGGGGCATTGGCCCCAGTAGATGACCTCGGCCTCGTCGATCGAGAAGCCGTGGTCGTCGGAGGCGGTCAGGCATGGTGTCCCGCCGACGGCGCAGTCGACGTCAGCGATCGTGCCGCAGGAACGACACACGACGTGATGATGGTTGTCTGCTACGCGGGACTCGTAACGAGCGACGAGGCCGGTGGGTTGGATGCGCCGGACGAGGCCGGCGTCGGTCAGTGCGCGAAGGACGTCATAGACGGCCTGGTGAGAGACCGCGCCCAGCCCGCCGCGGACGGCACCGATGATCGTTTCGGTGTCGGCATGGGGGTGATCGTGCACCGCGGCGAGGACGGCGATCCGGGGACGGGTCACGCGCAGGGACGCCCCACGCAGGATGTCCTCGTAGTGCGTTGCCGGTGCCACGTGTCGAGTCTTGACCCTTTTCTGGAACGAGTCAAGTAACCCGCGGTTACGGGCCGCCTTTCCAGTGGTCGATGCGGTGGTGGTCGGGGGAGAAGCCGTGCTCGACGCCCCAGAGCACCGCCTGCGTCCGGCTCTCGACCTCGATCTTGCGGTAGACGCTGCGGATGTAGGACTTCACCGTGTTGGGGCTGAGGTAGGTTAGCCGGGCGACGTCGGCGTTGCTCTTGCCCTGCGTGATCAGCGCGAGGATTTCCGCCTCGCGGTCGGTCAGCCCGTGGGTGCGACCTGGCCAGTCCAGTCCCGGCGTCGAGCGAGCCCGCCCGGGGGATTCACTGAACACCGTCTCACCGGCGTGCACCGCCTCGAGCGCCTCCACGAGCGCGGGTGCGGGCAATGTCTTGGACAGATAGCCGTGCGCTCCACGCCGGCGGGCGCTATCGACCAGCTGCGGGTGGAAGTTCCACGTGTAGATGACGACGCGCCGGGCACGCTCGCTGTTCACGAGCACCTCGATCTCGTCGTGGTCGGCCTCGGGCTGGGCGAACGAGTCGTAGAGCGCGATGTCCACGGCGTCGTCGAGCGGCTCATTGGCGTCGATCTCGGCCACCAACACCCGGTCTCGATACGGGTCGAGCATGGAGGCGACACCGGTCAGCACGACGTCGTAGTCGTCGATCAGCGCGATCAGGATCGGCGGTGTTGCTGGCGGCTTCGCGGTGGGCATGCCAAGAAGGTAGACCCCCTTAGGGGTGTGTTTCACCAGCCCTAGGGGTGCCACGCTTTTCATACCGGGCCGGGGAGCAGATCGCCGGCCGCCACCACGCACCGCACAGGTGCCTCCACGTGAGGAACTCTCATGCTCGGACTCATCGTCACCCTCATCGTCGTCGGCCTCATCGCCGGCGCCATCGCTCGACTGCTCGTCCCCGGCAAGCAGGACATCGGGATCCTGATGACCATCGTGCTCGGCATCGTCGGCTCGTTCATCGGTGGCTTCCTCGGCTACCTGATCTTCCACAAGGACTCCTCCGACGGCTTCTTCCAGCCCGCCGGCCTGATTGGTTCCATCATCGGCGCCGTCATCGCCCTGCTGATCTACACCCGCATGGGCAAGAGCCACACCGTCCGTCACTGACCGGGGCGCGACGAGGCAGTGACCGAAGGCGCGCACCCCCCGCCGCGCACGGTCACTCGGCGGCGCTGCGGTCCGGGTGGGCCCCCACCACCACGGGCCGCGGCGTCAGCCGCACCTCACCGGTGATTCATAGCCCACCGTCGAGCCAGTTGGTGGTTCGGTGTTGGCCCGACCGGGTAGACCGTCGACGGACGTTACTCAACGAGGAGAGGCTCACCATGAGTGGAATCGACAAACTGAAGAACGCCGCCGAAGACGCAGCGGGCAAGGCCAAGGAAGCAGTCGGCAAGACCACGGGCGATCGGGACCTCGAGGCCGAGGGCAACAAGGACCAGACCAAGTCCAGCCTGAAGAGCGCCGGCGAGAACGTGAAGGACGCCTTCAAGAACTGAGCTGCACCACCGCTGACGGCGCCGCGCAGTCGACATACAGTCGACGGCTCGGCGCCGTTTTCGTGTGTGCGGCTGATGCGTAGTCCGGGTGGGTACACCCTGGCCATGACCGGCTTCGACGAGACCGTCCCGCCCGACCTCGACCCCGATGCAGACGCGACGTCAGCCGAGGACGTCGGTGACAACGTGATTGCCCCGAGCGGTGGTCCCGTACCGGGTCATGCCGTTGACGACGCCGACCACGACCCGGCCGAACACCGCGCGATGGATTAGGCGCGCACGAGCAGTACGAACGCGAGGGCCGCGTTCCCGGTGGCCGCCACCGTCCGCACCAGGTCGGCGCGTAGCAGCCGTCGAAAGGCCACGGACTCGAAGCCTGCACCCAGACGGCGATGCTCGGGTACGGCAAGCAGGCCGGTGACGACGAGCACGGTGGCGAACAGCCCGGCCGAGACAGCGATGCCGGCCAGTGGCACGCTCTCCGGGCGAACGGCCAGGAGGGCGGCCGTGGTCAGAGCGCAGGCGCCGAACAGCACGCCGACGAGCGGTGTGATGCGTCGTGAGTGGGCGGCCTCGTAACCAGGGAACGCGTCGGCCGGCACGGCTGGGAACTGCCGGTAGACGAGCACCTGGACCGTGAGCTGGAACCCTGCGTAGGCAGCGGTGGCAAGCAGGTGCGCCGCGAGCAGCTCGTTCGTAGCCATCGCACCGAGGGTATGCGCGCAGTGTTTGGACACCTGTTCGTCAGGGGTAGCGGACAGTGGTGCAGTGACGAAGGGAGAGCGACATGAGTGACGAACTGCAGGGCAAGCAGGTGGCCTTCCTGCTCGCCAACTCCGGAGTCGAGCAGGTCGAGCTGACCACGCCGTGGCAGGCGGTCGAGGACGCCGGCGGCACGCCCGTCCTGGTCGCGCCCGAGAAGGGCACCGTGCAGGCGTTCAACAACGACGTCGAGAAGGCCAACACCTTCCAGGCCGAGCTGTCGACGAAGGACGCCGTGGCTGAGGACTTCGACGCGCTCGTGCTGCCCGGCGGCACCACCAACTCCGACCAACTGCGCATGGACATCAACGCCGTGACACTCGTCGCCGCGTTCGCCGGTGCGGGCAAACCGATCGCGGCCATCTGCCACGGGCCGTGGACGCTCGTCGAGGCCGGCGTCGTGCGCGGCAAGACCGTCACCAGCTGGCCGAGCCTGAAGACCGATCTGCGCAACGCCGGTGCCGAATGGCGCGACGAGGAGGTTGTGGTGAGCCCGGAGGAGGGTTACACCCTGATCACCAGTCGCAACCCGGGCGACCTGGACGCCTTCAGCAAGACGCTGGTCGACGTGGTCGCCGGCAGCACCGCCGACACGAAGGAGAGCTCATGACCGACGCGGAGAAGGCAGCCACGCTCGTCGAGCTGGTCAAGGACATCCGTATCGCCATGTTGACCACGGTCGACGACGAGGGGCACCTCACTGCACGGCCAATGGCCCAGCAGGACGTCCAGGCCGACGGCGACCTGTGGTTCTTCGTCGAGAAGAGCTCACCGACCGCTGCCAACCTCGTGGGCCGGCCGCAGGCCGGTGTCGCGCTGAGCTCGAACGACACCTGGGTCTCGCTCTCGGGGACCGCCGAGATCGTCGACGACGTCGCACGGGCCAAGGAGCTGTGGAACCCGTGGGTCGAGGCCTGGCTGCCCCAGGGCCCCGAGGACGACAGCGTGGCGCTGGTGCACTTCCGCGCCGAGGCCGGCGAGTACTGGGAGACTGCGGGCGGCCGCGTCGCGTCGGCGCTGAGCTTCGTCAAGGCGAAGGTCACCGGTGACCGCTATGACGGTGGCACCAATGAGACGGTCACGCTGCCGAACTGAGTCCCTGAGTGCCCGAAGGCGACAGCGTCTACCTCGTCGCCCGCAAGCTCGACGTCCTATCCGGACGCGCCCTGGCAGCCGGCGAGCTGCGGGTGCCCGGACACGCAACGGCCGACCTCACCGGGCGGACGGTGCTCGGCCACGAGACGCACGGCAAGCACCTGCTCACCCGCTTCAGCGGGCGCCCCGGTGACGAGTTGACCCTGCACACCCATCTGCGCATGGACGGTTCGTGGTCGGTGGTGCGGGCCGGCCTGCGACTGCCCGCCCGCCTCGACGGGGACGTTCGGGTGCGGTTGCAGACGGTGGACGGCCCCACGGCATACGAGCTGTCGATCCCGGTGGTCGAGCTGCTGCTGACGCGGGACGAGGTCACGGTCGTCGGCCACCTCGGACCCGATCCGCTGCGGGCCGACTGGGACGCCGCCGAGGCCGCGCGCCGGTTGGTGCAGGACCCGGCACGGCCGGTGGCTGCCGCGCTGCTCGACCAGCGGCTGATCGCGGGGCTGGGCAACCTGTGGGCCAACGAGCTGTGCTTCCTGCGCGGGCACAGCCCGTGGACGCCGATCGGGGACGTCGACGTCGATGCCCTCGTCCGGCTGGCGGCTCGCACGTTGCGCATATCGGCCACAGTCGAGGGCCGCTACCAGGTGACGACCGGGAACCGCCGCCGCGGCGAGCAGCACTGGGTCACCGGCCGGGCCGGCCGACCCTGCCTGCGTTGCGGAACGCCCGTCAGGGTGCGTGCCGAGAGCGCTGCCGAGCGCAGGACGTGGTGGTGCCCACACTGCCAGCCCGGCCCGATCCGGTAGTCTTCAACTGAAGACACCACGCGAAGACATCTCTGCCCAGGAGCGATCTGCATGTCCGCCGGCCTCACCACCACACCTGCGGCGGACGGCGACACAGCTGTGCTCCCGGCCCCGATCCTGATCGACCACACGACCCGGCGCGGGCGCGCTCTGGTGCCGGTACTGATGTACGTCGGCCTGCTCGTCGCGATCGTCAGCAGCCTCGGCGCGCCGCTGGTACCGACGATCGCCACCGACTACCACGTCGCGGTGGGCACGGCCCAGTGGTCGCTGACCGTGACCCTGCTCGTGGGGGCCATCACCTCGCCGGTGCTCGGCCGGCTCGGGGACGGGCCGCGGCGCCGGCAGGTGCTGATCACCGCACTCTGCGTGCTCGTCGCCGGCAGCGTATGCGCCGCCCTGCCCGGTGAGGTCTTCGCGCTGCTCATCACCGGTCGCGCGCTGCAGGGCGTCGGCCTGGCGCTGCTGCCCCTGGCCATGAGCGTCGCGCGCGATCACCTGGAACCAGATCGGGCCCGTTCGACGCTGGCCACGCTGTCGGTCACCGCGGTGGTCGGCGTCGGGCTGGGCTATCCGCTGACCGGCCTCGTCGCCGAGCACCTGAGCTTCCACGCCGGCTTCTGGATCGCGGCCGTCCTCGGTCTGATCGCCATCGTGGCGGTCGCGCTGGTCGTGCCGACGAGCGGGCACCATGCCGCGCACCACTTCGACACCCCCGGTGCCCTGTTGCTGGGTGCCGGCCTGGCAACCCTGCTCGTCGCGATCAGCGAGGGTGAGGACTGGGGTTGGTCCTCGGCGCGCCTAGTCGGGTTCGCCGTCGCCGCGATCGTCCTGCTCGTAACCTGGGTGTGGCACGAGCTGCGCCGCCAGGAGCCGCTCGTGGATCTGCGTCAGCTGCGCTACCGCGCCGTGCTCACCGCCGACGTGACCGGCCTGCTCGCCGGCGTCGGGATGTACATGCTGATGTCGATGATCATCCGCTACGTCCAGACCCCGACCACGACGAGCTACGGGCTGGGGGAGTCGGTGGTGGTTGCGGGGCTGGTCCTGCTTCCCTTGTCGGCGGCCAGCTACACGGCCAGCAAGCTGGTCACCTACGCCTCACGCTGGGTCGGCCCGACGCGGATCCTGCCGGTCGGTGCGCTGCTCTTCGCGCTCGCGCTGCTGCTGTTCGCCGGCTACCGCGACCACCTCTGGCAGATCTTCGTCGAGATGGGGATCGCCGGCCTGGCCATCGGATGCTCGTTCGCGGTGATGCCGCGCCTGATCGTGACCGCCGTCCCGAACGAGGACACCGGCAGCGCGCTCGCGCTGAACCAGGTCCTGCGCTCGATCGGCTACTCGATCGGCAGCGCCCTCAGCGCCACCATTCTCACCGCGCACACCGTGGCGCCGGCGGTGCTGCCCAGCAACCGCGGCTACACCGTCGGAGCGTTCGTGGCGATCGGGCTCTGCGTCGTCACCGCGGTGGTGAGTGCAGTGCTGCCGAGCTACCGGCGAGCTGCCGCCGGGTCGGACGTCGACGCCGGGGACATCGCGTTGGAGGTGGAGGAGAGCGTGGACGCCGGGATCGCCGGAGTGACGGCCTACGAGCTGCCCCGGAACGACGCGCCATCCGCGGGACAGCACGAGTCGCGCCGGGCGCACCGGGCCGAGCAGTGACCAGCACGCACGAGGCGGCGCCGCGGCGGCGCAACGCGGCCGAGACCCGGGAGCGGTTGCTCAGTGCCGCGCACGAGCTGTTCACCGAGCGAGGGTTCGAGCGCACCACCATCCGCGAGGTCGGCCAGCGCGCCGGGGTGGACCCAACCTTGATCGCGCGGTACTTCGGCAGCAAGGCCGAGCTGTACCTCGCCGCACTGCGTCGCGACCAGCCCCCCGGCGACGACCCGCTCGACCTCCGCGACCGGGCGCTGATCGAGCGCGCGCTGACCCGGGCCCGGACGGGCCTGCCGAACCCGACCCTGCACGCGGCGGTCGCACCGCACACCGACGGGGAGCTGCAACAGGCGGCCATGGCGGTGCTCGAACGACGCCTGATCGAGCCCACCGTCGCACGGCGCGACCGCGATGCCCCAGTGCAGAACCCGACCGCCAGAGCCCGCGCCGAGCTGGCGGTCGCGGCGCTCGCCGGGGTGGTGCTCAGCCGTGGCGCGGAATCGCTCACCGCGCTCAGCGCGGCCGATCCGGCCGAACTGGCCCGGGTACTCGGGGCCATGATCGACGCCGCGCTCGAAGCCTGACCCGTCTCGGCTCGCGTTAGGGTTGGGTCGTGCGAGTCGTGGTGCTGTCCGACACGCATTCCCCGCGGTTCTGGAAGGGCTGCCCGCCTCGGGTGGCCCAGCTCCTGGACGGTTGCGACGCGATCCTGCACGCGGGCGATGTCTGCCGGGCCGAGACATTGGACGAGCTGGCGCAATTCGCGCCGGTGCACGTGGTGCGCGGCAACAACGACGGCGCGGACGTCGCGGCCTGGGGGGCGCCGGACACGCTCGAGCTCGAGCTGGCTGGCCTGCGCGTAGCCATGATCCACGACAGCGGCCCGCGTCCCGGCCGGCCGGCACGGCTCCGGCGCCACTTCCCGGACGCCGAGCTCGTCGTCTTCGGTCATTCGCACATCCCGACGGACGAGACCCACGACGACCTGCGGATCTTCAATCCCGGCTCGCCGACCGACAAGCGCCGACAACCCACCGGCACCGTCGGCGAGCTGGACATCCGTGCGGGCCGGCTCGTCACAGCACGCACCGTTTCGGTGAGCTGAGTCCGACGCGGGGGTAGCCCGCACACATGGCGACCGACAAGCACGACCACGTCCCGGCCGACGAGCTGTCCGACGACGAATCGGCCTACGGCCGCGACGTCACCGTCTACGGCACGAGCGCGAAGGACGGTCCGGATGACGAGCCCGACGGTGCACGCGGCCGGGGCACCGAGCACGGCCTGAAGGGCAAGCTCAAGCAGGGTGTCAACGCGCTGACCGGCCGCGACCTCGACACCGCATCGACCGCAGAGGTCGAGACGACGGGTGAGGCAGGCGCCGGGGGAGCCGACGGACGCGGCTGATCCGGAGCACGGCACCGTTCGGCCACGAACCGTTCACCAGGACGACGCCTGCCGGTGGACCCGCCCGTCGGGGTGATCGACCCATGATGTCCCCATGACCTCACCGATCTCCGGACACCCGACGACCGTCGACGAGTACACCGACTGGAACACCCGTGAGCTGGCCCGCAGCAGCGTCACGCGGCGCAGCATGCTCAAGGCCACGATCGCCGGGGCCGGCGGCGTGGCGCTGGCCCAGTTCACGCTCGCCAACTCGGCCTTCGCCGCTGCGGGCGGCACGGCGGGGGCCGCTGGTGTCGTCATCTCGGGCCGGCACCTGTCCTTCGTCCAGGACCGCAGCGGGCGTCCCGAGTCGGCGATGGCGATCACTGCGCAGCTGGTCAGCAGGACCGGGGTGCTTCCCAACCGGCTGCGCGCCCACGTCGAGGTCGGCCACACCCGGGGCGAGTACGGGCACCGCTACGAGGCCGACATCGTGCACCTCGTCGGCCAGTACGCGATTCCCGGCGGCCCGATCGGCAGCCAGTTCTACGTCAAGGCACGCATCGACGGCCTGCGTCCGAACACCGTGTACCACTACCGGCTGCGCCTGTCCGACGGCACGGTGTCCGGCGACGCCTACTTCAGCACCGCACCGAAGTACGCCGTCGGCCGGCACTACGAGGTCCCGCCGCCGTTCACGTTCACCGCATTCGCCGACGTCGGCACCAACAACGCCCCGACCGACCCGCGCTACGCCTGGGGCCAGGACCCGGCTGCAGTGACGGCCGCCGGCGGCACCTGGCCGCGCGGCGTGTTCGACAACAACTACTACAACCCCACCGACCCGATCGCCGGGCTGAACGGCACCGACCCGCGCCCGGCGGTGTCGCTGACCAACGAGATGTCCTCGCAGCGCCCGGTGTTCACGCTGCTGGCCGGCGACATCTGTTATGCCGACCCGTCCGGCACCGGCTTGCCTGCCGACGACTCGACTGCGCTGACCACCGGCGCAGCCCCGGGGAAGAACCTCTACAACCCCTATGTCTGGGACGTGTTCCTGAACCAGATCGAGAGCCAGGCCGCCTTCACGCCGTGGATGTTCGCAACCGGCAACCACGACATGGAGCCGCTGTACGGCAACACCAAGGCGATCGGCGACAGCGCGAACCACGGTTACGGCGGCCACGAGAAGCGGCTCGACCTGCCCAAGAACGGGCCCAGGGGTTGCCCGTCGGTCTACCGCTTCGTCTACGGCAACGTCGGCGTGATCTCGGTCGACGCGAACGACCTCTCGGCCGAGATCCAGACCAACACCGGGTACTCGAAGGGCGCGCAACTGCGTTGGCTCGAGGAGACGCTGTCGGAGTGGCGCACCAACCCGGTGGTGGCCCCGACCATCGACTTCGTGGTCGCGTTCTTCCACCACTGCGCCTACTCCACGACCAACAACCACGCCTCCGACGGCGGCGTGCGCGACGTGCTGGACCCGCTGTTCACGAAGTACCAGGTCGACCTCGTCGTCCAGGGTCATAACCATCTCCTCGAGCGCACCGACCCGATCAAGAACGGCAAGCCCACCCGCAAGGCGCCCGACGGTTCGACGGTCTTCCCGCGCACCGACGGCGTCACCTACCTCTGCGTCGGTTCGGGAGGGCGGCCGCGCTACCCGTTCCGTCCGGCGCCGAGTGCCGCTGCTCCGGCCCCGGCCGGGGTGACCCCGCAGGGCCCGCAGGCCCTGGCCGAAGGGCAGCGCTACCGCGGATACCAACCGCCGGGCGGTGCCAACACGACCGAGAACAACACCGAGAACGTTCTCAACAGCTACGTCTGGTCCAAGGACGGGACGGCCGTCAACGCGTCCGGCTACCCGGCGGGAACCAAGGTGCCCGAGACGATCGAGTGGTCGCAGGTGCGTTACGACGACTACGCGTTCATCGCCGTCGACGTGGTTCCGGCCCGGCCGGGACGCCCGACCACCTTCACCATCCGCACGTTGGCCGACGCGTTGCCCGGCAGCAACGAGCAGCTGACCGAAATCGACAAGGTGACGTTGCGTCGCACGGCCGGTGAGAACCGCATCGCAGGGCACCACCGACCCTGAGCTGACGGCTGATGAGTGCCGCCGGTGAGCCACACCGTTTTCTCATTCGAACAGCAGCACGGTGGGTGGCACCAACCGGACGGAGGACCCTTGATCGGCACGGCGCCGGCCCCGCCACTTCGCCGCCGGCGACGGCCGAATGTTGTCGGCATCCAGTTCGCCGTCTTCGTCCTGGCGCTCGCCGCCCGCCTGGCGGTCGTGCTGCGCCACGGGGGGCTGCACGGGGACTACGGCTACGACGCCGGCGTCTACTTCGCCGGCGGTGACGCCTTCGCGCACGGCCGGTTGCCGTACCGCGACTTCGTCCTGCTGCACCCGCCGGGTCTCATGCTCGTCCTCACCCCGTTCGCAGAGCTCACACGGGTGGTCAGCGACGAGTCGGCGTTCACCGTCACCGTGCTGGCCGTCACCGTGCTCGGCGGTGTCAACGCCGTCCTGGTCATGCGTGTGGTGCGCCGTCTCGGCCTCGGCCCGCGTGCTGCCACCGTGGCGGGACTGTTCTACGCGCTGTGGTTCGGCGCGGTCGGCAGCGAGTTCCTGATCAAGCTGGAACCGGTCGGCAACCTGTTCTTCTTGCTCGGGCTGCTGGCGGCGCTGCGAGCCCGCCCCGACGGTCCGTGACGCTGGTCGCTGTTGGCCGGCGTGGCGCTCGGGGCCACGGTGAGCGTCAAGATCTGGTGGATCGTGCCCTTCGCCCTCACGGTGCTCTGGGTGGGGTGGCGGTTGCGTGCACCCCGGCAGCTGTGCGCCGTCCTGGCCGGGGCGGCGCTGATCACGGTGGTGGTCGACGGGCCGTTCTTCGTGGCGGCGCCGCACGCCATGTGGTCGTCGGTGATCCAGGACCAGGTCTCGCGCCCCGACACCGGCTCGCGGTGGCTGCGCCTCGCCGACCTCAGTTCGCTGCCGCGATTGACGGGGGCGCTGTCGCACCCGGTCACGGTGGCGGCCGGCGTGCTGGTGCTGCTGTTGGGCGCCGTCCTGGTCCTGCGCGCCTGGGGCGTCGTCGCCGCGCGGCCGGCCGTGGTGCTGCTCGTCGTGCAAGCCGTGGTGTTACTCGCTTCACCGTCGTGGTTCCCTTACTACGCAGACTTCCTGGCCGTCGCGGCGGCGATCACCTGCGGCGCCGCGGTGCTACCCCGGCGCCCGGTTCGGCGCCGGCCGGCAGCCATCGGGCTACCGGTCGGCTGGGTCACTCTCGCTGCAGCCGCCGCGATCACGGTGCCGGCCCTGGTGATCGGCCGGGACGCGGTCGTCCCGTTCCGCGGCGCTGCCGCGTTGGAGCGCGCAACCCGTTCCGTGCAGTGCGTGAGCAGCGACTCGCCGACGGGCCAGATCGAACTGGACGCGTTGACCCGCGGCCTGACCCATGGCTGCCGCAATTGGGTCGACGTCACCGGCCGCACGTACGGTCCCGACCGCAGTGCGTCGCGACGGATCGACAACCGGCGCTGGCAACGTGACCTGACCGATTACCTGCGCTCGGGCGGTGCCATCCTCATCGTCCGCCCGCACGGCAGCGGTATCGCACCGGCGACGTGGGACGCCATCAGCAGCGGAGGAGTGCTGGCCCGGGCCGCGGGCCACGTCGTCTACCGGGCCGCTCCGCTCGGGCGCACCGGGGGCGCTGCCGCTCAGGCCGGCTGACCGAGGGCGCGCAGACCCGCGGCCACCCGCCGGGCGAACTCGGTCAGGCTCACGTTGAGCCGCGCCGCGGCCTCCAAGAGCGTCAGCCCGTCGCGGTACACGAGCCGCAGCGCCTGCAACTGCTCGTGCGGCAGGACGTCCAGGTGGGCGAACGTCTCCCGGGCCCACGCCAGGCGCTCGTCCCGTGCGACGTCGTCGTCCACGACCGACACGCTAACGGCGTCCGGTAACGGATCGGCATCCGGACACGCCGCCGGCACGGGGCGGACACGCGTGGGCCATGATCATCGTGTGCCCGACGACGCGACCAGCTGGGTGCAGCATGCGATTTGGTGGCACGTCTACCCGCTCGGGTTCACCGGTGCCGACACGACCGGGGCCGACCGCTCGTTCGCGCCCCGGTTCGACCACCTGATCGGCTGGCTGGACTACGCCCTCGAGCTGGGCGTGAACGGCTTGGCGCTCGGGCCGGTGTTCGCCTCGGGCAGCCACGGTTACGACACCGTCGACCACCTGCACGTCGACGACCGGCTCGGCGGCGACGAGGCATTCGACCGGCTGGTCGCCGCGGCCCGCGAGCGCGGGTTGCGGATCATGCTGGACGGCGTGTTCCACCACGTCGGGCAGGATTTCGTCGGCCTCGACGGGGCGCGGGCCGGGTGGTTGCGCCGCGATCGGCACGGCATGGTCCAGACGTTCGAGGGTCACGACGCCCTGCTCGCCCTGGACCACGGCAATACCGAGGTCGCCGAGTACGTCGCCGAGGTCATGACGCACTGGCTCGACGCCGGCGCCGATGCGTGGCGCCTCGATGCGGCCTATGCCGTAGCGCCGCAGTTCTGGCCGGGTTGTGCTCGAGCGGGTCCGCCGGGCGCACCCCGCCGTCTACGTACTGGGCGAGATGTTGCACGGCGACTACGCCACCTACGTCGAACGCTCGGGCCTGGACTCGGTGACGCAGTACGAGCTGTGGAAGGCGATCTGGAGCTCGATCGCCGACGCGAACCTCTTCGAGCTGGACTGGACGCTGCAGCGCCACAACCGCCTGCTCGACGCCTTCGTGCCGTACACCTTCGTCGGCAACCACGACGTCACCCGCATCGCCACGGCGGTCGCGAATCCGAGACATCACGGCCACGCCGCCGCGCTGCTGCTGACCCTGGGCGGCACCCCGGCGATCTACTACGGCGACGAGCAGGCCCTGACCGGTCGCAAGGAGGACCGCGTCGGCGGTGACGACGCCGTGCGGCCGGCGTTCCCTTCCACGCCGGGCCAGCTCGGGGCCGTCGGTGAGGAGGCCCGGCGCACGCATCAGCAGCTGATCGGGGTGCGACGTCGGCACCCTTGGCTGCACACCGCGCATAGCAGGACCACGACGCTGACGAACCACACCATGGTGTTGCGCCTGACCGGCGGCGGCGCGCTGAGTGTCGCGCTCTGCCTGGCCGACGAGCCGCTCGAGCTCGAGGCCGCCGGGACGGTACTGGCCGGGTCTGCCGACAACCTGAGCGCCGGCCGGTGGCGCGTCCCGGGGCATGGCTGGGCTGTGTTGGGGTAGCTGGCTACGCTCACCCCTGTGACCGACCTCCGCTTCGCTCCGGCCGCCGAAGGCCATGCCCGTTCGTCCTGCTCCGACTGCGCCGTCTCATGACCCTCGAGCAGACGCAAGCAGACGCGGCGGTGGAACGATTCGTCTCCGAGCGCGACCTGCTGACCGAGTGTCAGGGTGAGTTGCAGTTCGTCAACGAGGAGCTGGAACACCTGCGGGCGGCGCTGGTGTCGGCTCGTCGCATCGGAGCGGCGATCGGCATTCTGATGGGGCAACGCCACATCAGCGACGACGCGGCGTTCGCGTTGCTCAGTGACGCCAGCCAGCGCACCAATCGCAAGTTGCGGCACGTCGCCGACTACGTGCGGCGCACGGGCACGCTCGACGGCCTGTAGGCGCTCAGCTCGCGGTCGCGTACTGGGCGTTCCATTCCGCCCGGTAGGCCTTGTGGTCGGCGTACGGCGAGGCGAGGGAGAGCAGGATGCGGGTCGCGTGCTCGCGCACCGGCTTCTCCCGGGGCAGGTCGCGCAGGACGAGCAATTGCTGGACCGCGCCCGTCACCTGACGGCGGGCCAGGCAGTCGGCCCTGCGGTGCTCGAGATCGGCCACGCGGGAATCGTCCTGGCCGCGCAGCGAGCGGGCGCTGCGCCGGATGACGGCTTCCTCGTCGTCCAGGCGTGCCAGGACGAAACGGACGACCTCGGTGGGGGCAAATGCGACGGGACGGGACATAGGAAAAGCCTCCGGAACGAACACGGGAGGCCGCTAGCTCGACCGTACGAGGACATACCCAATACAACCCCGTCGTAACCGTACGGACGGTGCTCTTCGGGTCAACGGACCCGTCGTGACCCGGCGCCGACCCGCTCGGTGCGGCCGAGATCGTCCAGGTGCTCCAGCAGGGGCACGACCACCCGTCGCGTGCTGCCGAGCGCCTGGCGCGCCGAGCTGGTCGTGAACGGCTGGGGCAGCGCGCGCAGCCGCTCCACCGCGAGCGGGATCGCGGCGGGCAGCAGCACGATCTCGGGCGAGACGCGGTACAGGCGACCGAGCCGTGCGGCCGCCGCGAGCTCGCGCGGGCCCATCCCCAGCCTCGACAGCTCCTCGCGCTCGGGAGCGGCGAACGGGTCGGCGCGCAGCCGTTGCTCGAGCTCGTGGACCGCCCGCTCGGCCCGGCCCAGGGAGCGTTCGGCCGAAGGCAGGGTGACCCGGCCGCCGTCCATGACCAGCCCGGCCTCGCGCACGACGTGGCCCAGGACCTGCCCGGCGTCGGGCAGGCCGAGCGCTCGGCGCAGGGCAGGGAGGGGCAGCCCGGGCTCGAGCGGCTCGATCGCGGCATGCTCGGCCGCCGCGCGTCGCGCCTGCTCGGCCCACGCCGCCCAGCACGGCGGGTCGACGAGCCATTCGCCCTCGCCGGGCAGCGCGTCGACGTCCAGCCCGAGCCGGCGCAGGTGGTCGCGACGTACCAGCCCGCGACGGGCGACCTCCTCGGCGGCGTCGAGGCGCGGACGGCCGTCGGCCAGTGTCGCTGCGCGCGCGGCTGCGGCGCCGCGGCGACCCAGGGCCGGCGGGTCGGGGTCGAGGACCAGCACACCGGCCGCGACCGACTGCCGGCCGGGGTCACGCAGCACGGCCCGGTCGCCGGCCCGCAGCGGCAGCGGGCGGCTGGTCGAGAGCCGCACCGCCCGGCCGCCGAGCGGGCGCAACCGCACCGGCACTGCCGCCGTGCCGACGTGCAGCACCAGCTCGCCCGGCAGGGCAGCCGTAACCCGTGACTCCAGGTCGGCGTCGAAGGTGTCGGTGAGGTGCCACGCGCCCGGCGTCAGCAGCAGGTCTCCGCGACCGACGTCGGCGTCGGGTACCCCGCGCAGGTTCACCGCGACGCGGGCGACCGCGCCCAACGATGCGTGGCCCGCTCCGGTGCTCTGCAATCCGCGCACGGTGGCTGTTCGCGTGCCGTCGGCCGTCAGGACCGTCAGCTCGTCGCCCACGGCGACACAGCCCGCAGCCAAGGTGCCGGTGATCACCGTCCCCGCGCCCCGGATGGTGAAGCTGCGATCGAGCCATAGGCGGATCGGCGCCTGATCGTCCGGTGCGGGGAAGCTCGCGACGAGCCGGTCGAGCGCCGCGCGCAGGACGTCCAGACCGGCGCCCGTCGCTCCGGACACCGCGACGGCCTCGACCACGCCGAGGCTGCTGGCCGCGAGCTGGGCACGGGCGTCGGCGAGGGCCGGGCCGGGATCGGCGAGATCACTGCGGGTCACAGCCAGCACCGCGCGCTGCACCCGCAGCGCGTCGATGGCAGCGAGGTGCTCGGCCGACTGTCGCGACCAGCCCTCGTCGGCGGCTACGACGAACAGCACCGCCGGCGCGGGGCCCAGTCCGGCGAGCATGTTGGCGATGAAGCGCTGGTGACCCGGGACGTCGACGAAGGCCAGCTGTTCCCCGGACGGCAACCGCGTCCAGGCGTAGCCGAGGTCGATGGTCATGCCCCGGCGACGCTCCTCGGCGAAGCGGTCGGGCTCCATGCCGGTCAGGGCGCGCACGAGCGTCGACTTGCCGTGGTCGACGTGTCCGGCGGTGGCGAGGACGTGCATTAGCTCGCGGCGGCTGAACGTGCGACGGCCGCGGCCACCGCGCTAGCGACGGCCGTGTCGTCCTTCGGCTCTACGCAGCGCAGGTCAAGCAGCAGGTGACCGGCCTCCACCCGACCGACGACGGGCGGTGTGCCGGTTCGTAGCGGGGCGGTGAGCGCCGGTGGCAGGGCCACCGCCCAGCCCGGCAACGGCACGCCGGGCGCGCCGCCGCCACCCACCGCGCCGTCGCTGGCGACGACCTTCCCGCCGACAAGTGCGGCCAGCGCCTCGCAGCGGGTCCGCAACGTGTCGGGATCGGCGGTGAGGTAGCGGGCGGTCGGTGATCGGGGACCGGTCAGTGTTGCTTCGAGGGCGGCGATGGTCAGCTTGTCGACGCGCAGCGCGCGAGACAACGGGTGCCGGCGCAGGCGTTCGAGCACGGTCGCGTCGCCGAACAGCAGCCCCGCCTGCGGGCCGCCGAGCAGCTTGTCGCCGCTGCAGGTGACCACGGCCGCGCCGGCCCGCACCGCGGTGGTGACATCGGGTTCGTCGGGCAGCAGTGGATGCGGCGCCAATAGGCCGCTGCCGACGTCGGCGATCACCGGCACCCCCAGCCGGGCCAGCTCCGCGACGGGGACCGCGCTGGTGAAGCCCTCGACCCGGAAGTTGCTGGGGTGCACCTTGAGGATCGCGCCGGTGTCGGTGGTGATCGCGTCCGCGTAGTCGCCAGGGTGGACGCGGTTGGTGGTGCCGACCTCGCGCAGCCGCACACCGGTGGAAGCGATGAGGTCGGGCAAGCGGAAGCCGTCGCCGATCTCGACCATCTCGCCCCGGCTGACGATCAATTCACGGCCCGCAGCCAGCGCGGTGGTGGCCAGCATCAGCGCGGCGGCGCCGTTGTTCACTGCGAACGCCGCGCCGGCGTCCGGCACGGCCTGGGCCAGCGCCGCGAGCAGGCCACGGCCGCGCCGGGCCCGTTGCCCGTCGGCAAGATCGAACTCGACGTCCACGTAACCCGCCGAGGCGGCCACTGCGTCGCGCGCCTGCTCCGACAACGCAGCCCGGCCGAGGTTGGTGTGCAGCACGACGCCGGTGGCGTTGAGTACCGGCCGCGCGCTGGCCGCGCGTGCTGGCAGGGCTGCAACCGCAGCGGCAGCGACGTCGTCCGCGGCTATCCGACCGTCGCGCGCGAGCTGCAGCGCGTCGCGCACGGCTGCCTTCACCAGCTCGCGGCCGAGACGATCGGCTGCCGTCATCAACCGCGGGTCGGCCAGCACCGCGTCGGTGCGCGGTACCTGCCGTCGCGGGTCGGACACGCGGACCTCCGATGTGCTAGTCGGCGGAGGCGGACGGGAATCGAACCCGCCAAGCCGAGGTACTCGACTTCACCGGTTTTGAAGACCGGGAGGGCCACCAGGCGCCCGTACGCCTCCAACCGCGACGCTACCCGGCGGTCCGGTGAGTCGCGGGGCACGGGTTGCTCGCGGCCGCACGTTTCGCGAGTTGGCTGGGTGCATGGCCACCACAACGATGAAGCGGCAACGGGCTCGACACCGCGTGTCGCACCGGTTGGCGCACCAGCGTCGTCGTCCGGAACGCGGGGGTGGTTCACACCTCCGAGCGTGTCCGCTGACGGCGCCTTTCGGTGGCACGTATTGTTGGGAGTGCGCGCACCCGTTTGTCGGGAGACGGTGAGCGCCGGTGACACCCTGCGAGGCGGCGCAACGGCGCGCTTCGCGAGTCGTGCGGTCGTCGTCGACTCCCGTGACTCGACCGTGTGGATTCATCACGTACAGGGGTTGCTCGGACGGCCGCCCACGGCTCGCGGGGCAACATCTCGCAGGTCGAACGACGTACGTGGACCGAACCCACGCGTGGGCTTGCGCTGCGCGCTATGGAGGAATGAGTGGCTCGACCAGCTCGACGTCAGGCGACTGCTCGTCAGACGACTGCCGACCAACGGCGACGCGATCCTGCGCCCGGGAACATCATCTCGACGCTGGCCCGTGCCGTCCGCGAGGTCGAGGCAGCGGTAGAGCGCCGACGCGTGTCTCCCGCCGTGCGGATGAAGTTCCAGGCCGCTGCACTGCTCGTGCGCGTAGAACACACGCGGGTCCAGAACGACCGAGCGAGCAGCCAGACCCGCCGGGCCGAGGAGCTCAAGCGACTCGACGGGATCGCGACGATCCTCGCCAAGACCGCGGTGCGTGATCCTGCGCTTCTCGCCCTGCTCGCCGAGGACGCCGCTGTCTCTGACGCCACTCGGTCGTTAGCGAACGAGATGCTGCGGTCGGCAGGCCTCGAACCGGTGCCGGAACAGGCTGCGCCTGCGGAACAGTCCACCATCGACAACAGGTCCGAGAGCCGCCTCGTCCCGCGCTCGGTGGCTTCTCGTCAGCTGGCCAGCCCGTTCCTCGCCCCGGACTTCTCAGCGGTCCGGTCCGGCCCGGTCACCCCGCGCCGCCTCGCTGGTTGGGAGTTGCTCAACCCACTGCTGAGCTCGTTCGAACGCGCCGCCAGCGGGGCGCCGGCGTGCATGGACCTCCCCACTGCGACGCACCTGCGTCTGTCCACAAAGCAGGAGCTGATGCCGCACCAGATGCAGCTGGTCGCCGCCGCCGCGGCCGGCCACCGAACGTTTCTGCTCGCCGACGAGCCGGGGTTGGGCAAGACGGCGCAGGCGCTGCTCGCCGCCGAGGTGGCGAACGCGTACCCGTTGCTGGTGGTCGTGCCGAGCGTCGTGAAGATCAACTGGCTGCGCGAGGCCGGGCTGTGGACGCCGAACCGCTCCACCACGGTGGTGCACGGCAACGGCGACACCGTCAATGGCTTTGCCGACATCGTGGTCGTCAACTACGAGGTGCTGGACCGGCACATCGGCTGGCTCGGCAGCTTCGGGTTCCGCGGCATGGTCGTCGACGAGGCGCACTTCATCAAGAACAAGACTTCGCAACGTTCGCAGCACGTCCTGAACCTGTCGCAGCGCATCCGCTCGCGCACCGCTCGCCCGCTGCTGATGGCCCTCACCGGTACGCCGCTGATCAACGACATCGACGACTTCCGCGCCATCTGGCAGTTCCTCGGCTGGATCGACGACACCGAGCCACTCGCCGAGCTGACGACCGCGCTCGAGGACATCGGCCTCACACCCGCCGATCCAGGTTTCTACCCTGCCGCCCGGTCGTGCGTCATCAACCTCGGCATCGTCCGTCGACGCAAGGTCGACGTCGCGGCCGACATCCCCGCCCGCCGCATCGCCGACCTGCCGGTCGAGCTCGACGACAAGGCCGCCCGCTCGATCCGGGCCGCCGAGCGTGACCTCGCTCGACGGCTCGTCAAGCGGTACGAGACCGCGCTCGCTGCTCGCCACAGCGACCCGGTCGAGGGCATCGACCACGACCTCGTGCGCAAGGTCGCTGTGACGGAGCAGAAGGACACGAGCGAGACGTCGGCCGGCGAGAACGTGTTCAGCATGATGCGACGCATCGGCCAGGCGAAGGCCGGCCTCGCCGCCGACTACGCGGCACAACTCGCGCGCAGCGCCGGCAAGGTCGTCTTTTTCGCCAAGCACGTCGACGTCATGGACGTCGCGCAGGAGGTGTTCGCGAAGCAGGACATCCGTTTCTCGTCCATTCGGGGCGATCAGACGCCGACCGTTCGGCAACGCAACATCGACGCCTTCGTCAACGATCCGGACGTCGCCATCGCGGTCTGTTCCCTGACTGCCGCGGGCGTCGGCCTGAACCTTCAGGTCGCGTCGAACATCGTGCTGGCCGAACTGTCCTGGACGAACGCGGAGCAGACCCAGGCGATCGACCGCAGCCACCGCATCGGTCAGACCGAACCGGTCACTGCCTGGCGCATCATCGCTGCGCGGACCATCGACAGCCGGATCGCCGGGTTGATCGACAGCAAGGCCGGCCTGGCCGCCCGTGCGCTCGACGGCTCGGACGACGAGGTGTCGTCGTCGGCCGACGTGCAGCTCGAAGCTCTCGTCGCCCTGTTGACCGACGCGTTAGCTGACGCGTCGATAGCGGATGTGGGTGGTCAGCGGTGAGTGCAGCACCTCGCCAGGTTCGAAGTCGAAGTCAACCCCGTCGAAGATGCGCTCTCCCGAGCCGAGCAGGACGGGTGCGATGTCGAGGGTGAGCTCGTCGATCACCCCGGCTGCCAATGCTTGCCGGACGGTCGAGGCCCCACCGGCGATGTCGACCCCGTCGTTCCCGGCGGCCTGACACGCTGCGGCGTAAGCCGCGTCGAAGCCGTCGGTGACGAAGTGAAAGGTCGTCCCCCCGTCACGCTCGATCGGATCATGGCGGTGATGGGTCAGCACGAACACCGGCGCGTGATATGGCGGTTCCGGGCCCCACCAGCCGGACCAGTCCTCATTCCAGTCTCCGCGGATGGGGCCGAACATGTTGCGCCCCATCACGTACGCACCCCGGGGGCGCATGAGCCACTCGTTCGCGATCCTGTCGGCGTCGTTGGCCCGCGGGTCGCCGATGTGCCAGCCGTGCAGCTCTCGACCCCGCTTGCCCAGGGGGTCTTCCCGGCTCTGATTCGGCCCCGCGACGAAACCGTCCAACGAGATCGACATGTGGCAGGTGGTGTCCGGCACGGCGAACCTCCTGAACGAGTGCGAAGTGCGGGCGGCCGGGCGCACGCTAGCAGGTCATCGCCGAAAGGGAGTGAGCCGAACTGGCTACGTGGATACCGTGGCGCTATGAGCGCTTCGACGGGCATCCGGCTGACCCAGTACGCCCACGGCGGAGGGTGCGCCTGCAAGATCCCACCGGGTGAGCTCGAAGACATCGTCCGCGGCCTGACCGGTGACGCGTCGCCCGACCTGCTCGTCGGCCTGGACGACGGTGACGACGCAGCCGTGGTGCGCCTCGACAACAACACCGCGGTAGTGACCACCGCCGACTTCTTCACCCCCGTCGTCGACGACGCCTACGACTTCGGCCGGATCGCCGCGGCCAACGCGCTCTCCGACGTCTACGCGATGGGTGGACGCCCGATCGTGGCCGTCAATCTGGTCGGCTGGCCTCGCGACGTGCTGCCGGTCGAGCTGTTGGGCGAGGTGCTGCGTGGCGGGGCTGATGTAGCAGCCATGGCGTCCTGCATCGTGGGCGGTGGGCACAGCATCGACGACCCCGAGCCGAAGTACGGCATGGCCGTCACCGGCGTCGTGCACCCCGACCGGCTGCTGCGCAACGACGCGGCACGTCCCGGGTTGCCGATCAGCCTGACCAAGCCGCTCGGCGTGGGTGTCCTGAACAATCGGCACAAGTCGACGGGGGAGACGTTCCCGCAGGCCATCGAGTCGATGGTGGCGTTGAACGCCGACGCCGCCCAGGCCGCCGTCGCCGCGAACGCACGTGCCGCCACCGATGTCACCGGCTTCGGTCTGCTCGGGCACCTTTACAAGATGATGCGCGCGTCGGGCGTGTCGGCCATGATCGACGCCGCCGCGGTGCCCTACCTCGACGGTGCGCGGGACGCGCTGCGCGACGGCTTCGTCAGCGGCGGCACCCGGCGCAACCTGGACTGGGTACGCCCGCAGCTGTCCGCGTCGGTGTCCGAGGACGAGCTGTTGCTGCTGGCCGACGCGCAGACCAGCGGCGGCTTGCTGGTGATCGGCGAGGTGCCCGGTGCGCCGGTGATCGGCGAGACCGCGGCCCGTGGCGCGGCTGCTATCAGCGTGCGTTGATCAACACGGGCCTGCACCCGAAGCGATGTCGTCGATCGGGCAGCCCGCGTCGGGGGAGGTCTGGGCGGCCCGCGCCACGCGTTCGATCATGCTGCGGAAGGCTGTCGCCTCCCGCTCGTCGAGCGGGGCGAGCAGTCGGTCCTCGACCTCGCGTAGCCGGGCGCTGTACTCCCGCAGAGCCGAGCTGCCCCGTTGCGTGATCAGGATCTGACGGGCGCGGCGATCGGCCGGATCGGGGCGACGCTCGACAAGCCCGGCGGTTTCCAGTTCGTCGAGCAGGTAGGTCATCACGGTGCGGTCGACGCCCAGGGCGTTGGCCAGCGCGAGCTGCGAGGGCGGGCGGCCCTGCGCGATGGTCGCGAGTACGAGGTGCCCGCGAGGACCACCCGGTAGGTCCGCGACCGACGCCGACGCCCACTGCCCGAACGCGCGCATCGTCGCCGACAGGCCCCAGCCCAGCTCGGCGTTGCAGCCGGCGGCCGGGCCCGTAGTCATGTGCTCAGCTTAACCGCGCGACGCAGGACGACGGCCAGCTGCGATGTGTCCCTCGTCATGCCGTCTGTCCGACAGATGCTCTTGACGACAGACGATCGGTCGGGTTTCGTATTGACCATGACATCGCTTCCGACTTCCCCGACCTTGCTCACCTCCGATGCGGCCGTCGGTCGGTGGACGCTCGACCCGGCCCGCACCCAGGTGCGGATCACCCACAAGACCTTCTGGGGGCTCGGGTCCGTCAAGGGGGTGTTCACCGAGGTCAGCGGCCACGGCGAGATCTCGGCCGAGCACGGTGTCACCGGCGCCATCACCGTCGCCGCGGCGTCAATCGACACCAACAACGCCAAGCGCGACAAGCACTTGCGCAGCGCCGACTTCTTCGACGCCGAGACGCACCCCACCTTCGTCATCACCGTGCACTCGGCGGCCCAGGTCGGCGAACATCTCGAGCTGAGCAGCGAGCTCACTGCGCGCGGTGTCCGCGAGCCGATCACCCTGACCGCCGAGGTCAGCAACCTCGACACCGACACGCTGTCCGCGCACGTCACCGGCTCCGTTGACCGGAACCGCTTCGGGATCTCGGGCAACCAGCTCGGAATGATCAAGGACATCAGCGTCCTCGACGTCGACGCCGTCTTCACCCGCGCGACCAGCTGACGGCCGCGGCCACCCAACAACACCGAGAGAAAAGAGAAGCACCATGTCGTTGTTCCGTCTCGACGCCAGCATCCGCGTCGAGGGCTCGCACAGCCGCGAACTCGCCGACGTCGTCGAGCAGGAGTGGCGCTCGGCCAACCCCGGCGCCGACGTCGTGCGCCGTCACGTCGGCACCGAGCCCATCCCGTCCACCGCCTGGGGCGCTGCGGCGTCCACCCGCTTCATCCCCGCGGACCAGCACAGCCCCGAGCAGCGCGAGGCCGTGGCTCTGGCCGCGGAACTCACCGACGAGTTGATCCACGCCGACGCGCTGCTGTTCGCGGTTCCGCTCTACAACTTCGGCGTCTCGCAGCACTTCAAGACCTGGGTCGACCTGGTCATTACCGACCCGCGGATGGCTGCGGGCACCGACCCGGTGCTCAAGGGCAAGCCCGCCGTACTGGTCGTCGTCCGCGGCGGCGCCTACGGTGCCGGCACCCCGCGTGAGGGCTGGGACCACTCCACCGCGTGGATCCGGCGCATCTTCGAGGACGTCTGGGCGCTGGACCTCAAGATTGTGGAAGTCGAGTTCACGCTCGCCGACGTCAACCCGGCGATGGCCGAGTTCCGCGACCTCGCCAGGCAACTACGAGCTGAGGCCGAGCAGGTTGCGCGGGAGCACGGCCGCTCGCTGGGTGGGCAGCAGGCCGCCTGAGCTACTGCGCCCGTAAGTCCAGCCGGGCACGCTGCGGGACGATCGTGTACTTCGGGTCGCGGGCGGATTCCTGACCCGCCTCGAACACCCCGAAACGGGTGCACGCCGAACCTGCCAGTATTGACGTACCTGCAAGGAGGGACACGGCGCGTGACCGTCGCCCGGCCACCGCGGTCAGCGTCGCGCCAACGACGGTCAGCGTCTTGCTGGCCTTCATCAGCGTGCCGGGACGGCCGGTGTGCAGCGTCTCGGCGACCATGCCCATGGACGCTTCCATCCTCTGCTCCGCTACGAGCTCACCCACCGCTCCTAGCACGGCCAGTCGACGCGCCGGCCCGGCCTGGGCGGTCGGCGCCGCGATCATCCCGAGGCCGCCCGAGGCGGCCGCCGCCGAGCCGACGAAGACGAACGGCAGCTCGCGGTGCGCCTCGTGCCAGGCCGGGGTGGCGGTGTCGGACAGCAGCACCGCGGTGTACGACGCCACGGCCGGCCCGGTGAGCGCGGCCACCAAACCGGCCGGGCGGCCGAGCCAACACAGCAGCGGGCGCAGGAACCGCGGCGCCAGGAACGCCAGCTCGCTCGCTCCGGCCGCGCCGGCCATGGGGCCGTAGACGGTGAGGATCCAGGTGCCGACCGACATCGGCGAGGTCGGTTTCGCCACTCGCAGCATGTTGACGAACCGTTCGGGCCGGCCGAGATCGTGCACCAGCGCGAGGAAGCTGCCGGTGATGGCGACGAGCGCGGCGATGCGGCCCGAGCGACGCAGCGCCGGGCGACCGGTCAGGTCGGCGCCTGCAGCCAGCAGCGACGAGCCGGCCGCGACGCCGCCGAGGAACAGGTAGGCCGGGATGTCGTCCTGCCAGGGTGAGGCCTTGAGCACCGGACGGCCGTAGTACGACGTGAACTCGACGTCCGGGACGACCGGCGCACCGTCACCCCCACCACCACCACGTCCTCGTCTCCGGCGTCGCGGCTTCGTCTCGGTCATCGACTACCTGCGAAGGCCGCGGCCGCCGCGGCGAGCAAGCCCACCGCGGCCACGCCGGCTCGGCGCCACATGGCCGGCAGGTCGTGCGTGGTGACGACCGGGTCGGGCGGCAGGCCGTAGACCTCGGGTTGGTCGAGCAGCAGGAAGAACGCGCCGCCGCCGCCGATGCCGTCGTCGGGGTCCTCGAGGTACAGCCGGGCCTCGGGGTAGCCGTTGTCGTGCAGGGCCTCGACCCGCGCCGCGGCCCGGGTGCGCAGCTCGTCGAGGTCACCGAACTGGATCGACTTGGTGGGGCAGGCCTGCGCACACGCCGGCTCGTGTCCCGCGCTGATGCGGTCGTAGCACAGCGTGCACTTCTGGGCGATGCCCACGTTCTTCGTCGTGTTCTTGTCGCCGATGCGCCGGTCGATGACGCCGAACGGGCAGGCGGGCACGCAGTAGCCACAGCCGTTGCAGATCTCGTCCTGGACCACGACCGTGCCGAACTCGGTGCGGAACAGCGAGCCGGTGGGACAGACGTCGAGGCAGGCGGCGTGCGTGCAGTGCTTGCAGACGTCGGACTCCATGAGCCAGCGGAAATCCGTACGCCGGCCCTCGGGATCGGTCGCCCCTGGCAGCGTCGTCGACGGCATGCCTAGGCTGACCGCAGTGCTGTCTGTGCCCAGCAGGCTGCGATCACCGCTGAGCGCGTCGTCGGCCGCTCGATTTAAGGCGTCTGTGGCCGCCGGTCCGGTGGGCGTGTGGGCGGCGCCCATCGTCTGCGTCCCCAACTGCTTGGGTTGCTCGATAAAGGCAACGTGCCGCCAGGTCGACGCGCCGAGCGCGCCGGTGTTGTCGTACGAGGAGCCCAGCAGGTTCAGCCCGGCTATGTCGTCAGCGGGGACGCCGTTCCACTCCTTGCACGCCACCTCGCACGCCTTGCAGCCGATGCAGATGGACGTGTCGGTGAAGAAGCCCTTGCGCGCGGGCGGCTCGTCCCAGCCGGAGTTCGCGGCGACCTGCGGGTCGGGACCCGAGAACTGGCTCATGTGTCCTCCTCCGGGGTCAGCCTCGTGTTTCCCGTCCGGACGGTGATGCCCGCCCGGCTGCGGTACTCCTCGACAAAGCGCAGCAGCGCCGGGCCGGTCGGCCGCCGTCCAGGAACGATGTCACACGACGAGACCTTCGACTCCTGGATGTGCACGTTGGGATCCAGCGTCACGCCGAACAGGTCGTTCGCGGAGTCGCCCGTGGACAGCGCGTCGCTGCCCACGCCCCAGTGGTAGGGCAGGCCGACCTGATGGAGAACGCGACCGCCGACCCGTAGCGGGACGACCCGGTCGGTGACCAGCACCCGGGCCTCGATCGCCGATCGGGCGGTGACGATGGTCGCCCAGCCGAGGTGCTCGAGGTTGCGCTCGCGGGCGTGCTCCGGTGAGACCTCGCAGAAGAACTCCGGCTGCAGCTCGGACAGGTAGGGCACCCAGCGGCTCATCCCGCCGGCGGTGTGGTGCTCGGTCAGCCGGTAGGTCGTGAAGACGTAGGGGAAGGCGTCGGCCCCCGGGTTGTTGCCGGAAGGGTTCTGCAGGTTGTCCTTGCGCGGGAAGACCTCGCGGGTTGGGTTGGCCTGCTGGCGGTAGAAGGCGTTGGTGACGGGGGATTCGGCCGGTTCGTAGTGCGCGGGCAGTGGACCGTCGACGATCCCGGTGGGCGTCCAGAGCCAGGCCTTGCCGTCGGCCTGCATGATGAAGGGCTCGTCGCCGCGGAGAGCGTCCGGACCCGTCGCACCGGGCTCGGGGCGGTAGGACGGCGCCTTGGTCGCGACGAAGTCGGGGACGTCGTGCCCCGTCCACTTCTGCGCGTCGTCGTCCCACCAGACGTAGGCCTTGCGCTCGCTCCACGGCTTGCCGTCCGGATCGGCGGATGCGCGGTTGTAGAGCGTGCGGCGGTTCGCCGGCCACGCCCAACCCCACTCGGGGGCTACCCAGTTCTGCTCGCTCCCAGGCTTGCGTCGGGCAGCCTGGTTGACCTCGTCGGCATACACACCGGTGTAGATCCAGCACCCGCCGGCGGTGGACCCGTCAGCCGTCATCTCGGTGTAGGAACTCAGCGCCTGCCCGGCCTTGTCGCCGGTCAGGTGCGTGCCGTTGATCTCGCGCAACACCGCGTCGGCCGACGGGTCGTCGTGCTCGTCGACCGGGTAGTCCCAGGTCAGGTCCAGGATCGGCGCGTCCCGGCGGGCGGTGGAGCCGGCGAGCCGCTCCCGGATCTTGCGGCCGAGATGGAAGAAGAAGTGCAGCTCGCTGCGGCAGTCACCCGGCGGCTCGACAGCCTTGTGGTGCCATTGCAGCATCCGCTGCGTCTGGGTGAACGTGCCGTCCTTCTCGGTGTGCGCGGCGGCGGGGAAGAAGAACACCTCGGTGTCGATGTCCTCGGTCCGCAGCTCGCCGGTCTCGATCTCGGGGGAGTCCTTCCAGAACGTCGCGGTCTCGATCATGTTGACGTCACGTACGACCAGCCACTTCAGGTGCGCCATGGCGAGGCGCTGCAGCTTGCCGTGGGCGGAGCCGACCGCGGGGTTCTGCCCGAAGACGAGGTAGCCCTCGACCTTGTCGTCCATCATGTCCATGACCGTGCGATAGGTGCCGTGGTCGGTATTGATGCGCGGCAGGTAGTCGAAGGCCCAGTCGTTGTCGGCGGTCGCGGCGTCACCCCACCAGGCCTTCTGCAGGCTGACGCTGTAGTTCTCCGCCGCCGACCAGAAGCCCTTCTGGTCGGCGTCGACGAGGTCCTCGAGATACGAGGCCATCGAGTCCTGGGTGATGCTGGGCATCGGCAGGTAACCGGGCAGCAGGTCGAACAGGGTCGGGATGTCGGTGGAGCCCTGGATGCTCGCATGCCCGCGCAGCGCCATGATGCCGCCGCCGGGGCGGCCCATGTTGCCGAGCAGCAGCTGGATGATCGCCGAGCCGCGGATGTACTGGATGCCGACCGAGTGATGCGTCCAACCGACGGAGTAGACCCAGGCGGTGGTGCGCTCGCGGTTGCTGTTGGCGGTGACGGCCTCGCAGACCTCGAGGAACTGCTCGACGGGCACGCCGCACACCGTCGAGACCATCTCCGGGGTGTAGCGGGCGTAGTGCCGCTTGAGCACCTGGAACACGCACCGCGGGTCCTGCAGTGTCTCGTCGCGGTGCTGCGGATCGTTGGTCAGCGGCAGGTCGTTGCCGACCATGCGCTTGCCGGCGGCCGAGTGCGCGGTGCCGTCCTCGTACTGCCAGGTCGTGGTGTCATAGGTGCCGGTTTCGGGGTCGTAGCCGGAGAACAGTCCGTCCAGGTCGTCGACGTCCTGGAAGTCCGCGCGCAGGATCGTGGCGGCGTTCGTGTAGGCCACCACGTAGTCACGGAAGTACTTCTCGTTCTCCAGGATGTAGCGCACGATCCCGCCGAGGAACGCGATGTCGCTACCGACCCGCAGCGGGACGTGGGTGTCGGCCACGGCCGAGGTGCGCGTGAACCGCGGGTCGACGTGGATGATTTTCGCGCCGCGTGCCTTGGCCTCCATCACCCACTGGAATCCGACGGGATGGCACTCGGCCATGTTCGAGCCCTGGATGACGATGCAGTCGGAGTTCTGCAGGTCCTGCAGGAAGCTGGTCGCGCCACCGCGACCAAGAGAAGCCCCCAGACTGGGGACGGTGGCGCTGTGTCAAATACGGGCCTGGTTCTCGATCTGGATGGCGCCGAGCGCGGTGAACAGCTTCTTGATCAGATAGTTCTCTTCGTTATCGAGCGTGGCGCCGCCCAGGCCGGCGAAACCCAGGGTGCGTCGGACGAAGTGGCCCTCGTCGTCCTGCTCCTGCCAGGTGCGCGCGCGGGTGTCGACGATGCGGTCGGCGATCATGTCCGTGGCGGTCTCGAGGTCGAGCGGTTCCCACTCGGTGCCACCCGGGCGGCGGTAGAGCATCGCGGTCTGCCGGCCCGGCGAGTTCACGTACTGCTCGCTGGCGGAGCCCTTCGGGCACAGGCGTCCGCGGGACACCGGGGAGTCCGGGTCACCCTCGATCTGGATGACCTTCTCGTCCTTGACGAACACGTTCTGGCCGCAGCCGACCGCGCAGTACGGGCAGATGCTCTTGACGACGCGGTCGGCCGTTTCGGTGCGCGCGACCCTCGCCATGGTGGCAGGCGAGCGCACGGCGGAACCGCGCCCGAGCCGGTCAGCACCCGTGACCTGCCGAACCACCGGCCAGCCCAGGAACGTCTTGGCGACACCCATGAGCGCACGGTACCCCAGTTGCCGATCTTGAGCACCGCCTCGATAAGCGCAGCGACCCGGTGGGTAACGCAGCCACGAACTCGAGCTGGGGCGATGCTGCATGTCGGTCAACCTCTCCGGCAAAGACGCGCCCACTGACCGGCCTTCGTCGCACACCATCTGACAAGATCTGCAACGTGAGCTGGATCGCCTGAGGGGACTACACCGACATGACAGCGCTTCTTCTCGTGGACCGCAGCAGCGGACGCACCTTTGCCCAGTTCGTCCTCGATTCCGGCACTCTCGACTCCGCTGACGACGAGGTGGTCTCGGTCGTCGGGTCGTTCAACGACTGGGTGCCCGGGGTGCACGTGCTCGCCCCGCAGGAGGACGGCAGCCTCGTGGTGCTCGTCGAGGTACACCACCCCGGTGACGTGCACTTCCGGTACCTGGCCAGCGGCGGTCGTTGGTTCGATGACCAGTCGGCACACGTCATCAACGATTACGGCTCGACACTGCACCGGGACGCGGCACAAGAGACCGATGTTGCCGGCGTCGTCGCGGACGTCACGGCGGCCGCCGACCCGGTATCACCGCCGGCGCTGTCGAAGAAGGCGGCGGCCAGGAAGGCCACAGCGAAGAAGGCGGCCGCGAAGAAGGCTGTAGCCAAGGTCCCGGCCAAGAAGGCGGCTGCTGCAAAGGAGGCGCCGGCGAAGAAGGCGACAGCGAAGAAGGCGACAGCAAAGAAGGTGGCAGCGAAGAAGGCGGCCGCGAAGAAGGTGGCAGCAAAGAAGGCGGCCGCGAAGAAGGCCACAGCGAAGAAGGCGGCCAGGAAGAGCAGCTGAGGGTGACCGAGTAGGGGTCAGCCGGCGGTGGTCTGCACGCCGCGGCTGACCTCCCACGCGGCCAGCACGTCGACGACCGGCACGTCGTGCCCGACCTGGCAGGCGAAGGAGATCTCGGCCCGGCTGAGGTCCGGCCCGTTCGGGCCGAAGATGGTGACGACTGAGTTCGCACCGCATCGCGGGCACGGGATGGTGCTGCTGAGCATCTGCACGTGCGCGTCCTGACTATCGAGGTCCCAGCCCCCCGGATGCTTCGAAGAACGGTGGGACGACCGCCCCATCCTCGAATGTGACGAATTATCAGTCAACCGCTCTCGGCGTGTCGGCGCCGTCGGACGCAGCTGCCGGTTAGCCGGCCCTCGCGCGGCGGTAGAGCCTCACCAACGCCACTGGCCCGCCCCGCCCGCCCCTCGTATCCTTGGAGACCGCCGTGCGCACACCTCGCCTGCTCGAGAGCCTCGTCGACCGCATCGAGGGCAATGCCGCCCTCGACGCACCTGCCTCCGCGCTCAGCGGCGTGCTGCGCAAGGTCATTCGGCCAGGTGCCGTCGAGGACACGCTCAGCGGAACGCCGATCGGGCACCCGCTGCACCCGTTGCTCGTCGCAGTGCCGATCGGGGCCTGGTCGTCGTCGCTGCTGTTGGACGCCGTCGGCGACGAGGAAGGCGCCCGTCGGCTCGTCGGGCTGGGACTGGTGTCGGCCCTTCCGACCGCGGCGTCCGGGGCGTCGGACTGGCTGTCCACGGAGGGCGCGGAGAAGCGCGTCGGGCTGGTCCATGCGTTGTTCAACTACGGCGCCATCGGGATGTACGCCGCGTCGTGGTTCGCGCGTCGTGCCGGCCGGCGGGGTACGGGGATCGGCTGCTCGCTGGCCGGCGCCTCGCTACTCAGCGCCGGCGGCTACCTCGGCGGGCACCTGGCCTACGCGCAGGGCGTCGGCGTCGACACCACGGCCTTCCAGCAGTACCCGGCCGACTGGACGGACGCCTTGGCGGTCGACGACCTGCCGGGCGAGGACGCGCTGACCTCGGTGCAGGTCGCCGGGGTGCCGGTGCTCGTGACGGTGCGGGCCGGTCGGCCGGTAGTCATGGCCGATCGCTGCACCCACCGCGGCGCGCCGCTGCACGAGGGTTCGGTCGTCGACGGTTGCGTTGTGTGCCCCTGGCACGACAGCGCGTTCTCACTCGACGACGGCTCGGTGCAGTCCGGGCCGGCCAACCGTCCGCAGCCGCTGCTCGAGACGCGGCTGCACGAGGGACGGTTGCAGGTGCGGCGGGCCGACGAGCGCAGTTTGCGCACGAACCCGACCGGCACCTGACCTCCTCAGCGGCGCCGCTGCGTGCGGGCCGTCGGCGTGGCGGTGAGCGGGTTATCGGGCCACGGATGCTTCGGATACCGGGCGCGCAGCTCGGACCGTACCTGAGGGTATCCCTGCGTCCAGAACGACGAGAGGTCCGCCGTGACGGCCACCGTCCGGCCAGCAGGTGACAGCAGGTGCAGCACCACCGGTGCACGGCCGTCGGCGAGCGCCGGGGTCGCGGTCCACCCGAAGGTCTCCTGCAGTTTGACGGCCACCACCGGCGGTTGCGCGCCGTCGTAGCCGACGCGCACGCGGGAGCCCGACGGCACGGTCAGCCGCTCGGGCGCCAGCTCGTCGAAGCGGGTGGCGGCCGGCCAGGGCAGCAGCCGACGCAGCGCGGCGGCGACGTCGATGCGTGCGAGGTCGCGAGTGCGGCGCACGCGGGCGAGATCGGGGCCCAGCCAGGTGTCGAGCGCAGTGAGCAGGGCTCCGTCGTCGACGGCCGGCCACGGTGCGTCGAGGTGGGCGTGGCAGAAGGCGAGCCGTTCGCGCAGCGAGTGGGCGGCGTCGGTCCAGCTCAGCACGTCCAGGCCCGAGCGGACGATGCCGTCACGGACGGCGGCGAGTACCCGGGCCGGATCGGGTCGGTCGATCGGCGACTCCGTCAGCGGTAGCGCGCCCAGAGCCTGGACGCGCCGGGCGACCAGACCGGCGTCCGTCCAGGCGATCTCGTCGTCGGTGTGCAACAGGTCGGGCGCGACGAGCCGTGCCGTCGCCTCGTCGATCGGTGCGGCCGAGCGGATGCGTGCGTCGGTCCGCCCGACCGGGCGGTCGGCGACGGCGATCGCGAGCCACGGTGATCCGCGCAGCCCGGAACCGTCGGCGAGGGCGGCGCCGGTGCCGCCGCTGGTGAGGTACGCAGCCGAGTCCGGGCGGCGGGCGCGGGCCAGCCGGTCGGAGTAGGCGAGCCCTACCACCGTGCCGACTGCGAGATCGTCGCCTACCTCCCGTCGCCCGCCTCGGCGCTCGGCGGTGCGCAGCCGACGGATCTCCTCGCGCCAGCGCGCGGTGGCGGCGCGGTCACGCCCGCTGCGCAGCTCGCGCAGCCTCGCGGGCAGGTCGTCATTACGGCCGGCGAGGCTGTCGTCGGACAGCAGGGCCACCACCTCGTCCGCCCGCTCGGCGCCCACCAGCTCTGCCCCGTCCAGGAGGGCACGCGCAAGTCGCGGGTGGGTGCCGACCGCTGCCAGGCGCCGGCCCCGCTCGGTGATGCGCCCGTCGGCGCCGACGGCGTCGAGGGTGCGCAGCAGTTCCTGCGCAGCGGTGAGCGCCGGTGCGGGCGGCGCGTCGAGCAGCGCCAGGCCCGCGCCGCCGGGCGAGCCCCATGCCGCGACTGCGAGGGCGAAGCCGGCCAGGTCGGTCGTCGCGATCTCGGGCAGTGTCTGCGGGGAGAGGTGGACGTGCTCGCTCTCGGACCAGCACCGGTAAGCGCGACCCGGTCCCTCGCGTCCCGCGCGGCCGGCCCGCTGGTCGGCGGACGCCCGCGAGACCCGGGTGGTAACGAGCGCCGTCAGGCCGCGGGCCGGGTCGAGCCGCGGTTGGCGGGCCAGCCCGCTGTCGACGACCGCCCGCACGCCCGGGACGGTCAACGAGCTCTCGGCCACGGACGTCGTCACCACTACGCGTCGCCGTCCCGACGGCTCGAAGATCCGCTGCTGGTCCGCGCGCGACTGGCGCCCGTAGAGCGGCAGCACCTCGGCGACGTCGGACAACGCTGTGGAGACCGTACGGATCTCGCTCTCGCCGGGCACGAACACGAGCACGTCACCGTCACCCTCGGCAAGCGCTCGTCGAGTCACGTCGGCAACGTGGGTGAGCAGGCGGCGGTCGACGCGTGCCCCGGGCAGCAGCGGCAGCGGGGTCGGTGGTGGGGCCCAGATCGTGTTGACGTCGAAACGGGCGGCCTCGGCGGTGAGCACGGGCGCCGGCCTGCCGTCGCCGAGCGCTCGCGTCATGGCACCGATGTCTGGCGTGGCTGACGTCGCGACCACGGCAAGATCGTCGCGCAGGGTCGCGCGCACGTCCATGCAGAAAGCCAACGCGAGGTCGGCGTCCAGGTGTCGCTCGTGACACTCGTCGATCACCACGGCTGCGACGCCGGGCAGGTCCGGGTCGCGTTGCAGGCGCTGGACGAGCAGCCCGGTTGTGACCACTTCGACGCGGATGTCGCGCCCGCCCGCGCGCTCGCCGCGCATCGCGTACCCAATGGATTCGCCGAGCGGCTCGCCGACGAGCGTGGCCAGGCGTTGTGCGGCCGCGCGCGTGGCAAGCCGGCGCGGCTCGGCGACGATCACCTGTCCGTCGAACGCATCGGCCAGCGCCAGCGGCAGCAGGGACGTCTTGCCCGAGCCCGGTGGGGACACCAGCACGGCCGTACCGCGCTCCTGCAGCGCCGTCACGACGTCCTTGAGCGCCGGGCGTACCGGGAGATCCGCTCCGGGTGCGGATGCCGCCGGCAGCAAGCGTCGCGACGTCATGGTGGTGACGGTAGTTGTGGCCACAGGACTGGTGTTCGGTTCTGCCGGTGTAACACGGCGTACTACACCTGCAGATCCGCACCCATGGTTGTCGGCAGAGGTCAGTCCTGCGCGGCCTTGACCTCGCGACGCAGGATCTTGCCGGTGGGGCCCTTGGGCAGCTCGTCGACGACCCAGATCTCGCGTGGATACTTGTAGGCCGCGACGCGCTCCTTGACGAACGCCTGCAGCTCCTCGACGGTGGCCGACTCGCCCTGCTTGAACGCGACCGCGGCGCCGACGTCCTCGCCGAGTTCGGAATGCGGGATGCCGATGACGGCCGCCTCGGCCACGGCGGGGTGCTCGTACAGCACCTCCTCGATCTCGCGCGGGTAGACGTTGTAGCCGCCACGGATGATCAGGTCCTTCTTGCGGTCGACGATCGTGTAGTAGCCGTCGTCGTCCTTGGTGGCGATGTCGCCGGATCGGAACCAGCCGTCGGGGATGGCCTCGGCGGTGGCGTCGGGCCGCCCCCAGTACCCCTTCATCACGTTCTCGCCGCGGATGGCGATCTCGCCGGGGTCGCCGTCCTCGACTTCGGCACCGTCGTCGTCGACAAGGCGCATCTCGCACCCGGGCACCGGGAAGCCGATCGTGCCGGGCTTGCGTTCGTGGCCCGGCTGGTTGAACGACGCGACAGGCGCCGTCTCGGACAGCCCGTAACCCTCGAAGATCTCGCAGCCGAAGGCCTTCTCGAAGGAGTTCAGGATCTCGACGGGCATCGCCGAGCCGCCGGTGATGCAGGTGCGCAGCGAGGACATGTCCGCGCTGTCGGCGTCGGGGTGGTGCAGCATGCCCGCGTACATGGTCGGGACGCCCTCGAACACCGTCACGCGGTCGCGGGCAACGACCTCCAGCGCCTTGCCGGCGTCGAAGCGAGGGATAAGGGTCAGGCACGCGCCGGCGATCACCGACGCGTTGAGCCCGCACGTCAGGCCGAAGACGTGGAACAGCGGCAGGCAGCCCATCACGACGTCGTCCGGCCCGGTCTGCACCAGTGCCGTGACGGTCGTGCTCGCGTTGCTGTTCAGATTGTGGTGCGTCAACTCGGCGCCCTTGGGCTGCCCGGTGGTGCCCGAGGTGTAGAGGATGACTGCGGTGTCGTCGTCGGCGCGTTCGACCGGATCGTCGATCGGTGAACCGTCAAGAGCATCAGGTCCGAGCGCACCGACCATGACCGAAGGTATGCCGACGGCCTCGGCGCCCTGCGGCACTGCGTCGCCGCCACCGTCCCACCCGAACACGAGCGACATGCCGGAGTCCTTGAGGTAGTACTCGACCTCGCGTGCCTTGAGCAACGGGTTCATCGGCACCACGATTGCTCCGGCGTAGAGCGCGCCATAGAACAGGACCGGGTAGGCGGGCACGTTGGGCAGCACGAGGCCCACGCGGTCGCCCGGCGAGATGCCCCGCGCCACGAGGTCACCCGCCACCGCGGCCGCCGCCCGATGCAGCTCGGCGTAGGTCAGCGTCGCGTCGTCGAGCCGGACCGCAGTGCGGCCGGCATGCTCGCTCGCGGCGTCGACGAGGTTGCTGGCGAGGTTCGTCATCGGTCCTCCTGGTGGGTCGGTGCCTCGAGTGTGGCGGCTTTCGGGACGCCGCGCCTGACGAGCCGGCTGACGATGCGCTGGTGCTTCGCCGGCCCGATGACGTCCCAGGCGATGCGCCAGCGGTGCGGCGAGTCCACCCGGACAAGGCCCCGGTACAGATCGGCGCGGCACGGGTGCTCGACGGTTCGGCCCGGCGTCCAAGGGTGGAAGGGCCGACCGTCGTCGAAGTACACCCACCAGCCGTCGGAACCGTCACGCAGCAGGTAGCGCCGGGTCACCTCGACGTCGCGGCCCGTCCAATGCAGCACGCCGGACTCCGACCACTCGACGCCTTCGGTGTCCACGCTGAGCGCCAACGTGCCGGTCATCGTGCCCGCCGTGCCCGTGCGCAGATCGGCCAGGCGGCGGTGCAGCTGCCAGGTACCGACCAGTGCGAGCGGCGCCGTCAGCGCGGCGCCAGCCATACGAGCGGGATCTCGCGGTCGGTTCGCTTCTGGTAGGCGGCATACATCGGGTGCCGGGTCGAGAGTTCTGGCCACACCCGCGCGCGCTCGTCGGCGCTCAGCACCGTCGCCCGCATCGGGACGCGTGGGCCGTCGCGCAGCTTGACCTCGACGTCCGGGTTGTCGCGCAGGTTCAGGAACCACGCCGGGTGCGTCGGGTCGCCGCCTCGCGAGGCCACTACGATCAGCCGGTCGCCGTCCTGCCCGGCTGCCGTCAGCATCACCGACCTCGCGGCGCCGCTCTTACGCCCGACGGTGGTCAGCTCGAGCACCGGCATGTTCCCAGCGTCGTAGCCGAACCGACCCAGGCTCGCCTTGATGAGCAGCCGGTGCGCGAGGTTCATCGTCTTCAGGGCGACATCGTGAGGCATGCTGGGACTGTAACTGCGCCGACGTTCACAGCCGGCCGTGCGGCGCGTGCTGTCAGGAAAGCGGGTTGGGACGCCTCATGATCCAACCCATGCCCCGACGTCCATGCCGTTCGCTGCTGCGCGCCGGCACCGCGTGGAGGGCCGTCGTGGGCGTCCTGCTCGTCCTGTTGCTGCCGACGGTCGCGGCACAGGCCGACACCCCTTGGGGAGCGACCGGCGCGAACTACCGCTCCGGGGTGATCTGCACGCTGTCTGACGGGCGCCGGGTAGCCCTTGCGTCCTGGACGGTCGACGGCACGGCGGCGTTCTCGGTGGCTGATGTCGTGGCCCGCGGGTCGTCCTACGGCGCGGCACCGCTCAGCGGCGCGACCCGCGACCTCGCCCCGGGGAGCCGCGGGCTCAGCGCGACCGAGCTGTCCGTCCTGGCCTACCTCATAGGCCATCCGGGTGTCGGTTCGCCGGTTCAGGTAGCCGAGACCAGCGCGCTCGTCGCCCAGTCATTCGGTGGCGGCGCCGCCCAACAGCAGTGTCTCGGTCAGCAGGGCACCTCGGCCGCGGACGCCTCGGCGCTGGCGCTCGCGGCGCGCCGCTTCGCCGGCCCGTACACGGTGCAGGTGTCGGACGTCCGCGCCAAGCCCGGGTCCAGCGCCCCGGTGATCGCAACCGTCCGGTCCGCTACGGGCGTGCCCGCTCCGGGCATCGCGGTGTCGTTCGCCGCCCAAGGCACCGCAAGCACCGTCGTCACCGGTGCCGATGGACGTGCGAGTACCCGCCTCCCCGTCGCCCAGGAGGGGGGCCCGCTCACCGCCACCGTGGCCGAACCAACCGGCCTGCGTCTGATCGGATCCGGTCCTGCATCGGTGACCCTCGGCGCGCCGCAACCCTTCGTGGCCCGCGCGTCCGTCGTGCCGGTACTGCATCCCACCCCGCAGCTCAGCATCACCGGCGGCGCGGCCCTGGTGCTGGCCGGCGGCTCGCTGACCCCGATCCCCACTGTCACCGACACGGACGGGTACGCGGGCACCGGAACGACGACCGTCCTCGGCCCGGTGCAGCCGCCAGCCGGGGGCACCTGTTCGGACGCGAACTTCGCGGGCGCAACAAGCGTCTGGAGCGGCACCTTCGCCTTCGTCGGCGACGGCCCGAAGCCGATCGGCAGCACCGGCGCGTTGCAACCCGGCTGCTACGCCTTCGCCGGCAGTGTCGTCACCACCGACGCCACGCCCGCGGTGACCGCCACGGTCAGTGCCGACCCGGCCAAGGCGGCGGTGGTGTCGGCGCTGCAAGTGACGCAATCGGTGGGCTCCGGCATCTCGCGGGTCGGTGCGCTCACCGCGACGGTGACGGCCACCCAGGCGGCCGGCGCGTCGGTGTCCTCGACGGTGACCACCTACGGCCCGCTGCCCGCCGCGGCCGGCGGGCACTGCGACACAGGCCTGACGTGGACCCGCGCCAAGGTGGTCGCCCGCTCGGCCGACGTCGCGTTGGCCGCGCGGGGCAACCGGTTGACGGCCGCGGTGCGCACGACGGCAGTCACCGCGACGGGGTGCTATGCGCTCGTGGCTCGCTCGACGGTGACCCAGGAAGGCCGCTCGGTGGTGGTGTCGACGGCACCCGGCACCGCCGGCACGACAGTCACGGTCATCGCCCCCGCCGTGCGCGTCACCAACAGCGCCTACGACGGCCGGCAGGGTGTGCCGATGGACGGCACCATCCACGTCACCGGCACGCTGGGGCTGGCCGGCAATGTCACCGTCGGGCTGGTATCGGCCCCGGCCCCGGTGACGGGCTGCCACGGCCTGCCCTTTCTTGCAACGACCGGCCAGACGGGCGGCTCCACCATGGTCGCTACGGACGGCGACGGCGACTACCCGTTCCGCAGCCCCGTTCCGGGACAGAACCGGTGCTACGGCGTGGTTGCCACGCTGGCCATGACTGCGGATCCCACCGTCCGGGTGCAGACGCCCGCGCCCGGCGACACCGCCGTGTTCCTGGCGGGCGCCACGCCGCCGGTTCCGGGCAAGATCGACGTGCACGGGGCGCCGGCAACCCGTCCGACCCGCGCGGTCGCGGTGTTCGGCGTGACCGGCGCTCTCGTGTTCGCCCTCGCACTGGCCCTGATGGTCGGTACCGCGGTGGCGGGCGAGCGCAAGCCCGATCCTCGGGCGAACGGGATGCTCGTCGACTTCACTGCTTCCGTTTGACCACGGATTCAGTGAGCTGAGCCGTGGCGACGACCATGCCGTCGACGGTGGCTGCGGCGGATACGAACGCCAACCGGCGTGAGCGTCGATCGAGCTGCGCGCGGGCCTCCACCCGGTAGCCGCGCACTGCCCCGCCCAGCACCTGTAGCGAACTGGCGTGGGTGACCGCGTGCTCGTCGTCGTCGAGGGTGGGCAGTACGAGCAGGTCGGCGGCCAGCTCGAGCACCGCGGCCAAGGCCGCGGCATGTACCCCGCCCGTGCCGTTGTCGGCCAGCTCCCCGGGCACGAAGGCCACGCCCGACGACGCATCGTCCGGGTCGAGCAGGAAACAGCCCAGCGCGCTCGCCAGTGGCGCATTCAGCGCAGCGGTGACGCGCTCGCGCGCAGGCATTCGCGTCTGCGTCCTGGCGGCCATGCGTCGACACTTCCTCGCGGAGGGGTCCGGTACGTGGCATCCGGGTGGCCGTTGGGTGTCGATCAGGCCTGTTGCGGCACCGGGTGGGTGCGCCGCGCTGGCGGCCACCGCAATTCCCAGGCTGAACACCGCAAGGACGGCAACGAGGGTGCCGTAGGCGAGAGAGGAGTCGCGCAGGCCGATGTGGGTGATGAGTACCCCACCGACGACGGCCGGGACGCTGAAGGCGAGGTAGCTGAAGACGTACACGGCCGAGAGCAATGACGCCCGCTCGTGCGGCTGCGCCAGTTGGGTCATCGAGCGCAGCACGCCAAGGAACGCCGAGCCGAAGCCCACGCCGGCGACGACCGCGGCGACCACGAAGGTGGCCAGCGACTCGCGGTCGATCCCGAGCAGGAAGACCAGGGTGCCGGCCACCAGCGTCGCCGTGCCCACCGTGCTGATGGTGCGGGGCGCGAGCGCGCTGACGGCGCTCGCCGGGTCCAGAAGGCGGCGGCGCGGGGCAGGCGCCGCGTGGTTCTCGACGGATCCTTCGACGCGGGTTGCGACGTCACGCTCATGGTGCTCACGGGTCGGCAACACGGCGTCGAGCCCGGTTCGTTCCGACGTAGACCCGGCGCAGGTCACCCGAGGTGCTCGCGCAGCACGTCGGCGGCGGTGGACCACGTCCACGACTGCGGGTCGAGGGTCAGGCCGCCCAGACAGTCGGTCACCTTGGCCGCGAGCTGTTCGGGCGTCGGCGGGCGTCGCGGGGCGCCGGGCGGCAGGTCGAGCCAGGCCGTCTCGACACCCCGGCCGGTGTACACCTCGGCCTCGAACGCGCCGGACAGCAAGCCGTTGCCGCCCGGCGTCAGCTGGATCTCGACGAGCCGGACGAGCCGCTGCGCCTCGGCGCGCCGGACCGCATCGTCGGCGAAGCTGGCGAACCCCTGGTGGGCGTCGAGCAGGGCGGTCGCGCACGCGTACTCGAGGCTGAACTTGCCCTGCAACCCGGTGGTTGGCCGGTGGTGGATCAACGGGGCGACGGTGGCGACCGGGCTGCGCGCAACGATTCGGGTGACGTCACCCGTCGCGATGCCCAGGCCCGCGAGGGCGCTGATCGGTCGCTGCAGCGCGTAGCAGGCCGGGTAGATCTTGATCGCCAGACCGTCGGGTAGGGCCGGGGCGCCGGATTCGGTGTCGAGCCGCGCCACGTCGCCGCCGACCAGGGGCAGCCAGGCGTCTACCGCCGATGTGTCGGCGTCGGCACCGGCCCGGGCGAGCCGCGCCGCCCGCAACCCGGCCTCGGCGGCGAAGCCGACCTGCAGCGACTTCGCATCGGAGCCGAACGCGCGCTGCACCCCGCCGGCGGCCGGGACGGCCAGCGCGATCGCGACCGCGGTCTGACGCACCGACAACCCCCACGACGACGCGGCCGCGACGGCGGCGGCAGGCGCGCCGGCGGTGCAGGTCGCGTGCCAGCCGGCGGCGTAGTGCGGCCAGCCCAGGGCGGTGCCGAGACGGGCCATGACGCCGGCGGCCGCGAGGTACGCGCGCGCGTCGCCGCCGGCGGCCAGCACGGCGGGCACGCAGACCACGCTGACGTGGGTGGTCGACGGCATGTGCAGGTCGTCGAAGTCGAGTACGTGCCCGAGCACGGCCCACCGTCCCGGCTCGCTGAGCACCCGCGCCGCCTGCCCGAGGGGGTGCGACCGCGCGGCGAGCGTGACAGCCACGGTGTCGACCAGTGAGCGCTGCGCCAATGCGACGTCTTCGGCCGCGACCTCCTGCGAAGCGCTGCCCAGCGCGTCGGCCCAGGTCGCGAGCCGCGTCGCGATGTCGGTCATCGCTCGATCATTGCCCAACTGTCGGGCAGGGGGGTCGGCGAGGCCGACCTCTGATGAGATGGTGAGGTGGTGTCCACCGAGCGATTCGACGTCAACGGGGTCACGCTGTCAGTGACGACCGAGGGCCCGGTCGACGGACCGCCGGTGCTGCTGCTGCACGGTTTCCCGGACACCGCCGAGCTCTGGCGCCACCAGGTGCCGGCGCTGGCCGGCGCCGGGTACCGCGTCCTCGCGCCCGACCTGCGCGGGTTCGGCGACAGCTCGCGTCCCGTCGACGTGTCGGCCTATCGGATGCGCACCCTCATCGGTGACGTCACCGGCCTGCTCGACGCTCTCGAGATCCCGTCTGCCGCCGTGATCGGGCACGACTGGGGCGCCGGGTTGGCCTGGGCGATGGGCATGTTCGCGCCCGGCCGCGTCTCATCGCTCGTTGCGCTGTCGGTCGGCCACCCGTCGGCCCGGTCACATGCCGGCTGGGAGCAGAGCGAGCTGTCCTGGTACATGCTCTGGTTCCTGCTGCCGGACGTCGCCGAGACGGTGCTGCCGCGCGACGACTGGGCTTTCCTGCGGCAGTGGGGCTGGCGCGAACCGTCCGACGGCGTCGACGAGCAGCGCCAGGTCGACGCACTCGCCCGTCCGGGGGCGCTGACCGCGGCGCTGAACTGGTACCGCGCCAACATCGATCCGAAGACATTCGGCATGCCCCCCGATGACCGGCTGCCGCACGTGACCTGCCCGACGCTAGGGGTGTGGTCCGACCTCGACCCGTTCCTCAACGAGGCGCAGATGACCGAGTCGTCGCGCTTCGTCGACGCACCGTGGCGCTACGAACGGGTAATTGGCGTCGATCACTGGCTGCCCGTGCGAGCGCCGGAGCAGGTCACGGGGCTGCTGCTCGACTTCCTGGGAGGACCGCGATGACCGAGCACACCTTCGTCGACGCCGACGGCGTGACGATCGGCTACCGCGAGTGGACGCCGGACGGCGCGGCACGGGCCACCGTCGTCATCGCCCACGGCGCGTCCGAGCACTCCGGCCGCTACGCCCGCGTGGCGTCCACGCTCACCGCCGCCGGGTTCTCGGTGCTGGCCGTCGATCACCGCGGGCACGGCCTGACCTCGGCGTCGACCGGTGCCGGACTGCTCGGCCCGCGGGGGATGGCCGGCGTCCTCGACGATCTGGATCATGTCGTCAGCCTGGCGACCGGCCCGGTGTTGTTGCTCGGACACTCGATGGGCTCGGTGATCGCGTTGCGCTACGCAGAAACCCACCCCGACGCGCTGACGGGGTTGGTGCTGTCCGGGCCGATCGGGGTCATGCCCGGGGTCGAGGTGGCGCTGCAGCAGCTGCAGGGCGCGCTCGACGGCGGGCTCGCCGACACACCCGTCGAATCGCTCGGGCCCTTCAACGAGGAGTTCGAGCCGGCCCGCACGCCCTACGACTGGCTGTCCCGCAGCGACGCCGAGGTGGACGCTTACGTCGCCGACCCGTGGTGCGGCGACCAGAACCCGCTGACGTACGGCTATCTCGCTGCGGTGCTGTCCGGCGTCCGCGACAGTGCCGACGAGGTCGGCCGACTGCCGTCCACGCTGCCGGTGCTCGTCATTGCCGGAGAACGTGACCCGGTGTCGGCGTTCACGGCGCAGGCGAGGGCCCTCGCCGAGGCAATGCGGTCGGCCGGTCTCACGGTGACGGAGGACTACTACCCCGGCGCACGCCACGAGCTGCTCAACGAGACCAACCGCGCAGAGGTCGAGGCCGCGCTGGTCGCGTGGCTGACCGAGCATCTCTCACCGCGGTGAACCGATCCGTCACCCTGCGCGTCATCGCGGCCACGGTGGGCACCGGGCTCGCGGCGGGCCTGCTCGGGGTGGCGTTGACGTTGTTGCTGCACGCGATCCAGCACCTGCTCTACGGCTACTCCACGTACCCGTTTCTCATCGGTGTCGAGCATGCGAGCCATCTCCGACGCGTGCTTGCGCTGGCCGGTACCGGGATCGTGGTGGGCCTGGCCTGGTGGGTGACTCGCCGGGTGTTTGCACGCGAGTCGCTCTCGGTCGTTGGCGCGCTGCGGAGCGGCCGTCAGCTGCACGATCGAGCTGGGGCTGGCCGCACTCCTGCTCGCACTCAAGCCGCTGGCCACGGCGGCCTGCCTGGCGTCCGGAGCCATCGGCGGGGTGGTCACGCCCGCGCTGGCCACCGGGGCGCTACTCGGCTCGGTCGCTGCGCGGCTGGCCGACCACGTGTGGGCGGGGGAGCCGGTGGTGTCGTTCGCCGTCGTCGGCGCGGCTGCGTTCCTCGCGGTGACCCAGCGCGCGCCGGTGACGGCCACGGTGCTGACGCTCGAGTTCGTCGGCGCCGACCACGTACCGCACGTCGCACTTGTCCTGCTCGCACCGACGGCGCTGGCCGTGCTCGTGGCAAGCGGCAGCGGATCCCTGCTGGGCCGCCAGTCGAGGCCCCGCAGCCGGAGACCGGAAGCAGGCCTCGCATGATCCGTCGCGCCGCGGCCCTGCTCGCCGTTGTCGTGCTTGGCGCCGGTGTGCTGACGGCCTGCACCGGTGGGTCCGGACCGTCGGCCCAGCAGCGTGCCGCGCAGCGCTGGCTGAACGCCGTCGGCAAGGGCTCGGTCGCTACCGCGGCCGAGCTCACCAACCAGCCCGCGGATGCCCGAACCGCGCTGACGGCGAGCCTCGCGGGTCTGGGCCGAGGCGCCCGCGGCTCGCTGGAGGTCGACAAGGTGGCGACGAAGGGCACGAAGGCCACCGCGTCGTTCACCGCCTCGTGGACGATCCCGGGCGTCGCCACCCGCTGGCGCTATCGAGGCTCGCTGGCGCTACGCAAGCAGGGCAAGGCCTGGCAGATCAGCTGGTCGCCGAGCGACCTGCACCCGTCGCTGACCGCCGAGACGCACCTGCTCCTACGCCGCGCTCAACCCGCCCGGGCCGCGCTGCAGGACAGGTCCGGTCGGGCGCTGTTCGCACCCACGCCCGTCGTGCGGGTGGGTCTGGAGCCCAAGCTCGTCACCGACCTGCCGAGGTTGGCCAGGCAGCTCTCCGCTGTGCCGGCGCTGCAGACCACTGCCGCCGAGGTGACGGCCGCGGTCAAGGCCGCGGCGCCCACCGACTTCGTCCCCGTCATCACGCTGCGCAAGCCGGCGTACGAGACGATCAAGGCCCGGATCTACGACCTGCCGGGCACCGTCTTCCAATCCGACACGCTGTTGCTCGCCCCGACGGCCGGCTTCGGCCAACCGCTGCTCGGCACGGTCGGCGCGGCAACGGCCGACCAGATCGCGGCGTCGAAAGGACGCCTGCAGACCGGCGACCAGACCGGCACCGGTGGGTTGCAGCAGGTGTTCGACGCCAGGCTCGCCGGCCGCGCGGGTGTGTCCGTCGTCGCGGCCCGGTTCGGGTCGCAACAGACGGTGCGCACCCTGGTTACCCTCACCCGCGCGCAACCCGGGACGCCGGTGCGGCTCACCATCGACCGGACGGTGCAGACGGCGGCCGAGGCGGCGCTGTCCCGCGTCGCACCCGCGGCGTCGATTGTCGTGGTATCCCGCTCGACGGGTCACGTGCTCGCCGACGCGAACAGCGCAGCCACCACCTATGACTTCGGCTTGCAGGGCGCGTTCCCGGCCGGCTCGACCTTCAAGATCGTGACCTACAGCGCCGCGTTCGCGAGCCGTCCGACGCTGACGCCGTCGACGCGCGTCGCATGCCCGGCCACCATCACCGTCGACGGCCGGCGATTCACCAACGAGGACGGCTTCTCCTACCCGATCATCCCGCTGCGCAACGCCTTCGGTTACTCCTGCAACACCACGGCCATCGCCACCGCACTGACGCTGCCGGATGCCGCCCTGCGCACGGCCGCGACCTCGCTCGGACTCGGCGCCACTTGGACGCTGCCCGTCAAGGCGTTCTCCGGCTCGCTGCCCGCGCCGGCCGGCCCGACCGAGAAGGCCGCCGATGCAATCGGCCAGGGACGGGTGCTCGTCTCGCCGTTGCTCATGGCGCTGATCGCCGGCAACGCCTCGACGGGCAGGCCGGTGCTGCCCTCGCTGGTTGCTGGCACCACCACCGCGCCCGGGACGCCCATTCCGGCGGCCCGCACCGCTGCTCTGAACTCGCTGATGCGGGCCACCGTCGACCTGCCGCAGGGCACGGGTCGCGACCTCGCATCTGTCGGCGGGGTCGAAGGCAAGACGGGCACCGCCGAGTACGGCACCGACACGCCACCGCGCAGCCACTCGTGGTTCGCCGGGGTGCGTGGCGACTACGCCTTCGCGGTATTTGTCTACGGCGGCGACACCGCGAAGGTCAAGGCCGTGCCCATCGCCCGAACGCTGCTGCGAGCGCTGCGCTAGCGCCGCGCAGCGTCGTACACGTTAGGTACACGTGACGTGTAGCCTAGGTGTATGGCGAGGGTGCGAACGAACATCGAGATCGAGGACGATTACGTTCAAGCCGTCATGGATCGCTACGGCGTCCACACCAAGACCGAGGCGGTTGACCTCGCATTACGTCACCTCGCGGGCCAGCCGATGACTCGAGATGAGGCGCTCGCCATGCGCGGTTCGGGCTCGATTGACGACGTGCCGGCTGACACCGGTCCCCGGCCGGACGCATGATCCTGGCCGACACCTCGGCCTGGGTCGAGTACGACCGTGCCACCGGCAGCGACGTCGACACTCGCCTTCGCCAGTTGATCGCCGATGAGGGACCGCTCGCCGTCACTGAACCCGTCGTGACGGAGGTCTTGGCGGGTGCACGCACCGAGACTCGGGAGCGCGATCTGCGCCGGCTGCTGCTGCGCTTCGATCTGCACTCGATCGATCCCGCGTCGGACTTCGAGGCCGCGGCACGGATTTATCGGCGGTGCCGCCGGCAGGGGGTCACCCCACGTGGCCTGACCGATTGCCTGATCGCAGCCGTTGCCTGGCGCCGCGGTGACACCGTGCTCGCGTCCGACGTCGACCTGGACCGGGTCGCCGGTGTCATCGGCGTCGGGATGGATCCTGCGTCGCGTCGAGGGTGATCAGATCGGGGCTCAGCTCGTCGCCATCGCAAGCGCCGAGCAGACCGCAGATACGGGCGAGGTCACGATCAAGGGCACTCAGCACCGATTCGACGCCGCGGGCGCCGTCCGCGGCAAGGCCCCACTGCACCGGCCGACCGACGGACACACCCTGCGCGCCGAGCGCCAGCGCGGTAGCTGCCGTCTCGCCGTCGGGCACCCCGCCATCGGCGAGCACCTCGCCGTCGACACCGTGCCTACGTCACGCAGCACCCGCGGTCGCAGCGCCCACCGCGTCAGGGCCGCCTCTGCCGCGTCGAACGGGTCGCCGCGGGCAATGTAGTCCCGGACGTCGGCGGGCAGCCGCTGTTTCGCAGCCGCGCGGGCGGCGCTCAGCTCGGCAAGCACGCCGACATTCTGGCGCAGGACACAATGCCATGGTGGACGCTCGGGCGCAGGCGTGGTTCGACCGGTCCACCTCCGATGGGCGGGAGTGGGACGTCGCGACCCTGATCGCGGCGAAACGAGGGCGGCGCGTCAGCGTGGTGATCCCGGCTCGCAACGAGGAGCCGACGATCGGCGCGATCGTGGCCGGCATCCGCGCCGACCTCGTCGAGACCCATCCCTTGGTGGACGAGCTGGTGGTCATCGACTCCGACTCGACGGACGGCACGGCCCGCATCGCCGCTGACGCCGGCGCGCAGGTGCATGCCGCTCGGAGCATCCGTCCCGACCTCGGGGGCGCGCCCGGCAAGGGTGAGGCGATCTGGAAGTCCCTGTTCGTTGCCACCGGCGAGCTGCTTGTCTTCATCGACGCCGACCTCACCGGCTGGGGGACGCACTTCGTGTCCGACCTGCTCGGGCCGCTGCTGACCGACGACCGCGTCCGGCTCGTCAAGGGCTTCTATGACCGGTTGCTGGACGACGGGTCCGGCCTGCACGCGCCGCAGGGCGGTCGGGTCACCGAGCTCGTCGCCCGGCCGTTGCTCAACCTGTGGCGCCCCGAGCTGGCCGCGGTCGTCCAGCCGTTGGCGGGGGAGTGGGCCGTGCGTCGCGACACCATCGCCGCGCTGCCGGTGCCCACCGGGTACGGCGTCGAGATTGCGCTGCTGCTCGATGTCCACGAGCGCTGGGGCCTCGAGGCGCTCGCGCAGGTGGACCTGGGGGCCCGCGCCCACTCGCACCAGGCGGTGCATGATCTCGGGGTGATGGCGACGGAGCTCATCGAGGTGGCCTCGCGACGCACCGGCCGCAGCAACGCCGACGCGGACGCCGCCGTCCTGTGGCAGTACGACCGCGGCCGTAATCCGCCGTGGGACGGACGCGACGTGCCGCTGCGCGAACGCCCACCAGCCGCCGGCGCGGCCGCGCCGTGCTGAGGCCGGCCACATGTTGAGCTTGGGCGGGCACGACTTCGGCGACGACCGTCCGCTGATCATGGCGATCGTTAACCGCACGCCGGACTCGTTCTACGACCGCGGCGAGACGTTCGCGTTCGAGACCGCACTCCAGCGGGTGCGCGACGTCGTGCGCGACGGCGCCGAGATCGTCGACATCGGCGGGGTGAAGGCCGCGCCGGGCGAGCCGGTCGACACTGCCGAAGAGCTGGAGCGGACGGTGTCGTTCGTGGCCGCGGTACGCGCCGAGTTCCCCGACGTCGTCATCAGCGTCGACACTTGGCGCCACGAGGTCGGCGAGGCCGTCTGCCGGGCCGGCGCAGACCTGCTCAACGACGCGTGGGGCGGCTGGGACCCCGAGCTGGTCGAGGTCGCCGGCCAGTTCGGCGTGGGCGTCGTGTGCACGCACGCCGGCGGCGCCGAGCCGCGCACCCGGCCGCACCGCGTCACCTACGACGACGTCGTGGCCGACATCCTCGAACGCACCGTCGGCCTGGCCGAACGGGCCGTGGCCGCCGGGGTGCCGCACGAGAGCGTGCTCATCGACCCGGGGCACGACTTCGGTAAGAACACCCGTCACTCGCTCGAGGCCAGCCGCCGGTTGCCCGAGATGGTGGCGACCGGCTGGTCGGTGCTGGTGTCGCTGTCGAACAAGGACTTCGTCGGCGAGACGCTCGATCGCCCGCTCGAGGAACGCCTGATCGGCACCCTGGCCGCGACCTCGGTGTCGGCCTGGATGGGCGCGCGGGTGTTCCGCGCACACAACGTGCCCGAGACGCGGCAGACGCTGGACATGGTGGCCAGCATCCGCGGCACCCGCCCGCCGGCCCGCTCGGTGCGCGGCCTGGCCTGAGACTCTTGACCCGCCCGGAACCCGCGCTTGTCCGCTGAGATGGTCGTGATATCGACACGGATCACGACCATCTCAGCGGACAAGCGCGCTTGGGTTGGTCGCAATCGGTCAGCTGCTGAGCACGCTGCGGATCATGTGCATCGCGATGGCCACGGTGCGTTGTCGGACGTCGCTGCGCGAACCGGGCAGGTTCACGGCACGCGACAGTGACTGACCGGGCGCCACGACGTACAGGTGGACGAGGCCGACAGGCTTGTCAGCCGTACCGCCGTCGGGCCCGGCCACCCCGGTGATGCCGACGCCGACGTCCGCACCGAGGCGCCACCTGGCGCCGGACGCCATGGCCTCGGCGACCTCCTCGCTCACGGCACCGACCCGGTCGATGAGCTCCAGCGGCACGCCGGCCAGCTCGTGCTTGGCCAGGTTGGAGTAGGTGACCAGCCCGCCGAGCAGATAGGCCGACGACCCGGCTTGCTCGGTGAGCCGCCCGGCGAGCAGACCGGCGGTGCAGGACTCGGTGGTGGCGATCGTCCAAGACCGCTCGAGCAGCAGCTGAGCCACGATGCGGTCGACGGTGCGCCCGTCCGGGGAGTACAGCGCCGGACCGAAATCGCCGGTCAACGCCGCGGTGAGTCTCTCGTAGGCCGGCTGCGCGGCCGGCGCGTAGCGGGTGACCACCTCGAGCTCGCCGTCGCTGAGACAGGTGGTGATCTCCAGGCCGGCCAGCTCGTGGCTGTGCCGGCGCAATGCGGCCGACAGCTCGGACTCCGGCGTGCTCCAGAGCCGCATCGTGTCCTGCCGCAGCTCCTCGCGGCCGGAAAGCGCAGCCGCGACGAGCGGATCGGCGAGCGCGGCGGCCCACATGCCCTGCAGTTCGCGCGGTGGGCCGGGCAGGACCAGCACTGGCGGACCTGCGCGCCCAACTGCCGGTGGCACCACGAGACCGGGCGCCGTGCCGACTGGGGACAGTACCGATGCGCCCTCGGGAACCATGGCCTGCTTGCGGGTTGCTGCGGCGGTGGCGTCGGAGTCGGTCTTCCACCCGCGACCGACCATCAACCGCTCGACGATGCCGCCGATCTGCACTTCGAGCTGGACGTCCAGGGCCGACGCACGACCCTGGAACTGGCCGACCACCTCGGCGGTCAGGTCGTCGGCGGTCGGGCCCAACCCACCGGTGGTGATGATCAGGTCCAGGCCGGCGAGGAAAGCCAGCGCATCCCGCAGGTCCTCGGGACGATCGCCGACGACAACGATGTCGGCAATGTCGACCCCGACCCGGCGCAGCTGGTCGGCGAGCCACGGTCCGTTGCGGTCGGCGACGCGACCGGTGAGCACCTCGGTGCCCGTGACGACAACTCCCGCGCGAACCCCCACCTGATCGATCCTATGTGGGGTTCGCGCGGGAGCGGGGATCGGTGGTGACGGACTAGATCGTTGAGTTGTCGATGACGAAGCGGTAGCGCACGTCGCTGTCGACCACGCGATCCCAGGCCTCGTCGATCTGGTCGGCGCTGATCGTCTCGATCTGGGCGCCGATACCGTGTTCTGCGCAGAAGTCGAGCATCTCCTGGGTCTCGGGGATGCCGCCGATCATCGAACCGGCCCAGATCTTGGCGCCGCCGATCAGCGAGAAGGCAGGCACCTCGAGCGGCTCGGACGGAGCGCCGACGCTGACCAGCGCGCCGCGGGTCTTGAGCAGCGACAGGTACTTCGCCATCGGCAGCGAGGCCGACACCGTGTTGATAATCAGGTCGAAGTGACCCTCGAGCTTGTCCCAGGTATCGTCGTCACTGGTGGCGAAGTAGTGATCGGCGCCGAACTTCTCGCCGTCCTCCTTCTTCGACAACGTCTGCGACAGCACAGTGACCTCGGCGCCCATGGCATGCGCGATCTGCACGCCCAGGTGGCCGAGGCCGCCCATGCCCACGATGGCGACCTTCTTGCCGGGGCCGGCCTGCCAGTGGTTCAGCGGCGAGTAGAGGGTGATGCCGGCGCACAGCAGCGGCGCCGCGGCGTCGAGTTCGATGCTCTCGGGGATGCCCAGAACATAGTTCTCGTCCACGACGATGTGCGTGCTGTAACCACCGTCGGTGGGCTTGCCGTCGAGCATGCCCGCGTAGGTGCCGACATTGCCCTCGACGCAGAACTGCTCCTCGCCGGCCTTGCAGTTCGCACACGTGCCGCAGGAACTCACCATGCAGCCGACGCCGACGCGGTCGCCGACCTGGTACTTCTTGACGCCGCTGCCGACCTCTTCGACGGTGCCGGCGATCTCGTGACCCGGGACGAGCGGGTAGTTGACCTCGCCCCACTCGCCGCGTCCGGTATGGATGTCGGAGTGGCAGATGCCGGCGAAGGCGATCTTGATCAATACGTCTTCGGGATTGAGGTCGCGACGCTCGATCTCAATCCTCTCGAACGGGGCCTTCGCGGCCGGGGTTGCATAAGCACTGACAGTTTTCATGTCCTGCACTTACCCGGGCACGAGGAGACCATCCCCGGCCAAGGTCCTTGTCTCAATCAGCGTCGGATCGGAATAGGGCCCGGGTGCGTGCCGAGTGCCGGCCGCTGACACGATGCCGGGATGGATGAGACACCCGCATCGCGGCCGGCAGGCGGGGTCGAGGACGTTGACCTGCGCGAGCTGCTGACGGTCGAGCGCATCGAGCAGGACCTGTTTCGCTCCACGACCGTGGTCCGCGAGGAGCACGCCCTTTACGGCGGCCAGGTGGCGGCGCAGGCGCTGATGTCGGCGGGTGCAACGGTCGACCCGGCGCGCCGGCCGCACTCGCTGCACGGGTACTTCCTGCGCCCCGGAGATCCGCTGCTGCCCATCGTCTTCACCGTTTACCGCGACCGTGACGGGCGCTCGTTCTCGGCCCGCCGGGTGGTCGCGATCCAGCACGGCAAGGTTATCTTCAACATGGCTGCGTCCTTCCACGTCGGCCGGTCGACGTCGAGCGCGCAAGCCGAGCCGATGCCCGATGTGGCGCCGCCGGAGGCGTGTAACAGCTACGTCCTGTCCCGCTTGTGCTCGTTCGAGTGCCGCGTTCCGCTCCAGCCGCACCCGGGAACAGTCTGGCCCACCCGGTTCTGGGCTCGGGCCGCGGTGCCGCTGCTCGACGATCCGCTCCTGCACGCGGGTGTCCTGACCTACCTGTCCGACATCTCGACGGGAGTCCTGCCGAGCCGTGGCGGCTCCGAGCGGCCCGGCGCCAGCGTCGATCACGCGGTCTGGTTCCACGACCGGGCCGATCTGACCTACTGGGTGCTCTCGGACTACCAGCCGCGCTTCGTGGGCAGTGGCCGCGGTTGTTACTCGGGCTCGGTCTTCACCCGCGATGGCCGGTTGGTGGCCAGCATCGCCCAGGAGGCGTTGTACGGGTCACCGGGTAGCTCACCTGGCTAAGCACAATGGCGTATATAGCCGTTCCGCGGCGGCGTGGCGGGGCGCCGTGCTTGCGTCAACTGCCCGGTATTCCCTACCGTGCGGGTCATGCCAGGTGCCGATTGCGGCCACGAATCCGTACCACGCGCGACATCCGTGCGCGCGTTGTGGCTTTCGGGTGCCCGGCGATGACCGACCCGACCACTCGCTACGACGTTCCGCCGCCGGGCGCGGTTGCCTGGCTCGACGTCTCGGCCGACAACCCCAACACCTGGACGGGCCGGTTGCGAACGGGTCCGCTGGGGTTGCGGATCGCGCCGCTGCGGCACGCCCGAGCCCCGTATTTCTTCAAAGGCGCCCGGTTGCGCGGCACCCGCTGCATCTGGTCGGCGTCCACGCTCAGCGGTGCCGACCTGTACCGGGCCGCCCGCACCGTGGTCGCACCGTCCTTCGATCGCGGCGTGCAGATCCTGGCCAGGATGGAGGGCGGCGGGTCGGTGTTCGATCCGGTCGGGACCTCGGTCGGCACCATGCGCGTCTTCGATCCGCTGGACGAGATCGCCGAACAATTCGTGGCCAACACCCACCTGTTCACCCTGAGCATCCCGCTGGCCGCCATCGGCATCGAGCCCGGCGCGATCCGGGGCATGCGCGACCGCACCTACGACCTCACGCCGTTCCAGAGCCAGTTGCTGCGTACGGCGGTGTCGCTGCTGCTGGTGGGCGGCGACGAGCTCAACACCGCGTCGAGCCTGGTCGGCGTCGACCGCTACCTCGCAGCCATGGCTGCGCTGCTCCTGCGCACCGCTGTGCAGAAGGCATCCCCGGATCTCGCTGCCGTCGAGCAGGTACGTTTGCGCACCGACGCGATCATCTTCGAGCAGGCCACCGACCCGAACCTCACGCCGGCCTCGATCGCCGCGCAGCTGAACATCTCGCTACGGCAGCTGTACCGGGCGTTCAACGGGGTGGAAAGCCCGGCAGCCCGGATCCGGCGCCGGCGCCTCGAGCGGGCTGCGGAGATCCTGGCCTCCCGTAACGGGCCGGGACACGTCGAACGCGTTGCACTCGAATGCGGGTTTGCTTCGGCCGAGTACTTCTCGCGGGCGTTCCGTCGCGAGTTCGGCCTGAGTCCACGGGCCTACCGTTCGGCGCACCGCGACACCACCGCGCGCTGACAGCTTCGATCCCCTCGGTCACTCCTTCGCTGGTCGCTCAGCGCGGGACAGCGCCGTCTGTGCCTCCCGGCGCCGGCTGCGGGCCGACCGCAGATCCTGTTTCGACCGGTCGTGGTCGTGTTTGGCAGCGTCCAACTCGCGCTGCAGGCGGTTCAGCTCGGTGGTCAGATCGCCTATGCGCTGCGCGGCGACGTGTTGGGTCTGCTCGCACTCGTGCAGGGCCGTGTCGGCGGCAGCGAGCGCCTCGGCAGCCCTGCTGCGGGCCTTCTCCCGAGCGGTCTGTCGAGCGCCTTTCTCGGGACGGGGCGGAACGTCCGCTGCTGTGCTGGCGGTCGGGCGGGCCGACGTGGTGGTCTTGGAGTCCCGACCGCCGCGGATGACGGTGAGCTCCGGTGCACCGGGCGGGGCGTCCATGGCCACGCCGAACCCGGACCACTTCTCGGCACGGGTCAACCGACCTAGTCGAGCAGCGATCTGCGGGTCGGCCACGGCCGCATCGAAGGTGTCGGCGACCTCGTCGCGCAGGGTCGCGCCAGCAGCATCGCGGTCGGCAGTGGTCAGCGCCGCAGTGCTCAGTTCGGTGATCAGCTCTCGTCTCTCGCCGGACAGTTCTCTGAGCGCAGCTGCGTCGAGCCGCTCGTGTGCGGCGCGCAACCGGGTGCCGAGATCGAGCAGGCGGTCGACCGTCGCAGGGTCGGAATGGACCTGCCGATTCACGACCCAGGCTGCGACGGTCGGCTTGCGCTGCGCCGCCACACTCCGAGACAGCTCGGCCTCGCCGGACTGTTTTGCCTCGGTGGCCAGCGCGGCTCGCACGGACATGAACTGGTCGGGGTCGGCGGTGTACAACTTGGCCAGCAGCTCGGGTGACAGGTCCGTCACGTGCGCGAGCCCCGACCGGTCAACACATCGTCAGCGAAACCACTGCCCAAGGCTTGCAACGCGGCGTCGAGGTACACGGTGAGGTCGGCATCGGCGAGGGCGGCCCAGCGTTCGTAGGCGGCGCGGCAGGTGGCCAGGGTTGCCCGACCCACCGTCAGCGGGTACAGCGACTGCACATCTCGACCGGTCCGGGTCGCGACGAAGGTGCTGATCGCCCGCTCCCAGGCGTCGTAGTGCACGGCAGCGCTGGCGCCGAGTTCCGGCGCACTGCTGACGAGCGTCATCCGGGTGCGCAACTCGGCGACGTCCTCGGCTCGATAATGGTTGACCTCCAGAACAGCCTGCCGGACCGCGTCCATGACAGGTTGTTCGGTCGGCACGGCCGCCAGGGTGTGCCGCAGGTTGTCGACCTCGGCATCGAAGGCATGCCACAGCACGTCGGCCTTCGACTCGAAGTAGCGAAAGAACGTTCGCTTGCTGACCCCGGCCGTGGCGGCGATCTGGTCGATCGTTGTGTCGTCGAAACCCTGTCGGGTGAACAGGTCGAGGGCAATGAGCTCGAGTGCCCGGGCGCTGGTGCCGGGCGGACGGCCGCGTCGAGCCGGTTCAGCTGTTTTCGGCATGAATCCCGCGCAATCCCTTGTGGTGTGACGCAGGTGACGTTAGCGTACGAACGCATTCGTCACTCGGTGACGAAACACCGGCACATCGACCCGAGGAGCACGTCATGGCTGCTGACAGCGCACAGGGAACGACCGTCGAGACGCAGGCGACGCCTGAGACCGAACAGGATGCTCTCGTCGAGGACGTCCTGGTCGAAGAGGTCTCCATCGACGGCATGTGCGGCGTTTACTGACGGTGACCGGGACCACCGTGCCCCTTACAACCGCGGCTCGCCCGGCGTTCGACCTCGACGGTGCCTGGACGGTGCACGCCCAGGTGTCCGTCCGCCCTGAACGCTTCGGTGCCCTGCTCTACCACTTCGGCACCCGCCGGCTGTCGTTCTTGAAGGACCCGAAGCTGCTGGCGGTGCTCGAAGGCCTGGCTGCGGCGCCCAGCGCCCGGGCCGCCTGTGAACGCGCCGGCGTCACCGCCGATGAACTGCCGTCCTACCGCGCCGCGCTCACCACGCTGGCCGGATCGCAGATGATTTCGGAGAGGACCTCACCGTGACCACCGCTCCACTGCCGCTCGTCGAGCAGTTCCAGTTCGGGCTGGACGCCCCGATCTGCCTCACGTGGGAGCTCACCTACGCGTGCAACCTGTCCTGCGTGCACTGCCTGTCCAGTTCCGGGCGGCGCGACCCCCGCGAGCTGTCGACCGATGAGTGCAAAGCAGTCATCGACGAGCTCGAGCGCATGCAGGTCTTCTACGTTAACATCGGCGGCGGTGAGCCGACCGTGCGCAGCGATTTCTGGGAGCTCGTCGACTACGCCACCGAGCACCACGTCGGCGTGAAGTTCTCGACGAACGGTGTCAAGATCACGCCCGAGGTCGCTCGTCGGCTGGCCACGAGCGACTACGTCGACGTCCAGATCTCGCTCGACGGTGCGACGGCCGAGGTCAACGACCCGGTGCGCGGGCCGGGGTCCTACGACACAGCGCTGCGGGCGATGCAGAACCTGTCCGACGCCGGGTTCCGCGGGTTCAAGATCTCCGTGGTCATGACCCGGCAGAACGTCGACCAACTCGACGCCTTCAAGGCCATCGCCGATCGCTATGACGCTCAGCTGCGGATCACCCGATTGCGCCCGTCGGGACGCGGCGCGGACGTCTGGGACGACCTGCACGTCACGGCCGCCCAGCAGCGCCAGCTCTACGACTGGCTGGTGGCGCACGGCGAGAACGTGCTCACAGGCGACTCGTTCTTCCACCTCGCCGGTTACGGCGGCGGCGCCATGCCCGGCCTGAACCTGTGTGGCGCCGGCCGCGTCGTGTGCCTCATCGACCCGGTCGGTGACGTGTATGCCTGCCCGTTCGCCATCCACGACAATTTCCTGGCCGGCAACGTCCGCGCCGAGGGCGGCTTCCGGGGCGTCTGGCAGACCTCCGAGCTGTTCCGTGACCTGCGCGAACCGCAGAGCGGCGGAGCCTGCTCGTCGTGCTCGGCGTACGACGCGTGCCGGGGCGGCTGCATGGCGGCCAAGTTCTTCACCGGCCTGCCGTTGGACGGCCCCGACCCGGAGTGCGTCAAGGGCCACGGCGAGCGCGCTCTGACGCTCATCGACGCAAGCGCCAACCCGAAGCCGTCGCTCGATCACTCGCACCGCACGACCCGCAAGCCGGTCACGCTGACGTTGACCGCCCGCCCGGCCGGCGACACCATCATCGACCGGCGCCCACCGGCCAAGGCGTGCGACGAGAACCCGCTTGCCGGGCTGGCGCTGACCGGCGACTGAGCGGTGTCCTACCTGGCGCACCTGACCTTCGCCGAGGTCGGCGTGCTGGTCGCTGACGGCGCCATCCTGGTCGTGCCGCTCGGGTCGACCGAGCAGCACGGTGCGCACCTGCCGCTGACGACCGACACCGACGTCGCCCAGGAACTGTGCGAGCGATTGCGCGCGGCGCGCAGCGACATCGTCATCGCCCCTGCAGTGTCCTACGGCTCGAGCGGCGAACATTCCGGTTTCGCCGGCACGCTGTCGATCGGGGCAGCCGTGCTGGAGCACCTGGTCCTCGAGCTGGGTCGCTCGGCTGGTGAGACGTTCTCCCGGATCGCCTTCGTCAACGGTCATGGCGGCAACAGCGCGGCGGCGGCGCGGGCCGTCCGGCTGCTGCAGACCGAGGGCCGCGACGTCCGACTGTTCCAACCCCGCTACCGCGGCGACGCGCACGCCGGGCGCACGGAGACGTCGATGATGCTCGCGCTGCGTCCCGAGTCGGTGCGTCGCGACCACGCAGTCCCCGGCGACACACGTCCGCTGACCGAACTGCTGCCGCTGCTACGTGCCGGGGGCGTACGAGCCGTCACCGCCACCGGCGTGCTGGGTGACCCAACCGGCGCCGGGGCCGACGAGGGCCACGCCCTGCTCGACGACGTAGCCGCGGCAATGCTCGACGACGTCACGGCATGGGCCGGCAGGACGGCGGCACGGAGCGACGCTTGCGCAGCGACTGTCGGCGTCGCGTCTTTGCATGGCCGAACGGAGTGAGGGCATGAAAGCCGCGCTCGTCACCGGCGCGGCGCGGGGGATCGGTGCGGCCACCGTGCACGCGCTTGTCGACGACGGCTGGTCGGTGCTTGCCGTGGACCTCGCGGCCGACGACCCGGACCTGCCCTACGCGCTCGGCACCATGGCCGAGCTGGCGGTTGTTACCGACCAGGCGAACGCGCGGGCCGGCGCGGAACGTGTCGTGTCCTGGGTCGCCGACGTGCGCGACGGCGACGCGATGGCCGCCGCGGTCGCGCACGCCGAGGAGCGCTTCGGCGGCCTGGATGCTGCGCTCGCGGTGGCCGGCGTCATCGCCGGCGGTGTGCCGCTCTGGGAGGTCCCGCCGGCCCGACAGCAGGCCGTACTGGACATCAACCTCGGGGGCGTGCTGGCCCTCGCCCGCGCCGCCGTCCCGGCGTTGTTGCGGCGCCCGATGCCACGGTCGGGTCGCTTCCTGGCCGTCGCCTCGGCCGCCGCCACCCGCGGCCTGCCGATGCTGGCCGCCTACTGCGCGGCCAAGGCAGGGGTGGCCGGGCTCGTCCGGGCGCTCGCCGTTGAACTCGCCGACTCCGGGATCACCGCCAACGCGGTCAGCCCCGGCTCGACCCGGACCCGGATCCTGGACGAGAGCGCGCGCCTCTACGACCTGCCGGACGCCGAGGCGTTCGCCGACCAGCAGCCGCAGCACCGCCTGCTCGACCCGGCCGAGGTCGCCGCCGTCCTGGCTTTCCTGGCTGGTCCACGTAGCGGCGCCATGACCGGAGCCGTCGTGCCGGTCGATGGAGGACTGGCGCTGTGACCTACCCGGTTCGGGTGAACCAGCACCCTGCGCCGACCCGCACCCCGATGAAGGAGTCAGTCCAGTGAACGCATGGTTCGAGACCGTGGCCGAGGCCGAGCGCCGCGCACAGAAGCGGTTGCCCAAGTCCGTCTACAGCGCGCTGGTCGCCGGCTCGGAGCGAGGGCTGACGGTCGCCGACAACGTCGCCGCTTTCGACGAGCTGGGGTTCGCCCCGCACACCGCCGGCCACCACAGCACGCGCGAGCTGGCGACGTCGGTGCTGGGCCAGGACATCTCGCTGCCGGTGATCATCTCGCCGACCGGCGTGCAGGCCGTACACCCCGACGGGGAGGTGGCCGTGGCCCGTGCCGCCGCGGCGCGCGGCACGGCAATGGGGCTCAGCTCGTTCGCGAGCAAGCCCGTCGAGGAGGTCGTCGCCGCCAACCCGCAGACGTTCTTCCAGCTGTACTGGTCCGGTACTCGCGAGCAGATCACCGAGCGCATCGAGCGGGCCCGGGCTGCTGGCGCGGTCGGCCTGATCGCCACCCTCGACTGGTCGTTCTCGATGGGCCGCGACTGGGGCAGCCCGCACATCCCCGAGAAGTTGACGGTCAAGGAGGCGCTGCGGTTCTCACCCGAAGCGCTCACGCACCCCAAGTGGCTGGCCGCGTTCGCGCGGTCGGGCAAAATCCCGGACCTCACCGTGCCGAACATGCAGAACCCGGGCCAGCCGGCGCCGACCTTCTTCGGTGTCTACGGCGAGTGGATGCAGACACCCGCCCCGTCCTGGGACGACGTGACGTGGATCCGCGAGACCTGGGGAGGACCGTTCATGCTCAAGGGCGTCACCCGCGTCGACGACGCGAAGCGGGCCGTCGACGCAGGCGTCAGTGCGATCTCGGTGTCCAACCACGGCGGCAACAACCTTGACGGCACTCCAGCGACGATCCGCTGCCTGCCCGCGGTGGCCGACGCCGTCGGCGACCAGATCGAGGTCTTGCTGGACGGCGGCGTGCGCCGCGGCTCGGACGTGGTCAAGGCGTTGGCCCTGGGCGCGCGGGCCGTGATGATCGGCCGAGCCTACCTGTGGGGCCTCGGTGCCAATGGGCAGGCCGGCGTCGAGAACGTCCTGGATGTGCTGCGCAGCGGGATCGACTCTGCCCTGCTCGGTCTTGGGCTCAGTTCGGTGCACGAGCTGGGTCGCTCGAGCGTCCTCGTGCCTGACACGTTCGCCCGCACATTGGGGGTATGACCTCGACATGGCTGAGGCTCGCGGCGTGCTGCGTTACCTGCCCACCCCAGTGCGATCCGCGATCGGCATCGCGGCGCTCGGCGCCATCGTGACAGGGGCGGCGGTGCAACGGCGCCGACGCCGCGCTGCCGCGAAGGATCCGACGGTATGGGCCACCAGCGGCTCGACCGGCAAGCGCCGCGCTGATTGATTGACGCTGCGAACAGATGACGACGCCCGGGAACTCGCCCGGGCGTCGTTGCGTCAGTGGTGCCGTCTACTGCTCGAGGCTGTGCTGTTCCTTCTCGAGCGCATCGGCCTTCTTCTCGTGGGCCTGCGCCTCGGCCTGCTCCTTGGTCGACGCGGTCTCCTCGTTGCCCTTGGTCTCCTGCGCCTGACCTTCGGCCTCGAGGTTCTCGTCGTCCAGTAGGTCGCCAGCCTTCTGCTTCACGGTTCCCTTGATGCTCTCGCCGATGCCCATCAGCTGTTCACCGTCTCTTTGGTGTTCTGAGCGGCCTTTTGGGCTCGGTCCGCCGCTGCGGCCTTGCTCTCGTGGGCCTCGGACTGCAGCTGGGCCTGAATCGCCTTCAGCCGCTCCGTGCCCTTCTCCTGCTGCACCTGACCGGCCTTGGTGAGGCGGTCGCGGCTGGTGATCGTGCCCACGACCTCCTTGCCGAGGCCGATGACCTTGTCGGCCAAGCCGGCGGCGTTCTTCGGGTCAATCCGCGGAATCTGCACGTGCTTCTCCTCTCGGGTCATGCTTGCGCTGTCCACAGTTTGTTACCCGCCGGTAGCCACGTCCACACACCCTGTGACAGGCACCCCATCCGGCCCCCTGCGCTACCTTTGGGGCCGCCTGGGGCGGTAGCTCAGCCGGTTAGAGCAGGGGACTCATAATCCCTGGGTCGTGGGTTCGAGTCCCACCCGCCCCACAAGGCCCGGATCTGCTGGGCTGCAGCCACATGACAGAGGTTCTGTGTTCTGCACAAGGACCGCACAGCGGACTTTGGCCTGATGACGGTCGCCGGGAGCACCGCTTTCGACGAGCTCAGCCGCCTGCTGCCCGACTGGCGGCTGCACCTGCGGGCCAAGGGCAGCTCGCCGGCAACCATCGCTTCGTACCTCGGCGTGGGCACCGCGTTCACCGTCTACCTGACCGAGCACGGCATGCCGACCGTTGCCGGCTCGATCACCCGCGAGCACGTCGAGAACTACATCACCGACCTGCGAGACCGCGTCGCCCCGGCCACCTGCGCCAAGCACTACCGCTCACTGCAGCAGCTGTTCAAGTGGCTCACCGACGAGGGCGAGACCACCCGCTCCCCGATGGAGCGCATGACCGCGCCGTCCGTATCCGAACAACCGGTACCGGTGCTCGACGACGACACGCTGACCAAGCTGCTGGCCACCGCCAAGGGCAACACCTTCGAGAACCGCCGCGACACCGCCATCGTCCGGCTGCTGCTGGACACCGGCATGCGCTGCGGCGAGCTCGTGGCCATCGCCGTCGACGACATCGACTGGGACCACCAGGTCGCCCACGTCATCGGCAAGGGCGGCCGCGGTCGGGCCTGCCCGTTCGGCCCGAAGACCGCCGAAGCGCTGCGCCGCTACCTGCGCATCCGCGACCGGCACCCCGCAGCCAGCACCACGTCGCTGTGGCTCGGCAAGAAGGGCCCGTTCACCGACTCCGGCGTCCGCCAGATGCTCGAGCGCCGCTGCCTCGACGCCGGCATCCCCCCAATCCACCCGCACCAGTTCCGGCACACTATGGCGCACGACTGGCTCGCCGCCGGCGGACAGGAACACGACCTGATGCGGCTGGCCGGCTGGCGCTCGCGGCAGATGGTCGGCCGCTACGCCTCCTCCGCCGCCGACGGGCGGGCCCGCGATGCCCACCGCCGCTTGGCCCGCGGCGACCGGCTGTAGGCCCCGGTGGATGCTGAGCGCGCGGTGCAGCTGCGCTCGATGACCGCCCAACAGATCATCGCCCTGCCGTACCGCTACGCGGACCCCGACGAGGAAGAGCTGGTCCTGGGTCTGAAGACGGCCATAGACGTCGCCGCGAACAGGGCGCGGGCCGCCAAGTTCGAGCAACGTCTGTCCTCGTTGTCCCCAGTGCTGCGGAAGCGCCGCGTCGACGTGTTCATCCGGTGCCCGCTCAACTGCCTGCTGGTAGAGGTCTTCCTTCAGCGGCCCGCCACCGAAGGTCAACGGGTGTTCCTGACGGCCTACACAACGAAAGGCCGCAAGACCTTCTACGCGAACGGCGGAACTACCGACGACGGGATGGACCCGGACATGTGGGCCCCGATCTCCTGCCGGCACGGCGCAGGACAGTTCGTCCTCTACTCCGCGATCGACCTCGTCCTGTTCGCCGGACTGCCACGGGGGGCGAACCGCCGCATCACCGACGAGGTCGTGATGACCTCTCCGTCACCGAACGGACCGGTTACCTCGACACAACCGCTGCTCGTAGGCCCCTACGCGAAGTGGACGCCGAAGTGACTCCCTACCGCTATGCTGGAACCAACTTCACACAGCTGCCCGACTGCACCAGGCGTGACATCCGCTAGACGTTTGGCCACCGCCGCAGTCGGCTCGGGATTGGGCTCCGAGCAACGATCCCGTAGGGGCGTTGGTTGCCATGCCCGCACGATCCTCCGATGAGCGAGTACTCATCGCACGTATTGCCTCCGCCGAGCGCTGGGCGCGCGAGCCCGACCGGTCCGCGGCCACGTCACCCGCCCGTGCTGGCCTACAGGCCAAGTTCGAGCGGGAGGTCGACCCCGAGGGTGCGCTGACCCCCGACGAGCTGTCGCGGCGCGCGGACCATCTCATGCGCGCCCACATGCTCCGAATGTCGCTGAAGGCAGCGCAAGCACGCCGCGGCGGTGAGGCATGACCGCCGGCCGAGCATTTGATCACTTCCTGCGGGTCGTGCCCCGGGGAGTGGTGTAAATCGTTCGCGTACAGCTCTGCGTTGTT
>NZ_CAXTHK010000019.1:0-87020 GCF_964244045.1 uncultured Jatrophihabitans sp. | reverse complement strand
TGGCGGGTTCTCACAGAGCTTCACGCGATGGCTCCTCACCGTTCGGGACCGACACACCGGTCACCACGATCAGGAACCCGACTTACACCACTCGGCGGGACTCTCCCCACGCCACGGCGAGACACGACGAGCCGGCACCTCGATCTAAAGCCAGACCCGGCAGGGCCGGCAGACGGTTCGCGAGCCAGCCCGTCGCACCTCTCGGACGCTACGACTCACGCCGTATGTCCACCGTTGAGTCTCAATCAGACGGTTCTTGCGCGTCAAGTCGACAGCGATCTGACGTTGTCGCGGGGCTGGCCGTTCGAAACGGTGTAGGCATCCGCGGCGGCGCCGAGACGGTCGGCGACGTCATCGAGGCGGTCGTCGAAGAGGTGGCCGTACTGGTCGAGCGTCATCGTCGCGGACTTGTGACCGAGCATTTTCTGCAGAACCTTGATGTCGGCGCCGGCGGCAATGGCCAGGCTGGCGGCGGTGTGACGTAGCTCGTGCGGGTGCAGGCCGGGAATCCCGATTTCCTCGGCCGCGCGGTCGAACGCGGCGTGACGGAAGATCGGTCCGCGCAGCGCTCCTCCGCCGCGGACACCGGCGAAGACGAGGTCGTTAGGTGCGTTGCCGCGCACGTGCTCGGCGAGCTGGTCGACGAGGAAGCGTGGGATCGGCACCTCACGCTTTTCGCGACCCTTGGGCGTCCCCCACACTTGGGTGGCGCCCACCAGCGTCACTGACTCGGCGATCATGGCGCGGCGGCGCAGAAAGTCGATGCGGCGTACGCGCAGGGCCGCCATCCCGCCGAAGCGGACGCCGGTGTACGCGAGGAACAGCACGATGAGCCGGTACTGATCGTTCTGCCGCTCGTCGAGACGTCGGTGCTTGCTCGGGCTGGCCGGCCCGGCGGCAGCGCGGGCGAGCTCGTGTACCTGCTCATGGGTGAGGTACCTCTACTCGCGCGACTGCGGGCGTGGCAACTTGATGTCCGTTTGGGCGGATTGCGCAGCAGTCGCCCGTGACGGACCGCGAGCGCCACGATGAGAGAAAGCACCCGGTGGATCTTGCGGACGGTCGCGGGTTCGGCGTTGCGGCTGAGTTTGGTGACCCACGTCTGCACATCGGCGTGCGTGACATCGGCGAGCGTCGTCGTGGCCCAGCGCGGGTGGATGTGCTTGCGCACGATGCCGGCGTACCGCTCACGGGTCGGCGGCTTGAGGTGCGCTTGCCCGGCCAGCCACCGGTCGGCTCACTCCCCTACGGTGACCCGCGATCGCGCCGGGTCGATGTAGGAGCCGGACAGCTTGGACGACTCGATAGTGGTCAGGTAGCGCTCGGCATCGACGCGACGGTCGAAGGTCTTGGTGCGCTGCTCACCGCCGGGGTCGCGGTAGCGCACGTACCACCGCGACCGTCCGTTGCGGGTTCGCCGCTCGACACTCGCCATGATTTGTCACCTCCTCGTGACTACGACGCCTGCAGCCGGGCTTCGAGCGCCTCCCGGGCGAGCTCGGAGATCGTCTTGCCTTCGTCACTGACGCTCCTACAGATGTCAAGTGGTGATGGCGGCGTAGTCGGCTCGCAGGGCTGTGAAGACTTCGCGGGCAAGGTAGCGCTTCTGGCAGCGGATGATGTCGGGCATCGTCTTGCCTTGGGTGGTGCGGCGGGTGGCGTAGGCGCGGCTGCGTGGGTCGTAGCGCAGCCGGACGACGACGGCGATGTGCAGGGCGCGGTTGCCGGATCGGTCGCCGCCGCGGTGCAGCCGGTGGCGGTTGGTCTTGCCGGACGAGGCGGGGATGGGTGCGACGCCGCAGAGGTGCGCGAAGGCGGCCTCGGAGCGCAGCCGGTCAGGGTTGTCGCCGATGGCGATCAGCAGCGCGGAGACGGTGTCGGGCCCGAGCCCGAAGATCGCGCTCGTGGCCGGTGCGGCGGCGGCGGTGAGGGCGTCGAGCTGCTTCTTCAGTGTGCGGGCTTTGGTGTCAAGAGCGCGAGCCCGGGTGGCGATCGAGCGCAGCGACATCTTGGCGGCCTGGACGGGGTCGTGCAGGCTCGTCGTGTCGGGCCGCAGGCGCAGGCAGGCGTTGATGAGTTCGGCCGTGGACAGGGCCCGCAGCTGCCCGCGCAGCGGCTCTGGTGCGGTCACCAGGACGGCCTGCAGGGTGTTCGCCGCGGCCGTTTTCGCCTTCACTGCACCGGTTCTGGCGACCCGAAGCATGCGGATCGCCTCGATCGGACCGGTCGCGAGCTTGGGTGCGCCGCTGGCGTTGCCGGCCAGCACGGTGCGGGCGGCGGCTTCGGCATCGATTGGGTCGCTCTTGCCCCGCTGACGACGAAGGCGCCGGTCCGGGCGCGGCACCTCGAGCACGTCGACGCCGTGCTCGTGCAGATGGCGGGCCAGCCCGGCGCCGTAGGCGCCAGTACCCTCGATGCCGACGGACTGCACCTGGCCGCGCTTGCGCATCCAGCTCAGCATCTGGGCATACCCGGCTGGCGTGGCGGCGAACTGCGCGTCGTCGAGCAGCCGGCCGTGCAGGTCGAGCACAGCCGCGTGGTGGGTGCTGGCGTGGGTGTCCACGCCGCCGATGATCTGTCGCTTCGTGCGGGCCATTTGGTGGTCCTGTCTCTATCGGTGAGTTCACCGTCGTCGTGGACAGGCCAGTGATGGGCCGCGGTCGGAGCACGCTCCTATGAGGTCACACCGCGACGACGAACTCAGCGTGGAATCGGGCGACGATGCTGGCTGGCGAGGCCGACAGGTCCCGCGAAAGGCACCACACTGCGGCCAGGAAACTTACGGGTCAGACCACGCCCGCCAACACCGCCACCATCATCACTGGAAATTTCTAATACGGTGTCCCACCCAGGACTACGTGACGCGGCTGCGCGATCCGCCTCGTGCTCGGCGGCGGCGCGGACGGCCAGCCACGACGCGCGCTGTTCGCGGTTCAGGGCCCACAGCTCGCGGGCCGTGTCGACGACGTGGTCCGGGTGAGCGCGCAGGGTCGGTTCGGCGCGCAGGGCAGCGACCTTGTCCGGTGGGGCGTCGGCCCAGGCCCGCCGATCCCACGCGCGGCGCAGTCCCGGGCCCGGCTTGGCGTACGGATTCGCGGCGCGCCACTGCGCCTCGTACGTGTCGAGGTGACGCGCGATCTGAGCCGCTCGAGCGCTGAACGGACCAACGAACTCGACGAAATCGACGACCTCTCCGCTGCTCGGGTCGAGGGTGAATCCGTGCTCGGCGAGCGCCTGCCGGAACGCTGGATCGGTCATCATCGCGGCGTGCCCGATGCCGTTGATTGCGTCGATCGAGTCCCGGACGCCGACCGTGTGCAGCCCCCGCCATTGTCCTTTGGTGAGCACTCTGGCGTTGATCTGCAGGTGCAAATGGCTGCGGATCGCCCGCGCGCGAGGTGTGGTGGCGCACTCTCACCGCGTCGATTTCGGTCACCGGGACCTGGATCTGACCCCCACGCGGGCCAACGCGGGTAGTCGAATGCTGCGCCAACCAGCCGATGATTTGCTGCGCGGCGGTGTCCTGCGCCGCGTCCTACGCGACTGAAATATCGGGGTGTAATTCGGCAGCTAATGACCATGACTTCGGTCCGTTCACCGTCACTTCGACGAAGCGGACCGCGTTTTCGTCACACCACCCGCCAATAACAGCCAACAATTGGCGTAGAAATGCGCGAAGGTCACCCGTCCGGGGTGACCTTCCTACCGATATTGGTAGCATGCGTGCCGTTATATGGTAAAGGCTAGGGAATAGCTGGCTATTGCTGAAAAGCGACGGGCGGTGATCAGACGACGCGATAAGCAAGCTGGCTGGCTGCGGCGAGCAGGTGGCCGCGCAGGCCGGGGTGGTCGAGCGGCAGGCTGAGGCGAGGACGGTTGGGGAAGCTGTTGGCCGCGTGCGTGAACAGGGTGACGGCGTCGCTGCCGGTCAACGACGAGTGATGCCAGAGCCCGTCGAGGTCGGGACGAGCCGTATGTACGGCCCGGGCCCAGGCGCGGCAGTGATCGCGCCGACCGGTGTTGATGGCGTACGAGGCGCCGGCCTGGATCGGCCAGCTACCGGTGAGGTCCAGCAGGGTGAGTTCGCGAGCCGGCGACCAGGCCGTCACGTACGGCGAGCCGCGGCGAGTGTTGATGACGCGCGTCTGCTGGAACACCTCGGCGAGCGTGGTCGGAACGCTCAGCGCGGCATAGCTGACTCCGCGGTCCTGCGCCCGCGCTGGCACTTCGTGTGGATCGAATCGCATCGTCGGAGCGGGTCCCCAGTACCGCAGCTCGTTCCAGGGGACGACGTGGCCGCCGCTGGTCCGATGGACTCGCCAAAGGACGGTCTCGACCGAGATGACACGCAGATCCTCGGGCTGGAACTGCAACTCCCCCGGGTCGGGAGGGAGCGGCAGTTTCACCACTCGTCGAGGTGCTCGAGCAACCCGACGACAACACGGACGTCGCCGCCACCGAGCAACCACTCGCGTGGGCTTGTCGGCTCGTCATCCACGGTCAGGCCTGCGCTCGCGGTGAACATGAACCCTGCAAGCTCGAGCGGGTGCAGGTCGGCCGGGAGCGCGGCGAGTACAGCTCGGAGGCCGGGGATCGAGTCGTGACGATGGAACTGCCAGGTTGGTAGCCGAAGGCCGCCGCCGATCTTGAACGCGTAGAGCGCCCGGTCGCGCACGCGGTGCCGTACACGGGAACCATCGACCATGAGCAGCTTGGCAGCCTGCTCCACCGACAGCGACTCGCGGGTCTGCTCAGCGAGATTCGACGACGACGATTGCAGAGTCGCCCTGCGCACCGACACGTCATCGCCGACCGGCGACGTGATTCCGCCGTGTTCCTGCAGCAGCGACTGCTCGGCCTCGGTGAGCCGACTCGCGGACGAGTCCGGCGCCGCCTGCAGGTCGCGCGACAGCGCATCGACGAACTCGTCCTCACCGACACCGAACGGTGCCAGCACCTCGATCAACGTCATCGCGAACCTCCTATCGCACACTATACGGCGTCGCCGATAGCCGTGCGGTTTAGGTGCCGTAACGACGATCCGCCCGCTATTTGGCGGTGGCGGCGCCGTCGGCGGAGCTAGAGACCGGTGGATGCTTGCTCGTCGGGCAGGTCGGGTCTGGCTGCCCGCGCTTCCAGCGCGGCGGCGACGGCCTCGAACTCGGCGAGTGCGGCGGTCAGGTCCTCGACGATCTCCCGGGCGATGACCTCCGGAGCCGGCAGGTTGTCGGCGTCTTCGAGGGACTCGTCTCGCAGCCAGGTGATGTCGAGGTTGACCTTGTCGCGGGCGATCAGCTCGTCGTGGGTGAACGACCGCCACCTCTCGGACTCGGTCCGCTCGTCTCTCGCCTTGCCGGGCAGGTAGGACGAGACGAAATCGTCCAAGTCGTCGCGGCGCAGCGGATTCTTCTTGAGCGTGAAGTGCCGGTTCGTCCGCAGGTCGTAGACCCACAGCCGTTGCGTCCACGGCTGCTCGGCTGCGGGCTTCTTGTCGAAGAACAGCACGTTGGCCTTGACGCCAGGCTTGTAGAAGATGCCGGTCGGCAACCGCAGCAGGGTGTGGAAGTCGAACGCGGTCAGCAACTTGCGGCGCAGCGTCTCGCCGGCCCCGCCCTCGAATAGCACATTGTCGGGCAGCACGACGGCCGCGCGGCCGTTGATGTCGAGGATCGTCATGATGTGCTGCAGGAAGTTCAGCTGCTTGTTGGACGTGGTGACGACGAAGTCCTGGCGGAAGATCTCGGCGCCGTCGTCGTCCCCGCCGCCGATGTCGGTGCTCGAGCTGCGACCGAATGGCGGGTTGGCGAGCACGACGCTGTACCGGTCACCCGGGTCGGCGATCAGAGCGTCCTTCTGGGTAATGAGCGCATCACCGGTGATCGACCCGAGCCCGTGGAGCAGCAGATTCATCGACGCCAGCCGGGACGTCGTCGCACCGATGTCGACACCGGAGACGTACCGCGTCCGCAGATGTTCGCGCTGCGGTGGCGTGAAGCCGGCCGCGTCGCGTGAGACGTGCGCATGCGCGGCGAGCAGGAAGCCACCCGTGCCGCATGCCGGGTCGACGACTCGGTCGTCGATCGTCGGCTGAACGACCTCGACCATCGTCTGGATCAGTGCGCGTGGCGTGAAGTACTGGCCCGCGGTCGACTTCGTGTCCCCGGCGCTGCGCTCGAGCAGTTCCTCGTAGGCGTCGCCGTTGACGTCGGCGCCGGCCGCCGACCAGTTCTCCTTGTCGATGTAGTCGACGATCAGCGTTTTGAGGTGCGACGGGTTCGAGATCTTGTTCTGCGCGCCGCGGTACACCGCGCCGAGCACACCGGGCTGGCTCGCGAGGCCGCGCAGGATGTGGTTGTAGGCGTCCTCGAGCGACTCACCCGACAGCCCGAGCAGCTGGTGCCAGGAGAGCTCGTCGGGCACCACCCGCTCCGGGTTCAGCCGACGGGTCGCGCGCTCGTCGGCCATCTTGAGGAACAGCAGGTAGGTCAACTGCTCGGTGTACTCGTACATGTTGACGCCCGCGTCACGCAGCACGTTGCTCCCGGCGACGAGCTTGGCGACGAGGCGACGCGAGTCAGACATTCGTCGCACCTTCCCAGAGGGTCAGCCCCGGGGCACCCACGTAGATCCCATCCCTCGCAATCAGCGGCAATTGCTTCGCAACAGCAGATGCAGCTACCCACCGATCCGCAGTGTGGATCTTGTCATGCAACGCGTGGCCGGCCCTCCGGCACGCTGCCGAGAGGGTGGCGAACGCATCAACGACCGAGCGATCGGCAGGGATGGTCGGGAACCGGTCGAGCTCAAGCATTGCCGACGTAGTCCTGCTCTCGCCCCACGAGCTGCCGCGGATCCCGGCTAGGACCTCTGCCTTGGTCTGGAACGAGATCACTACCCGTGCGCCGACCAAAGCCGCCCGCCACACCGCGACGGGACGTCCGCGCCGCTCAGCCAACTCCGGGGTGATGTAGAGCGCGCTAAAAATGTCGGTGTCGACGACGACGATGTAGTCGGCCGGCATCTACAGACCCATTGCGTCGAAGAACGCTTCGGCTTCCTCGTCGGTGAGGTGCAGGCTGGCCGCGGGGTCGGGGCCGGGCGCGCTCGCGAGGATGTCCTCGATGCTCACCGAGTCCGAGATCGTTCCGCCGTCCAGCGGGTTGGGCGCGGCTTCGATCGTGGCCCCGAGGATCTCCGTCAGGCGACCCTCGGAGTTGTGCGCCGGCGAGCCCACGACGGTTACGTAGTTCCCAAGCAGCCTTCCGGCCGCGGCGTCGTCGAGCACCTCCGGCAGTGCGACGCGGTGGCCGACGTCATCCCGGACATGAAGGCGGTGGGAGTTGAGGTTGGCCGAATAGAGCCAACCGACGAACGTGATCGCCTCTGTGTCCTGCTTCGTCGCGACCTGCCATATCTCGCGGTGAATGTCGACAGTCTTGAACGAGCGGCGCGGCCTACCGCCGACCCTGAACTCGACCTCTGCAGCAGCTTCCTGAAGCGATTCCGCCAAGCCCTTCGCAGCGAGCGATAGTGAGTCGCTGACCCAGTTCGGGCGCTGGTCGTCCGCGATCGACTCAACCAGCGCCTCGAACCTCTCGTCGAACGCCTGCTCATCAGGCAGGTCGAAATCCAGGGCGCCGTCGCCAGCGCCGGCACGGCGGGCGAGCACCGTCGTGCTGCCGGGAACGAGCCCGATCAGGAGCTTCGCCACCCGCTGAACTCGCGCAGGAGGGCGGCCGACCGCCTCGGCGTCGGTTTCGGTGCGACTGATCTTGGTCGCGACCTCCTTGAGGCTCAAGACGATCGCCAGGAGATGGTCAGCGTCCAGCTGTCCCTCCGGCGCGTTCGTACCTTTGAGATGAAACTCGAATTCTGCGCTCATCCGCGCTCACCTCCTCCAGTGGCCCACTGACGTCTCGCGCCAGGACCATTGTGCTGCACCCTTATTCGTACTGGCAGCCGCCGACAGTCTTGTGTCACCAGCCGCGCTCGGCGAAGAGCTTCATCAGGTTGCGTTTGCGCCGGTGCGCGTCGCGTACACCCGCGACGTACGGCGCGAACTGCTCACCGCGCCCGGCCGCGGACATCAGCCGGCCCACCCGCTCGATCGTCGCGACGGCGCTGGCGTAGGACTGGTTGTTCATCGCGCCGATCTCGCGGTCGACCTCCTCCCGCCAGATCGGGAGGGCGTCCTCGGGGTGCTCGGCCTCGCGCAGGCGGGCGAGTTCGAGCCATTGGTCGCGGCGGCACCCGCGGGCCTGAGCCTCGATCCAGGCCTGCCCCGGGTTGCCGTCGAGCAGGAGCACCGCGACGAGGGTGGAGTTGTCGGGCCCGTACCGGTCGCGTGACTTCGACGCGATGCGCTCACGTAGTAGCGCGAGAGCTTGGTCGTGCCGGTCCTGCCAGAGTCCGGCTCGCCGGGCGTGCTCGGCCAGCCGTTGATAGGTGTCGACGCCAGGTGAGCCTTCGTAGGCCGACCACAGCACGTTGACCGCCTGCTCGGGACGTCCGACGCGATGGTGCTCGTCTGCGACCAGCTCGACCAGGCGTTGGTCGCCGAAGCCGTGCAGCGACAGGCCTTTCAACGCCCACTCCAGCGCGTCCTCGTGCCGCTGCGCGTTCTGCAACGTCTCTGCGATCTTCACGAATTGATAGGCCGAGGACTGGTCGTGCGCCAGCACGGCGACCTCGGCGTCGACGTCCCCCGAAAGTTCGGCGAGGGTCAGCATGATCTGCGTCAGGCGGAATCGCCCGGAGGACCAGCTCCGTTCGTCCTCCGGGCCGAGCGGGGGCAGCTCATCCCATTCCTGCTGCGCGAGTCGCCGATACTCCGCCAGGCCCTCGTCGCCGAGCACGTCGGCGTAGGTGCCTACCGCGCCGTAGAAGATCTCCAGGTCACCCTCGTGCCGCTCGCGGTCGTAGAGATTGCGGGCCAGCGCGACCGGGTCGGGACGGGACGCGACGCAGGCGGCGAGGTGCAACTCGCGGATGTGCTCGGCAACCCCCGACATGCCGCCGTCGGAGTCGTCGATGTAGGCGAGTGCCTCCTCCGCCAGTTCTGCGGCGTGCTCTGCGAGCTGCACCACCGCGTCAGCGTGCCCGTCCTCGAGCAGCTGCCCGAGCGAGTCGAGCACCGAGTCGATCCCGCTCGTGTAGTCGTAGGCCTCGCGGTAGCTGATGAAACCGTCGGTCTCGAAGGCCGCCGCCAGGGCGTGGCGGAAGGCCGCGAGCGAGGGAGTGCCGACGGTGGTGCGGGCGGCGGCCATGCGCAGTCGCCCCTCGAAGAGGTCGTCGGCGGCGGCTCGCTCCTCGAGCAAATCGACCAGCGCGTCGTGGTCGAGGCCGCGTAGATAGGTCGCGAGGTCGACTTCCTTGCTCGGGTCAGCGCTCGGGGCCTCGTCCGCGACGACCGCGTCGGTGGCGACCAGCGCAACTGCGACCGCGTGCTTGCAGAATCGATCCTCGCCGCCCATCGGGCAGCTGCAGACGTACCCGGCTTCGTCGTCATCGCACCACAACTCGACCTGATAGTCGGCCGACCCCTGCACTGTCGCCGTCGCACCTTCGGACGTGGTACTCACCTTGCTGACCCGGCCCACGATCGCGTACTGCATTCCCCGCTCGCACGTCTGCCGCCCTCCCATTGCCCGGAGGCCCTGTTGGGCGAACGCGCGCCGGAATCCGCGGCTGACGCTGTCAGACACCGGCGACCTCCCGGTCGCCCGTCAGCCGCCCCGAGAACGCGGCGGCAAGCAGCGCACGCCGCAGCGCCATCGATCGATGAACACTCAGCGAAGCGGACGCAGCAAGTCGACGGGCTGATGCCTGCACAGCGTCATGTACAGCAATGAGTTGCCGCTGATGCTCGACAGGGGGAAGCGGAAGCGGAAAAGCCTTCAACTTTGTGCCGTTGACGTTCGCTTGGCCGACCTGTTGCGAGGCAACCGACCCAACATATGCGCGCCCCTGCGGACTGTTGATTGCGATGTTCGCCCAGCGGGGATCGACGGACTCCCGGAAGCGAACTCGAATCAGGTAGGACGCGAACGACGCGCGCGGACCGAATTCGTATACAGCGGACTTGCCGACCAGTTCGGCACTGTTCGTTCGATTAAACAGTAAGTCGCCCGGCGCAAGGATCAGCTTGGGGAACTCCGGGTGGGACGCCTCGAGGTATTTCAGACTGTCCCAGGCGATCTCGCCGTTCTTGAGATTCCCCATGCGGAGCACGGGTACAGGGGACGACGCACCTGCGCCATCGCCACACTTCGCGCTCGTGCCGTACTCCACGAATTCCGCCTCAGCCCCCACGGAAGTCATCGGCGACGATCGCGACGCCGCAGCAACCGCATGTGCCATCGACGACATGACCATCGCGGCTGAACGGCGGCGAGCGGCCACCAGGTCGGCGTTGGCGGCGTCGAGGCGGGAGAGGTGGTCTTCGAGGACGTCCACGATCCGCCGCTGCTCATCCAGCGACGGCACCGCCAATGGGATCGACCGGACGTCAGCGCCAGCGATGCCCGACTGGCCAGCAGTCGTTCTAATGCGCGGCTCGAGGTGTGACCTCACAGCGGGCGAGGACAGTTGATAGTTCGCAAAAGCGGGCAGGATCCGACTGGTATCCAGAACAATCCTGATCAACTTGTCGGGATGGATGAACGTACCGGAATGCACGGGCACAAGACCCGAGATTCCAACCAAGCCTCGACTGCCGTTGTACCTGGTCATGAGCAGGTCACCAGGATCGATCGAGAACTTACTGATCTGTTCAGGATCAAGCCCATCGACAAATCGCGAATCGTCGAGGTTGACCTGGCCGTCACGCACGGCCGAGATGCGAAGGATTTGAGAGCCCCCGGGTTCATCGGTCGGCCTACGAGCGAAGATTCCGTTTCGGATGGAAACTGCGAGGTTGCCGAGCGCAACTGTTGGCCAGGTCATGCGGTGAGTTCCGCATTGAGTTGGTCGATGAGGTCGGCAGCGCGGGAGCCGAGGTCGCGGAGGGCGCCGTCGGTGCCGCCGTTCTCGATGAACGGCGGTTGATCGAGGTCGGCAGCGCTGATACCGGCGGACGACGCGACCACCTGCACCATGCGGTCGAGCCACCAGCGCTCGGCGTCGGAGAACGTCACGCCGGCTTGCTTCTGCTGGGCCAACCACGCGGCGTACTTCTCGGCGACGCGGTCGGCATACGGTACGAGCGTGTCGTCCTCGCCGAGCGTGTAGCGGATCAGCGAGACCAGATCGGTCAGCGTGCGGCGCGGAGCATGACCGATCGACCGCACCTCGAGCGCGCCGTACGCGTTCCAGATGATGTCGGGCGTCCAGTTGTACGGCGGTCGCGAGATGCGGTCGGCGAGTTCTTTGATGTCGCCGAACGACACGCGCCGTTCGCGTGCTTCGGCGAGCAGCTGGATTGCGGTGATCTCCGAGCGGTGCTCGTCCAGGTACGCCCGCCACGACTCGACGACGGACTTCGCCTTGCCGGTGTCGACCACGCCGTGCGCGTCCAGCAGCACGTCTGCAGAGACCTCGTCGACCACTCGATCGTGGGCGCGGCGCAGTTCGAGGATGCGCGTGCGCAGATCGGGGTTGGCCGCGATCGGACGCACCGCATCGATGATCAGCCGCTGCCGTGCCTCGTCTGGATCAACGGCGTCCGCGAGGGCCTTGGCCTGAACGTCGGGGTCGACGGCGTCCACCAGGTGCCGGACGACGGCGCGTAGCGACCCGTCGGCCACGGCGTCCAGTTCGGCCCGCTCGTCGGGTGTGATCTGCGCTTCGAGGGCGGCCAGGCGAGAGGCGAGGGTCGCGGTCTCGTCCTCGGTGATGGTGAGGTTCGCGGCCTTCTCCAACAGCTTCGCCAGGCTGATCGACTTCTCGCGATTCAGTGGCGGCTCGACGAACGCGTGCTCGGTAACGCCAACGGCGTCCACCAGCACGAAGCGCACCTTCTCCTTAGCGTCCGGTGTGACGGCCTGGAAGTCCGCGCTCGTGATCGTGCGGGCGCCGCGTCCTTTCATCTGCTCGAAGTACTGCGGCGAGCGGACATCGCGCATGAAGAACACGCACTCCAGCGGCTTGACGTCGGTGCCGGTGGCAATCATGTCGACGGTGACAGCGATGCGCAGTTCGGCGCTGGTGCGCAGTGCGGCGAGTTGCTTGTCGGCGTCGCGGGCGTTGTAGGTGATCTTGGCGGCGAAGTCGTTGCCCTTGCCGAACACCTCGCGCGCCTGCGTGACGATCTCCTCGGCGTGCGCGTCGTCCTTCGCGAAGATCAAGGTCTTGGGCACGACTGAGCGGCCGGGGAAGATCTCGGTGAAGAGCCGGTCGCGGAATGTCTCCAGGACGGTGCGAATCTGATCGGTGGCGGTGACGGCGCGGTCGAGCTGGCGGGCGGTGTAGTCGAGGTCCACCTCCAGCGCCTCGTAGCGCTGCGCACGTGTGCGTCGGTCGACCTTCGGCACGACGGTGCCGGCCTCGATGGTCGAGCCCTGCTCGCTGATCTGGGTCTTGATCCGGTAGATCTCGAAGTCAACGTTCACGTTCTCGGCCACCGACTGCGGATAGGTGTACTCACTGACGAGGTTCTGCATGAAGAATCCGAAGGTCTGCTTGCCAGGCGTGGCGGTCAGCCCGATGACGTGGGCGTCGAAGTACTCGAGGACGCCGCGCCACTGGCCGTAGATCGAGCGGTGGGCTTCGTCGACCACGATCAGGTCGAACGTCTCCGGCGGGATGTTCGGCTGGTAGGCGACGGTCACGGGGTGTTCGGGCACCCAGCCGTCCAATGCGGGGTCGTCGTTCTCCCCGGGTTCCTCGTCACGTAGTGCCTTGAAGACCCGCTGGATGGTGGAGATCGCGACGCTGGTCGCTTCGGGCATCGGACCGTGGCTGAGCCGGTTGACGTTGTACAGCTCGGTGAACTTCCGGCCGTCGTCCGGGGTCTGGTAGTTCTCGAACTCGGCCATCGTCTGCTTGGCCAGGTTGTTGCGGTCGACCAGGAACAGGATGCGGCTGAACCCGCCGAACTTGAGCAGGCGGTAGGCCAGGGTGACGGCGGTGTAGGTCTTGCCCGCACCGGTGGCCATCTGGATCAGACTGCGGTCGTAGCGCTGCTCGCGCAGGCTGGCCTCGACACCGTCGATCGCCGTGATTTGCGCCGGGCGGAGCGGCTGCTCATCAAGCGGCGGCAGCTCGCGGACCTTGCCGCGCCACGTCGGGTGTTGTTCGTCCTTGTGCTTGAGGATGTTCGCGAGCGTGGACGGCTTGGGCACGTTGAAAATCCGACGCGCCCGCGGCTCGGGGTCGTAGCCGTTGGTGAAGTGGGTCTCGGTGCCGCTGGCCTCGAAGACGAACGGCAGCCGCCCGCCCGTCGTGAGCGCGGCGAGCTTGACCTCGGCCGGCAGCCCCTCGGCGTACTTGCTCGACTGCCACTCGACGCCGGACAGCGGGGTGCCTTCGGGCTTGGCCTCGATCACCCCGACGACGCGTTGATCGACGTAGAGCAGGTAGTCGGCGCGGCCGTGACCGGGCTTGAGCGTGACCTCGCGGACGGCGACGCCCTGCGTAGCGAACAGGTTCATGGCCTTCTTGTCCTGCACCGACCAGCCGGCCTCGGACAGCTGCCGGTCGATGAGAACGCGGGCGCGCGCTTCGGCCGCTACCCGGCCTGCGCTGTCCTCGGCACCCACGATCATGAGGTTAACGGTGCTGCCAGAGATCGGCGCGGCGCGCCGAACGCGCGTGTGCCTGATGCGGTCTCGTGGAATCCGGCGCTTGGCTACATTCAGCGCCATGATCGTGCGCTGCACCGCCAAGGCGCGGAGTCTCCTCGGCGTTCGGCAGCTTGCCGAGCCGGAGCACTCCCCCGACGACTGGTACCTGAACCTGCTCTGGTTCGACCGCCGCAAGTGCCTGCTGCTGGCGCACGTCGGCACGCTGTTCCCGGTGTTCGTCGCGGACGTGCGCAAGGCGGACCTGACTCCGCTCGACCAGTGGCTGACGAACGTGGTGCTGCGAGAGCTGAACGCCGAGAACCTGCCCGCTGCCGTGCTCGGTGAACTCGCGCCGCCGATCGTGCTGGCGAAGACCGCGAGCCGGCAAACGCTCGGCTTCATGAACGAGATGGCGTGGTTCGCCGAGTGTGCGATCGCCGACGCCGGAGGGCTGGCTCGGTGCGACATCGCGGAGCTTAACCGCGAGCAGCGGCGGATGCTGCACAACCGCGACGGCCGCTACGTCCGCCCGCTCGACCTCGTCGCCGAGCGAGTTGGCTCCGACTGACCACTTCTTCAGACGCCGCACGACCCCCGGCGTGGAACCGGGCGATCGCGCGGAACCGGTGACGGTCCAGTCAATATATGGCCATAATCGCTATGCTGAATGTAGCCACGAGAGGATGCGCGATGAACATCGGAGTTCGCGAACTCAGGGACGGACTGAGCCGACACCTGGCGCAGGTGCGAGCCGGGCACACGGTCACGGTCACCGATCACGGCGTGCCTGTCGCGCGCATCGTTCCGATCGGCGCCCCGAGCGCTCTTGAGCGGCTCATCGCGGATGGTTGGGTTACACCGGCGAAGCAACCGAAGCGGCCCGCTGGACGCCGCGTCAAGGCGGCAGGCACCGTCAGCGATCTTGTCGCTGAGCAGCGGCGTTGATCGCCTACTTCGACACCTCGGCACTTGTCCCGTTACTGATCGATGAGCCGGCCTCGTCAATCTGCGAGCGGCTGTGGGACGACGCGGACGATGTCGTCACGGTCCGGATCGCCTATGTCGAAGCGGCTGCCGCGATCGCACAGGCGCGCCGACTCCGACGGTTGACCCGATCTCAGCAACGTCAAGCGGTCGCCCTCCTCGACGAAAAGTGGGAGCAGCTCCAGGTCGTCGACATCGATGACATGTTGGTGCGGCAGGCCGGCACGCTTGCCGACGTACACAGCTTGCGTGGTTACGACGCGACGCACTGCGCGGGCGCGGAGTCGATCAACGACGCCGATGTCGTGGCGGCGAGCGGCGACCACCAACTGCTCGCCGCGTGGCGCGCGTTGGGCATGAGCACGCTCGACGTGAACGACCGCCAAAGCGACGCTTGACTGGCGGCCGTTGGCGCGTTCGAAAGGTCGAGTTGATCAAGCACCGACTGCCGATTCGAACGTCGATCTTGAAAGAGTTGATCTTCGCGGGTACACATCGGGTACACACCAGAACTGAAAACAGCAAATGTTGATCAACGACAACAAACGCATCTGGGCCAGCAAATCCGGGGGCTGCAGACACCTTCCAACGATCTTCAGAAACGCAAAAATAGCTCTCCGGAGGCGGTGGCGCAGGTTCGAATCCTGCCGGGGGCACCACGTCGCAGGCCCCGTATAGGTGGCCTGCAGTGCTTGGGAAACCTGAGAAAGGATCAACCGAAACCGGCTCAAGCAACACTGGGGCAACAGCATTCCGGCGCGCGGCGTCCATCCGGTCGGCCACCTCGTCGAGTCGGTCGCCAAAAAGGTATGCCCGTACTGATCCAGGGTCATAGCCGCCGAGGCGGGGCCGAGCATCTGCTGGACGACCTTCACAGCGGCGTACAGCGGTGGTTGCAGGGCGCTATGCGGGTCAGGGATCGTGCGATGAACCGGGCAGTTAGCCTGCCGCCGCTCGTCGTCATCTACGACCGCACTGAACGGAAGCAGGTGGCGGGTCGCGTTCATGCATCGTGATGTGCACGCCTCCCGGAATGGCTGCGTCGCCCGCGCCTCCGAGTTGGGCCGGGGCGACAGACCCTGTTGAGTCGCGCCCAACCACCGCCGTGAGCGTTTCTCGGCGATCTCTTCAGACAAGGCCGACCACAAGCGCGCTGATGCGGTCTGTGATGTCGTCGCGGACTGCGCGTACAACGTCGATGGGTTGGCCGGCGGGGTCGGTGAGTTCCCAGTCTTCGTAGCGTTTGCCGGGGAAGTAGGGGCAGGTGTCCCCGCAGCCCATGGTGATCACGACGTCCGCGCGGGAGACGGAGTCGGCGGTGAGGATCTTCGGTGTCTCGCCGCTGATGTCGATGCCGACCTCGCGCATCACCTCGATGGCGATCGGGTTGATCTGGTCGGCGGGTTCGGAACCGGCGGACCAGATCTCGACCTGGTCACCGGCCAGGTGCTGGAGCCAGCCGGCCGCCATCTGTGAGCGGCCGGCGTTGTGGACGCAGACGAACAGCACGATGGGCTTGTGGGTCATAGCGCTCCTTCGATCGGCTTCGGTGCAGCCTGACCGTGCGGTGTCGCGGCGGCAGCGGCGTTCGGGGCCGGTGTCGGGTAGTAGCGGCGGCGGATCCAGAGCGCAACGTAGACGAGCGCGACGAGCACGGGAACTTCGATCAAGGGGCCGACGACGCCGGCGAGGGCCTGGCCGGAGGTGACGCCGAAGGTGCCGATCGCGACGGCGATGGCGAGTTCGAAGTTGTTGCCGGCGGCGGTGAACGCCAGGGTGGTCGTCTTCTCATAGCCGAGGTTCAGGCGGCGGCCGAGGCCGAAGCCGCCGAAGAACATGACGGCAAAGTAGGCCAGCAGCGGGAACGCGATCCGGACCACGTCCCAGGGCCGGCTGGTGATGGTGTGGCCTTGTAGGGCGAACAGCACGACGATGGTGAACAGCAGGCCGTAGAGGGCGACCGGTCCGATCGTGGGCAGGAACCGGGACTCGTACCAGTTCTGACCTCTCGTGCGTTCGCCGATGGTGCGGGTGAGGTAGCCGGCGACGAGTGGGATGCCGAGGAACACCAGCACGGACAGCGCGATCGCGGTGATCGAGAAGTGCGCGCTGGTGGTCGACAACCCGAGCCAGCGGGGCAGGACCTGCAGGTAGAACCAGCCGAGTGCGGCGAACGCGATGATCTGGAAGACCGAGTTGATCGCGACCAGCACCGCGGCCGCGTCGCGATCGCCGCAGGCCAGTTCGTTCCAGATCAGCACCATCGCGATGCAGCGAGCGAGGCCGACGATGATCAGTCCGGTGCGGTAGGCGGGCAGGTCGGGCAGCAGCAGCCAGGCCAGGGTGAACATCAGCGCCGGGCCGATGATCCAGTTCAGCAGCAACGACCCGATCAGCAGCCTGCGGTCCCCGGTGACCCGCCCCAGTTGGGTGTAGCGGACCTTGGCCAGCACCGGATACATCATCAACAACAGACCGACCGCGATGGGCAGGCTGACCGAGCCGATCTGGACCTTGTCCAGGTCGCCGGCCAGCGCCGGGATCGCCCGGCCCAACCCGATGCCCAGTGCCATTGCGGCGATGATCCAGACCGGCAGGAAACGGTCCAGTATGGACAACCGTTTCAGGACCGGCGCGTCCGCGTGGGCGGTTGCGGTGTCGGTGACGACGTCGCTCACTGGCAACCGCAGCTTCCTGCGGCGTGTCCGGTTTGGCCGCAGCAGCTGGCCTTGGCTTCGGGCTCGCAGCAGCCGGGCATCTGCTCCGGAGTGCAACACGCGGCGGGTTTGGTGGCGTTGATGATCGCGCCGTGCATGCCGGGGGCGGCCTCGTGGGTGAAGGCGACCTCGGCGCCGGTGAACCCGACCGCGGCCAGCCCGTCGAGGTATTCGCTGCGGGACAGGGCGCCGGCGATGCAGCCGACGTAGGAGCCCCGCTCGGCGCGGTCGGCCGGGGTGAGGTGGTCCTCGGCGACGACGTCGGAGATCCCGATGCGACCACCCGGGGTGAGGACCCGGAACATCTCAGCTAGCACGGCCGGTTTGTCGGTGGACAGGTTGATCACGCAGTTGGAGATCACGACGTCGACCGTCTCGTCGGGGAGCGGGACGTCTTCGATGGTGCCCTTGAGGAACTCGACGTTGTCGATGCCGGCCTTGGCCTTGTTGGCGTTGGCCAGATCAAGCATCTCCTCGGTCATGTCGACGCCGTAGGCGTATCCGGTGGGCCCGACCCGGCGGGCCGAGAGCAGCACGTCGATGCCGCCGCCCGAGCCCAGGTCGAGTACCTTCTCCCCGGCTTTAAGGTCGGCGACCGCCATCGGGTTGCCGCAGCCCAGGCTGGCCGCGACCGCCTCGGCCGGCAGCTCACCCTGTTCGTCGGCGGAATACAGGCTCGACCCGAACGCGGCATCGACCTCGCTCCCGCCGCAGCAGGACGCATTCGCCGCCACCACATTACCAACCCTCCCGCCGGCCGGCTCGCTCGTCGCAGACACAGGGGCGCAACACTGGTCGGCGTCGACCACCTGCAGCGCGGTCCGGCCGCCGGCCGCGGTGACCGCCACGGCGGCCCGGGCGTAACGGGATCGGACCTGCTCGCGAACATCGGAATCGCGAACGTCGGACTCAGCCATGACCACTCCTTCTGATCGACACTCCTCGATGTATCGAGGGTGACCGACGTATCGACGGATGTCAATGAGCGTGGCAGACTGGTGGCATGCCCACCGCGACCGCGCCCGTGATCGACGACCTCGCCACGTGCTGCAGCCCCGTCACCGGCGGCGTCATGGACCTCGAGGCCGCCGAACGGTTGGCCCGGATCTTCAAGGCGCTCGGCGATCCGACCCGGGTGCGGCTGCTGTCGCTGATCGCGGCGCACTCCGACGGCGAGGCGTGCGTGTGCGATCTGACCGACCCGGTCGGGCTTACCCAGCCGACGGTGAGCCACCACCTCAAGCAACTCGTCGACGCCGGACTGATCACACGGGATCAGCGGGGCCGCTGGTCCTACTACCGTGTCGTGCAGCCGGCGCTGGATGCGGTCGCGGACTCCCTGCGCCGCCCGGCGACCTGACGCCGCGAGCGGTCGACCGAGGGTGTCAGCTGTCTAGGCCCTCGTGCTCGAGGCAAACGCCGGTGCTTGACGGATCCTGGTTCCTCGTCGGCGGATAGATCGCTTTGGAAGTGACGGGTGCCGCGGGATTTACATACTCCGCGTCGGTGTCGAGATCGATGCCGTTCAGGGCGATCGCTTCGGTACTGCCGAGCCTGCGGGCCACCGTGGCCGAGGCCGGCCCGCCATGATGTGGTACCTCGTGACGCTGCACCGCTCAAATACTGCGCGAAGACCACTGGAAGCTGCGCATCTCGGGCAGCCAAGCAGCGAGCAGGTCGGCCACGGCCTGACCGATGCGGTCCGACGCCGCGACGGTCGTGTAGGCGTCGACCCAGCCTTCGACCTCGACACGTAACGTGCGACCGGTCCAGCGAGCCCGGGCGTGGGCGTGCAGCACGCCGGGTACTTCGGCGGCGACGGTCTCGGCCGTCCGAATGACCTCGGGCTCGACACCGTCGTGCAGGCGATGCGCCACGTCGGAGGTGACTTCCCACCCACGTGACAGATGAAGCCGGTCACGACGACCCCGGCCACGGCGTCTGCCCACGGCGGAGCGAGCGCAACCGCGATCAGCCCGATCATCGCGCCGCCCGAGGGCAGCGCGTCGAGCCAGGAGTGTCGGGCGTCGGCGACCAACGTTGCTGATTTGATACGGGTGCCGACGCGCAGCTTGTACCGAGCCACGATCTGGTTGCCGACGATGCCGATCGCGGCGGCCCCGATACCCCAGCCCACCTCGCGCGTGCCGCTCTGGTGGACGAGCTTGTGGACGCTCTCGTAACCGGCGAACACCGCCGACGCCCAGATCACGACCGGGATGCCGATGCCGGCCAGTCCTCGGCCCGCTCGTAACCGTAGGTGTAGCGATCGGTCGCGCTCTTGCGGGAGGCGCGGAAGCCCACGAACACGGCCACCGAGGTCGACACGTCCGACAAATTGTGCAGAGCATCGCCCCGCAGCGCCACCGAGCCGGTCAGCAGAGCGATCACGAGTTCGACGATGCCGGTCAGGGCGAGCCCGACCGAGCTGACACTGAGCGCCCGATTGGCCTGACGCCGCTCACCAGCGTCGTCGACAACGGTCGGAAGCGGGACGCCGGCCACGGGGCGACCGCGACGTCCATGACGCGCACACAGATTCCTGAGAGCCACTGGAGAGGAACCCCGGCGAAGCTGGTGCTCACCACGAACGAAGAGAGCCGCCAGCCATGTCCACCACCCTGCGCCATCCTCGGGCTACGCCCACAGGGTTCGCGCCGGCACCACCCCGGCGGCGGCTGCTCGTCACACCGAACATGGCCCTTGCTGTCATTGCCGTCGGCGGCGTGGCCGTCCTTGGCCTGTGGTGGCAGGACACGAACTTCGTCTATGGCCTGGGTGGCTGGCTCACCAACGCCGGCCGCATCACGGGCCTGGCGGCCGGCTACGCGATCCTGGTCGTCCTCTCCCTGATGGCGCGGGTGCCCGCTCTCGAGCGGGGCGTCGGCGCCGACCGGCTGGCCCGGTGGCACGCGGCAGGCGGCCGCTACACCGTCGGCCTGGCCGTCGCCCACACCCTGCTGATCATCTGGGGTTACGCGGTCACCGCGCACACGGACGTGATCTCGCAGACGAAGACACTCGAGCTCACCTACCCCGACGTCCTCATGGCCACTGTGGCTCTCGGGCTGTTTCTGCTCATCGGGGTGACCTCGGCACGGGCCGCGCGCACCCGGATGCGCTACGAGACCTGGCATCTCGTGCACCTCTACACCTACCTGGCCGTCGGCCTGGCGTTCAGCCACCAGTTCGCCACCGGCGCAGACTTCACCGACACCCGCGTCCAGGTGCTGTGGGCGGGCTTCTACACCGCCGTCGGAACCCTGCTCGTCTGGTTCCGGGTGATCACACCACTGCGCAACCTGTCCCGGCACACGCTGCGTGTTCTGGCCGTGGTGCCGCACGGTCCCGGCGTGCTGTCGGTCGTGGTCGGCGGCCGAAACCTGCCGCGCCTCGACGCGGAACCCGGACAGTTCTTCCGCTGGCGCTTCCTGACCCGCGAGCTGTGGGGCGCCGCGAACCCGTACTCTCTCTCGGCCGCACCCCGCGGCGACCAGCTGCGCATCACTGTGAAGATCGCCGGTGCCCACAGCCACGCGCTGGCCCGGCTGCGACCCGGTACCCGCGTGCTCGCCGAAGGCCCGTACGGGGCGTTCACCGGCGACCACGCCCGACGCTCACGGGTCGGCCGGCGCACGGGCAAGGTGCTGCTGATCGGGGTGGGCATCGGCATCACGCCGATCCGCGCCCTGTTCGAGACCATCCCGGCGGCACCCGGCGGCATCACCCTGCTCTATCGGGCGCGGCAGGGCAGCGATCTTGTGCTGCGCGACGAGATCGAGCACATCGCGGCCGTCCGGGGCGCCCGGGTGCACTACCTGCTCGGCTCGCGAACCCGCGCGGGCGCCGGACACCTGGCGCCGGCGCAGTTGCTGCGCCTCGTCCCCGACCTCACCGAACACGAGGTCTACCTCTGCGGGCCCGACGAGCTGATCGGTGAGCTCGCCCGGGATCTGCGCAAGGCCGGCGTCGGTCGGGCGGCCATCCACTTCGAGTCCTTCACCTTCTGACCCTCACGAGAGCAACCTGATGAAACGCCTGATCCTGTCCGTCACCGGCACCATCGCCGGGGTGATCGCGCTGCTGTCGTTCAAGACCCAGGCGCATCCGCTCGCCAACGCCGCCCCGCTGCCGTCGGCGGCGCTCGGGGAGCAAAGCACCGCCCCGGCGACCACTACCCCGACGACACAGACCCCGACGACCGCCCCTACGTCCAGCGCGGCGCCGACGACCCGCACCTACCTGGGCTCGTCGATCACCACCCGCTACGGCGTCATCCAGGTCAAGATCACGGTGCGGGACAAGAAGATCACCGACGTCTCCTTCGCCCAGCTCACCGCGTTCGACGGGCGATCAGAACAGATCAACTCCCACGCGGCGCCCCAGCTGCTGCAGGAAACCTTGAGCGCGCAGTCGGCCAAGATCGACACCGTCTCGGGGGCCAGCTACACCAGCGACGGCTACCGCCAGTCGTTGCAGTCGGCGCTGGACAGGGCAGGCATCTGATGACGGCCGGCTCGCCCACCGACATCCGGTTCCCCCGTGCTGCGGCGCGGGTCGACACGCCGCCCCCGCTGCGGCAGGTCGAGAAATGCATGGGCACGGTGTTCTCGTTCCAAGTGGCCACCCCCGGCCTCACCCGCGGTGCGCTGCTCCCGGTACTGGCCTGGCTGCACGACATGGACGCGCTGTTCTCGACCTATCGCCCGGACAGCCGGATCAGCCGGATCAACGCCGGCGCGCTCCGTGTGGCCGATGCCGACGACGAGGTGCGCCACGTGCTCGCGGAGTGCGAGCGCTATCGCGAACTGACCGACGGCTACTTCGACGCCCGCGCCGGCGGACGGCTGGACCCATCCGGCTACGTGAAGGGCTGGGCCATCCGGACCGCGTCGGACATGCTGAGCGCCGCGGGTTCGACCGACCACTGCGTCAACGGCGGCGGCGACGTCGCGTGCGTCGGCCGGCCGGCCCCGGACCGGCCGTGGCGCATCGGCATCGCCGACCCGCACCGTCCCGGCGACACCGTGCGCACCGTGACCGGCGACGGGCCGATCGCCGTCGCGACGTCCGGACTGGCCGAGCGCGCCGCGCACATCGTCGATCCGCACACGCACCGCCCGGTGACCGAACTCGCGTCCGTCACCGTTGTGGCTGCGGACCTCGTCACCGCGGACGTCTATGCGACGGCGGCGGTCGCGATGGGCGCCGAGCGGGGGGTCGACTGGCTGGGTCGGCAACCGGACATGCTCGCCACCCTGGTCACCGCCGCCGGCGCGGTCGTCGACGTCCCGCCGCGCCGCACGGCGACGACCGACAAGTTAGTCGACGCGGGCTGACCGGCCGCTGCGCGCACGCAGTGGCAGCCAGACTGCTAGGCCCATGACGGCCATGGCCAGCGGGACGTGCACCGCGGTCAGGGTGTCGTTGCCGTCGTCGGTGATCCGGCCACCGATGTAGGCCTCGACGAACAGCGCGACCGCCAGCACGGCGGTGCCGATCACCAGGTCCCGGCGGTGGCGCAGCCAGACCAGGGCAGCCACGAAGGCCAGAACGGTGAGGACGATGGTCACCTCGGCCCCGCGGGCGTGGACGTTCACCCACTTGTCGGGGCGGTGCTCGCCCTCGAGGAAGATGCCGGCCCAGAGCCCCTGGAGCAGGACCCCGAGCGTGGCGAGCCCGATCAGGATCGCGTAGACCGGGTTGCCCCGCGCCGGTGCGGACGACGGACCGGAGGTGCGGGCGGACGTGGAATTCTGGGTCACGGTCTACTCCTGGCTTCGGGGGTGCTCATCCACCCGTTCCCGGCGCCCGGCCCGGCGACGCAGCCGGGCCGGCGATTCAGAGCAAGTCGAGAGGTTCCGGGCCTCCTGCGTCGTCCCGGGGCAAAATCACGACGAAGGCGGTGCGCCCCGGCCGGCTGGCGACCTCGAGCGAGCCGTGGTGGGCCGTGACGATGCTGCGAGCGATGGCCAGTCCGAGGCCGCTGCTGCCGTGCCCGGCGCGGGCTGCGTCCGCGCGGGTGAAGCGGTCGAACAGGTCCGGTTGCAGATCCTCGGGCACCCCGGGCCCGTCGTCGCACACCTCCAGGGTCACGTGGTCGGCCGCGACGGAGATCGTGGTGGTGACCGTCGTCCCGGCCGGGGTGTGGACGCGGGCGTTGCTGAGCAGGTTGGCGATGACCTGGTGCAACCGCTGCTCGTCCCCGACGATCTCGATCGGCTCCGCGGGCAGGTTCAGGTGCCAGTGCCGGTCGGCGGCCGCCGTCCGGGCGTCGTCGACCGCGTCGAGCACCAGCTGGCTGAGGTCGACGGTCTCCTGGGCGAGCGGGCGCCCGGAGTCCAGCCGCGCAAGCAGGAGCAGGTCGTCGACCAACGTCGCCATCCGGCTCGCGGCTGCGTCGATACGCACCAGCGCCGTCGCCGTACTGGCGGGTATGGTGTCCCCGGAACGGGCTGCGTACTCCGAATAGGCCTTGATCGTCGCCAGCGGGGTGCGCAGTTCGTGGCTCGCGTCGGCCACGAAGCGGCGCAGCTGGTTCTCGGTGTGGTCGCGAGCCGCCAGGGCTCGGCGCAGGTGGTCGAGCATGTGGTCGAAGGCCACGCTGACCTGGTCGACCTCGGTTCGAGGTTCGGCCGGGGCGATGCCGTCGGGCAGTTGGGTGGCGGCCTCGGTCAACGGCAGCTCCGAGACGTGCAGGGCGGTGTCGGCCACCCGCCGCAACGGACGCAGGGTGCGGCTGACCACGAACCCGGTCACCGCCCCGCTCACGATCACGACCACCGCGAACAGCACGCTCTCGATGACGATGAGCCGGCCCAGGACGTCGTCGACGCCGCGCATGGGCAGGCCGGTGATCTGGATGTCGCCGTCCCGGCCGGCTACCGCGCGCACCCGGTAGTCCCCGAGGGCGTGCAGGTGGATCGTGGACGGCCCGGCGCGAGCCGAGAGCGCCTGCAGCTCGGACCGGTCTCGCGTCGAGAACGACGGCGTGCTGTTACGACCGTCGTCGCCGATCACCGCGGCGTCGCTGATGCGGTGCCCGAGGATGCGCACGCCGAGCGTGCCCACGGACTGACCGCCGACGGCGTTGTCGGCGTCGCCGTCGTCGCCGCCCGGCGCGACCTGGCCGTGTTCCAGGCTGGCCGAGAACCGCCCGCCGGCCGACGCGAGTTGGGCATCAAGGCGATCGAGCAGGAAGTGTCGCAGCGAGAGGGTGGTCGCCACGCCGGCCACGGCGAACGCCGCGAGCAGCACGACGGCCATCCCGATCGTCAGGCGCGCGCGCAGGGTCCGGCCGGCCCAGCGGGGGCGTCTCATCGGCGCGCCATCAGGCGGATGGCGGACGCAGGATGTAGCCGGCGCCCCGCACGGTGTGGATCAGCGGCTCGCGGCCGACGTCGATCTTCTTGCGCAGGTAGCTGATGTACAGCTCGACGACGTGTGCGCGCCCGCCGAAGTCGTAGTTCCACACCCGGTCGAGGATCTGCGCCTTCGACAGCACCCGGCGCGGGTTGCGCATGAGGAAGCGCAGGAGCTCGAACTCCGTCGCGGTCAGCTCGATCAGGTCACCGGCGCGCCGCACCTCGTGCGCGTCCTCGTCCATGGTCAGGTCGGCTACCACGAGACCGGCCTGACCGGCGGTGGAGGTCCGGCCGGCGCGGCGCAACAGCCCGCGCAGGCGGGCCAGCACCTCCTCCAGGCTGAACGGCTTGGTGACGTAGTCGTCGCCCCCGGCCGTGATACCCGCGATCCGGTCCTCCACCGAGTCCCGTGCGGTCAGGAACAACACGCACACGGCCGGGTCCTCGGCCCGGATGCGGCGCAGCACCTCGAGCCCGGACAGGTCCGGCAGCATGACGTCGAGGATGATCGCGTCCGGCGTGAACTCCCGCGCCGTCGTCACCGCTGCGGAACCGGTGAGGGCGGTGCGCACCGCGAAGCCCTCGAGGCGCAGCACGCTGCCCAGGACCTCGGCGAGGCTCTCCTCGTCGTCAACGACGAGCACTCGGGTCGGTGTCCCGTCCGGGCGCAGCGGCGCGCCCGCCGGGATGGTCGCGCGCCGGGCACTTCCCGACGGCGTCATGCCCACAGGATGCCGGACCTTCCTCTGCGCCTGCTCTCAGTGGGTTCTGCTCTCCGTGGGTTCTGCTCTCAGTGGGTTCTGCGACCGGCTCATCCGATCGGATGACCCGTGGCACCGAGAAGACGGTCCGTGCGGACGAGGTGCCCGGCCCGATGGATTCCTACGCTGGAACAGGTGACACCACTGCGGAGCAACCCATGATCACGGCCGAGAACCTGACCAAGCGCTACGGCGACAAGGCCGCGGTCGACGACCTATCCTTCGTCGTCCGCCCCGGCATCGTCACGGGGTTTCTCGGGCCCAACGGTGCGGGCAAGTCGACGACGATGCGGATGATCCTGGGACTGGACGCGCCGACGTCGGGCCGGGTCACGGTCAATGGCAAACCGTTCGCCGAGCACGCCCGGCCGATCCACGAGATCGGGGCACTGCTCGAGGCGCGGGCCATCCACACCGGCCGCTCGGCCCGCAACCACCTGCTGGCCATGGCCGCCACCGCGGGCATCGGCCGGCAGCGCGTCGAAGAGGTCATCGACATGGTCGGGCTCACCGCCGTCGCAGGCAAGCGTGCCGGGGCGTTCTCGCTTGGCATGGGCCAACGACTGGGGATCGCCTCGGCCCTGCTCGGCGATCCGCAGATGCTGATCCTCGACGAGCCGGTGAACGGACTCGACCCCGACGGCGTCCGCTGGATCCGCACCCTGCTGCGCCGGCTCGCCGACGAGGGCCGCACCGTCTTCCTGTCCTCACACCTGATGAGCGAGATGGCGTTGACCGCCGATCACGTCATCGTGGTCGGTCAGGGCAAGCTGCTCCGCGACCAGTCCATGGCAGACTTCATCGCCGCGGCCTCGTCGGACATCGTGCGGGTGCGCTCACCGCATTCGGATCGGCTCGCGCACGCGCTGGCCGGCCCCGACGTAACCGTCACGAGCGTCGCCGACCAGACCCTGGAGGTCGCCGGGCGCACCAGCGAGGAGATCGGCACCGTTGCGGCAGGCGCCGGGATCACGCTGTTCGAACTCACGACGCAGAACGCATCCCTGGAAGAGGCCTACATGGCGCTGACCGAGAACTCGCTCGACTACCGCTCGGTCACGACCGAGTCGGAGCAGGCGGCATGAGCGCCCCCACAGTGGAGCGGCCGAGCCATAGTCGGCAGGACGCCCCGCTCGGCGTCGAACCGGTCACCCTGCCGCGGGTCGTCCGCTCGGAATGGATCAAGTTCCGCAGCCTGCGCTCGAGCTGGTTCGTCCTGGGCGGGGCCGTGGCGGGCATGCTCGTGCTGAGCCTGGTGATCGCCTACAACACCCGCCACATCACGCGGAACCAGGACGCCAACGACCTCGTTCCGTCGGCGACGCTGCAGGGTTACTACCTGGCCCAGTTGCTCATCGGGTCGCTCGGCGTGCTGTTCGTCTCCGGCGAGTTCAGCACCGGGATGATCCGGTCGACGTTTGCCGCGGTGCCGAAGCGGTTGCCGGTCCTGTGGGCCAAGCTGCTGGTGTTCGTCGTGGTGACCGCGGTGTCCATGATCGCAATCTCGATCGTGGCCTTCCTGGCCTCGCAGGCGTTCATTGGCCACTACCGCACGGGGTTCTCGCTGTCCGACCCCGGCGCGCTGCGGGTCGTCCTCGGCACCGGCGTGTACCTGACGCTCGTCGGCGTGATCGGCGGCATGCTCGGCTGGATCGTGCGCAGCACGCCGGGGGCGCTCGTCAGCTACTTCGCGCTGATGCTGCTGTTCCCGGTGCTGTTCGGCAACCTGCTCGGGACCTGGGGAAAGCACGTGGCTGAGTTCCTACCCGTGCAGGCCGGCGGTGCGTTCGCGACGTCCATCCCGGAGTCGCCGCACCTGTCCGAGTGGCCGGGGTTCCTCGTCCTGCTGGCCTGGGTCGTCGTGGGCGTCGGCATCGCCGCGGTCTCGTTGCGCCGACGCGACGCCTGACTGGCACGCTGGACGGATGAACCGGTCCCTGCCGTCCCAGCTGCGGATCCGTCCGCTGCTGGTCGACGCCGGGATCGCCGGCGTGACGGCCCTGCTCACCGTGCTGGTGGACGTGCTGGGGCCCGATTACCGGACGACCGGTGCCGCGTTCTGGGACGTGGCCCTGGCCGCGCCGCTGGTGCTGCGTCGGCGGATGCCCGCCGTCGCAGCGTCACTCATCGGCGCGATCTGCCTCGCGCAGTGGGCGGTGGGGACGCTGGCCAGCGGTGACGCAGCCGTACTGGTGATGCTGTTCTCGCTGGGTGCGTGGGAGGTCCGGCGATGGCTGCTCGGCGTGGCCGTGCTCGTGGCGGAGATCGGTGTGGTCCTGGCCGTCACCAGATGGGCACCGCCGTCGCACGCGTGGCTATCCGCTCTGATGATCACCGGCACCGTCACGGCCGCGTGGGTGCTCGGGGTCTACGTGCGTACGAGGCGCGCCTATCTGGCGTCCATGATCGAGCGAGCCGAGACCGCCGAGCGTGAGCGGGACACCCGCGCGAGCATCGCCGTCGGTGCCGAACGCGCCCGGATGGCTCGCGAGATGCACGACATCATCGCGCACAGCCTGTCGGTGATGATCACGCTCAACGACGCCGCCGCGGCGGTTGCCACGACCGACACCGTGCGCGACACCGTGGGCCAGGCGTCCGAGGTGGGCCGCCAGGCCCTGGCCGAGATGCAACGCATGCTTGGCGTCCTGCGCAGCGGCCCGCCCGAACTCGCTCCGCAGCCAGGCATTGCGCAGCTGTCCGACCTCGTGGCGATCGTGCGCTCGGCCGGGTTGTCCGTCGAGCTGTCGGTGACCGGTGAGCTCACGGACCTGGCCCCGACCGCCCAGCTGGCCGTCTACCGCATCGCGCAGGAGAGCCTGACCAACGTGCTCAAACACGCACACAACGTCAGCCGGGTGACGGTGCAGATCACCAACCGCGCCGGGCATGTCACCGTGCACGTGCGCAACGACGGCGACGAACCGGCCGCGCCCGCCACCACGCCCGTCGGCCACGGCCTGGCCGGAATGCGCGAGCGCGCCGGCCTCTACGACGGCCGTTTCGAGGCTGGGTGCGCCCCGGGCGGCGGATGGCTCGTGCGCGCCGACCTGCACGTGCCCGACGTCGCGGTCGCCCGGCGATGACCGGCCGACCGTGACGGTGCGCGTGCTGCTGGCCGACGACCAGCCCCTGTTGCGGCAGGGTTTCGCGATGATCGTGGGTGCCGAGCCGGACATGCTGGTCGTGGGTGAGGCGGCGGAAGGCGTCGAGGCGGTCGCGCTGGCCCGCGCGCTGCGCCCGGACATCGTCCTGATGGACGTGCGGATGCCCGGGCTCGACGGCATCGCGGCCACCCGGCAGATCACCGCCAGCCAGCCCGAGGTCAAGGTCATCATCCTGACCACCTTCGACATCGACGAGTACGCCTTCGACGGGCTGCGGGCCGGTGCGAGCGGCTTTCTGCTCAAGAACGCCCGGCCCGAGGACCTGCTGCGCGGTATCCGTGCGGTCGCCTCGGGCGACGCCGTGCTGGCACCGAGCACGACCCGCCGCGTGCTCGACACCTACGCCAGCACGTTCGAGCGCAGCACCGACCAACAGGCTGACGTCCTTGCCGTGCTGACCCCGCGGGAACGCGAGATCTTCACCGAACTCGCGGCCGGGCGCACGAACCAGGAGATCGCCGAGCGCCTGACGTTGTCGGAGACCACGGTCAAGACCCACGTCACGCGGGTGCTGGGCAAGCTCGAGCTGCGCGACCGCGTCCAGGTGGTCATCTTTGCCTACGAGAACGGCCTGACCCGGCCCGGCGGCTGATCGCCCGGGCCCTCGCTCCGCGCCCTCCCTCAGCGCCCTCCCTCAGGCCAGCGGCAGCACTTTCGTGTGGTCGGCGCGGACACCCTGCAACGCCTTCGGTGCGAGGCCGAGCAGCTGCAGGATCGTCGGCGCGATCTGCGTCGTCTGCACCCGGGCGCGGTCGGTCGCGCCGTGGCGGACGCCGGCCCCGGAGACGACAAGGGCGACGTCCCGGTCGTCGGCGGCGTTCCCGCCGTGCTCGGCGATCTTCTTCACCCCGCCGGTGTAGACGACGCCGTGCTGGGCCAGCCCGATGACGTCGGGCACGTGCGGGTCGCCGCGCCGCGCCCCGACCAGGTCGTCCGCGGCCGCTCCGGTGCGCACGCCGGTGAGCCCCGAGGCGGTGACCGTCGCGGAGTGCATGCCCTTGGCGTCGGTGATCAGGTTGGCCGGTGCGGAGTGCGACAGCAGGTAGGAGCGGACGAAGGACAGTGCGGCCGGGCTGCGGTCGGCGAGCCAGAGCAGCATCGCGTCGTCGTCGACCGAGAACGTCACCAGCGACGGCGTGCCCGGGTGGTGCGCCGCCCACGCAGCGTCCAGTGCCGAGATGATCGCGCTGTCGTCGACGCGGCGCAGCGCCTTCGGATCAATCGGTGACTGGCCGTGTTTGGCCGACAGGATGATCGTGGTGCTCTGCGTGAGACCGTCGCGGCGTAACCGTGCCTGGATGGCACCGACCTGGGCGTCGACGTAGTTCAGTGCCCTGCTGACCAGCGGCCCGGGAGCACCGTCGGACCGGTATCCGCCGGCGAGACCGTCGGACGTCGGCAGCTTCTGCGCCGTCGACAAGGTCTGGAAGTTCATCCCGAAGATGGCCGGGGTTCCGACGTGGCGGCGCCCGGAGTGGTCGTAGCCGTCGATCTCGTTCAAGACGGCGGCGACCTTCGTCGAGTCGTACTCCTGGGTCAACGCGTTGTCGGTCGTCCAGTCGTCGCCGGCGTTGTCTGCGACGGAGTTGATCTCCGGGGTGAACAGGTCGTCGATGCCGGTCCCGGACGGCCCGGACAGGATCTCGTAGGCCGCGTGCTTGTCGGACCACGCGGTACGCAGGCCGGCGGCGTGCGCGACGTCGAACACGGTGTTCACCCGGACGTAGTTGTGCGGATACACGGGCAGGCAGGTCTTCGGTGAGACCGGCAGAGCAGCGGGGTCGAGCAGCGACTGCGGGGTCGGCGTCATGGTCAGAATGGCTTTGGTGATGGCGGGTGCGTTCGCCAGGGTCTGCGCCAGGGTGTTGGTCGGCAGGCTGGTCAGCGCCGGGCTGGAGATGCCCTGACCAGCGTCCAGCGTGATCGGGTTCTGCGAGCGGTCGGCGGCCTCGGTCCAGGACACCTCCGTGCCCGGCTTGGCCGTGCTGCAGTCGCGCGTACCCGGTGGGAGCAGGGTGCGGTTGTAGGTGTCGTCGTAGTAGACGCCGCTCGTGCCCGGGTTCGCACCCGTGACCTGCGCGACCATGCCGGGGAACGAGTCGGACGGGAACGTTGTCTGCGCGTTGCCGTAGTCGACGCCGTTGCCCACGAGACGGCCGAGCGCCGAGCGCGGATGCGTGGCGACGTAGTGCGCGAGGTCGCTGCGGTGCAACCCGTCGACGGACAGCAGCAGCACGTGCCGCGCAGGCGGGCGGGGGTGCGCGGTGGCGGCCGGCGAGAGCGCGGACGCCCCCACTCCGGCGGTGAGCACAGCGGCGACAGCAAGGGTGCGACGACGGTTCACGGGACTCCATCCGAACGGCTTCATGAGCAGTTCCTGTGTACGGACCGTGGGTGCTGTCGGTGGGGCCGACTGGTGTCGCCCGGGTGAACGTCTCGTGGCCGGACTGCGGACGCCGACGAGCGCCGTCCGGCCAGGCGCCCGCGCTGCAGCACCAGCAGGACGACCGCGATCGGGACGTAGCCGATGCCGACAGCCTTCAGGGGCACGAACTGGGACACGACCGCGAACACAGCGGCCACCGCGAGCCACCGGGTGAGCAGCAGGTCACCCGCGCGCAGCCGCCAGAGCCCGCACACGAGCGGCAGGAACCAGACCCAGTGGTGCGGCCAGGAGACCGGTGACACTAGGCACCCGGTGACGCCGACCGTCCCGACGGCCAGCACGGCCAGCCCGGCCTCGGCGGCCCGGCACGCCAGGCGCAGGCCCCCGACGAGGATCGGCACGGCCAGGACGAGCCAGACCGCGGTGCCGAGGTGCGCCCCGAGCACCCGCGAGATCACCCCGTGAACCGACTGGTTGCCGACCGTGGTGAAGCTGCCGACACCGGTACCGGCGATGAGGTTGTGGGTCCAGTAGGTGCTCGACGTCCTCGGCAGGACGAGGAAGCCCCACAGGACCGAGACCGCGAAAGTGGCTGCGGCCGTGCGCGCCTCGCGGTACCGCCTTCGGGCCAGGAGGTAGACGACGAACAGCCCCGGCGTCAGTTTCATGGCGGTGGCGAACCCGAGGAGCACCCCACGCCGGAACACCAGGACGTCGGCCATGACGATCGCGGCGAGCAGCAGGTCGACCTGGCCGAAGCGCAGCGTGGTGACGACCGGCTCGCTGACGACGAGCGCCGCGAGCCCGAGCGTGCTGTTGCCGGCGCGGCGCCGGGCAGCGGCGAAGATGCCCGGTGCCGACAGGGCCAGCACGACGCCGAGCGCCCCGATGCCGCCCAGCACGAGGGCAGCCCACATCGCCCAGTTGGGCAGCCAGGCGAGCAGGGCCATGACCAGGGCCGCGAAGGGCGGGTAGGTGAACCCGTGCCCCTGCTGCTGGTAGGCGAACACCGCCCCGGTCGTCACCGCGGCCCGTCCGCCTTGGCGATAGATCTCGACGTCGCCGCGATCGGGACGAAGCGCGATGAGGCACCCGACCGAGGCGGTGGCGACGAGCAGGGGCCACGGCCCGTGCAGCAGCGCCGCCAGCCGCGATCGCTGCACCGCGACCGGCTCGACTAGCTGCGTGGTCACCGCCATGGTCGCCCGACCACTACGTCCACGAACGGCGGCGCACCGGTCCAGACCGGCCGCACGTCGATGTCGTCCGCAGGCCGCCACTGCGCGGTGCGCGGGTAGCTGAATACCTCGGTGACCGGCGCGCAGGGCGAATTGACCGCGACCCGCACCACGCCGTCGGTGACGTCGATCCCCTCGACCTCGCCACTGGCACCGGCGCACACGTCCTGCGCCGGCGCACTGCCGACCAGGCGAACGGACGCGGTGGCCCGTCCGCCGTGCACCGGGTGCTTCAGGTGCAGCGCCAGCAGTTGGCGGGTCACCGGGAACAACGACGTCGATGTGTCGTTTGTCGAACAGAGCAGGCGCGTCGGTGAGCTGAAGTCACAGCCTTGGACGTTTCGGACCGGATGACGCAGGTGGATCACGCCGGCCAACGGCAGGGTCTGCATGGGGGTCGGCGGCGGCTTCGTGGGCAACGCGAAGACGAGCAATCGGTTGACGGTGCCCCACTCGGCGGCGACGAACCACCGGGTGTTCGGCGAGATAGCCACGAAGGAGTTGTTGTACTGCTCCCCCGGCGCGAGCGGGTGCACGAGGAGAACGCGCGCGCCGTCGGGGTAGGTCACGGCGAACGCCTTGCTGGTCGCGCCCGCGGACCCCTGGTAGGCGTCGAGGACCAGGCCGCGGGCGGAGTCCGGGTCGCCGATGTGCACCCAGCCCAGAGCCCGCAGCTGCGCCGGGATGCTGTGGTGTCCCCGGGTCAGAAGAGGCTCCCCGTTGCCGACGAGCGTCAGCCCCTGATTGGCGACGGCGGCCGGCAGGCGGGTCTCCCCCGTGGCCGCGACGCCGGTCTCGACCACCGCCTGGGCGCGGTCGGTCACCACCGGGCTCAGGATCAGCAGCACCGCGAGCGAGACGAGCACAGCGAGCAACCGGCGCAGCACCGGCGTCAGAGGATCGTCACGCCGGCGCGCACCAGCACGAGGGCCACGATCCCCGCGACGACGCAGTACAGCGCATAGGGACGCAGGGTGCGGTTGGCGAACCACCGGTCGAGGAAACGGACCGCCACGTACGCCCCGATTCCCGACAGCACGCTGCCGAACAGCACCTGCCCCCGGATGCCGTCGCCGAGCGGACCGAACAGGTCAGGCACCTTGAGCACCCCGGCGGCCAGGATGACCGGCGTGGCGAGCAGGAAAGAGAAACGAGCCGCCTGCTGATTGCCCCAGCCGGCGGTGACGCCGGCCGCCATGGTGATGCCGGACCGGCTGATCCCCGGGGCGAGCGCGGCGACCTGGGCGGCGCCGACGAGAACGGACTGCCCGACCGGCCGTTGCGACAGCGCGACATCCACCTCGGTGTCGTCCAGCGTCTGCGGCCGGCGGCGCTGCAGCCGCTGCGAAAGCTCGAGCAGCACCCCGTTCACGATCAGGAAGATCGCGGTCAGCGTCGGCGTGGCCAGGTGGGTGCGGAACGTGTGCTCAAGCAGGAGGCCGGCAATACCCACGGGAATGGTGGCCAGGATGAGCAGCCAGATCAACCGCTCCTCGGGCTCACGGATCCGCCGATGCCGCACGGAGGTGTAGAGCCCGCGCATGAGCAGGGCCCAGTCGCGCCGAAAGTAGATGATCAACGCCAGGGCCGTGGCGACGTGCAACCCGACGATGAACGCCAGGTAGGGCGACTCGGGCGAGCGCACGTCCAGATCGCGCTGCCAGGAGCCGCCGACGATGGCCGGGATCAGCACGCTGTGGCCCAGGCTGCTGACCGGGAACAGCTCGCTGACGCCCTGGAAGGCCCCGACGACGCCAGCCTCGAGCCAGCTGAGATGAGTCACCGGGCCATCGTGGCGATGCTCCATGAAGCGTCGATGTAGTCGTGCGCTCGGTCACGCCCGGCCGCCCGGTCCACGCTGCGCTACATCGTCGTTTCATCCGGCGGGCCCACGATGCGCCGCATGCCCGCCCTTCGATCCGCTATGAGACGCTCGGCCTCGGTCCAGGATGTCAGGGGTGTCAGCGTGCGGTTGTTGGTCGTGGAGGACGACCCGCGGATGGTCACGCTGCTGACCCGGGTGCTGGAGGAGGACGGCTACGCCGTCGACAGCACCGGTGACGGCCAGGACGCACTGTGGCTGGCGACCGAGCACGACTACGACGCGGTCGTGCTCGACGGCATGCTGCCGGGCCTGGACGGCGTCGACGTGGTGCGCGGGCTGCGCGACGCCGGGCGCTGGACCCCGGTCCTGCTGCTCACCGCCCGCTCCGGTTTCGAGGACCGCGTCGCCGGCCTCGACGCCGGCGCCGACGACTACCTGGCCAAGCCGTTCAACTACGGCGAGCTCGCGGCGCGCATCCGGGCGCTCATCCGGCGCGGCGCCTCGGCCCGACCCGCCGTGCTGCGCAACGGCGATCTCCACCTGGATCCCGCGTCGCGACGGGTCACCCGCGCCGGCGACCGCATCGAGCTCACCACGAAGGAGTTCGCGCTGCTGGAGCTGATGTTGCGCCACCGTGGCGACGTGCTGAGCCGCACGTTCATCTTCGACCACGTCTGGGACTTCGCCTTCGACCCGGCCAGCAACGTCATCGACCAGTACATCGCCTCCCTGCGCCGCAAGCTCGACCGTCCCTACCAGCGCGACGACGTCCAGACGATCCGCGGTGCGGGCTACCGGCTGCGGCGGATCGACGACGCACCGCCCGACGAGGGCTGACGTGCGGCTGCCCGCCGTGCCCACTCGCCTGCGTGGGATCCGGGCCCGCCTCGTCGCCGTCTACGTGTTGGTCGCGCTCGCACTCGCGGCCGTCGGCTTCACCGCCTTCGTGTACCTGCTCGACAACGCGCTGCACCAGAGCGTCAACTCCGATCTCACCGCCAGCGCAAGCGCGGTCGCCGCCGACGTGACCAGCGGCCGGGTGGCGCGCTCGAGCCAAGCCCCGGAGATCGACGGTGCGCGGTTCACGTTGAGCACTATCACCGCCGTCTACGACCCGTCCGGGACCTTGATCGACGCCCAACCGAGCCGGCTGCCCGCCGATCCCAGCACCCTCGCCAAGCACCCGGGGTACATCTCGCTCGACTACGGCGGCAAGCCGTTCCGCTTCCTGCGCCGGACGGTGCACGCGCAGGGCGGCAGGTGGACGGTGATCGTCGGTCAGAGCCTGGCCACCGCCAACGACGCCAAGGGCGACGCGAAGCACGCGCTCTACGTCATCGTCCCCATCGCGATCGTGCTCTCCGGTCTCGGTGCGTGGTTGCTCTCCGGTGCCGCGCTGCGCCCGGTCGATCGCATGCGCGCCGATGCCCAGCAACTCAGCGAGACCGAGGCGCCCGGCGAGATCGGCACCCCGGGAACGTCGGACAGCCTCGACCGGCTCGCGACTACGTTCAACGTGCTGCTCACCAGACTGCACTCCTCGCTCGACCGGCAGCGCGACCTCGTCGCCGACGCCGGCCACGAGCTGCGGACCCCGCTCGCCGTCCTGCAGACCGAGCTCGAGACCGCCGACCGGCCGGGCCGCTCGCGCGAGGACCTCGCCGAGTCCATCAGGTATGCGCGCGCCGAGACCGCCCGCCTGGCCACCCTGTCCGAGGACCTGCTGCTGCTGGCCCAGGCCGACGGCCCGTCGCGGATCGTGCACCCGGAACTCGTCGAACCTGCCGACGTCGCGGCCGGCAGCATCGCCGCGCTGCGCGACGAGGCCACCGCGGCCGGCGTGTTCGTCGAACTGGACACCGCAGGCACCCCGGCGGTCGCCGTGCTCGACCCGGTCGCCCTGCGACGGGTGCTCGACAATCTCCTCACCAACGCGGTCCGGCACACACCGGCCGGCGGAGCGGTGCACGTCCGGGTTGCGCACGTGGGCGACGACCTCGAGATCCTCGTCGAGGACACCGGTTCGGGATTCCCGGACGACTTCCTGCCGCACGCCTTCGAGCGCTTCTCCCGTGCTGAGCGCAGCCGCAGCCGCTCGCACGCCCGCTATGGCAGTGGCCTCGGCCTGAGCATCGTGGAGACCCTCGTGGTCGCGCACGGCGGCACGGTCACGGCCGCGAACCGGCCCTCGGGCGGCGCCCGGCTGACGGTGCGGCTGCCCAGGCGGTTGCCCGAGTGAACGGTTCGCCGTGATCGCCGACGTGCGGCTGGCCGTCGGCCTCGTCGTGCTGGCCGCGATCACGGTAGCCGTCCTGACCTACGGACATATCCCGCTGCGTGGGGCGGTGCTCCGGGCGTCCGGACGGGCGGTTGTGCAGCTCGCCGTGGTCGCGGCCGCGCTGCGCGGCGCGTTCGCCTACCCACCGGCCGCCGCCGGGGTCGTGGCCGTGATGTTCACCGTTGCCGTCGGCACTGCCAGCCGCCGGATGACCGGTCACCCCCGCGCGCTGCGCGCGGTCACGCTCTCCTGCGCAGCCGGATCCCTCGTCGTCGTCGGGCTCGTGGTCGGCGCCCCCATCCTGCAGCGCGACGTACGCAACCTGGTAGCGGTCGCGGGCATCGTCATCGGCGGGTGCATGACCGCCGCGACGTTGACCGGGCGACGCCTGGCCGATGGGCTGCACCGTCGCCGGGACGAGATCGAGGCGTGGCTGTCGCTCGGGGCGACACCCCGCCAGGCCGTCCGGGACGTGGCCCGCTCGGCCGTGGTGGAGGCGCTGGTACCGGCCCTCGACCAGACCCGCACCGTCGGGCTCGTCACGCTGCCGGGCGCGTTCGTCGGAGCGCTGCTGGGCGGCGCGAATGCCACGGAGGCCGCCCGCTTCCAGGTGACGGTGCTGGTCGGGTTGCTGTGCGCGCAGGCCCTGACCTCGGTCGTCCTGGCCACCCTGCTGGGCGCGCCCGCGCAGCTGCCCGAACCGGCTAACTGACCGCTGGTTCGGGCTGCCCGTCGGCGTCCAAGGCACTCGTCTCGGTGGTCGACCTGCTGTTGAGGAACGCCCACTCCGAGGCACCGACCAGGACGGCGATCGCGACCAGCCCCACTGCGGCCACCGTCCCGTCGCCGAAGCCGAGGCCGTGGCCGATGCGGTGCGGCTTGCCGAACCAGTCGGCGAAGGAGGCGCCGAGCGGACGGGTCAGGACGTACGCGGCCCAGAACCCGGTGACGTCGCCGATCCAGCCGAGCCGCCAGGCGATGAGGGGCACCAGGATCAGCACGCCGAACAGCACGGCGGACGGGAAGAAGCCCAGGCGCAGCTCGGACGCGGTCAGGTCACCGGCGGCGGTGCCGAGCGCGAAGGTGGCCAGCACCGTCGTCCAGTAGAAGCGTTCGCGCCGCGCGGTGGTGACCGAGTGGATCGACAGCGAACCCTCGCTGCGGTACCACCACCCCAGCACGGCGGCGACCACCACGGCCCAGAACAGCGTGGAGACCGCGTACGGGACACCCAGGCCGACGTGCACACCGTCGGCGGCGACGGTGCCGAACACGGCGACCATCGTGACCGCCAGCCAGTAGACCGCGGGGCGGTAGCTTGCCATCCGGAACTGCCACCACAGCGAGGCGCCGAAGCCGCCAACGGCCACGAGGCCAGCCAGGACAAGCGGCACCGTCCCGAGGTAGTCCGACGCCGCCTCTCCGGTGCCGGTCGTGAGCAGCTTGATCACCCAGAACAGGACGGTGATCCGCGCGGGGACCTTGATCAGCTGGGTGGACGGGAGGCGGTGGGCGGCGGAGTCTTCGGGCACCGAACCAGGTTCCCGACCGTCAGATGTACCGAGGATGTAGCACACCGCCCGCTCTCATCAGTGACCTGCCGCCTCGTGCCGCGGCGATCCGTGGTGGCCGACGAGCAGCGGCAACCGCACGGATACCCGCATTGCCCCGCTCCGAAGCGGTGTCCAGGTGCGCCGATCCGCCGGGACCGGCGACGAGTGCCTGCCCGCTTCGGGCCGTGACCGGACGTCGCGGAGCCACACACCCGCGGCGCCCAAGGAACTGCTGAATGGTTACCTGAACCGAACCTGTACGGCGCCGACACCCACGTGCTTTCTCAACCGCACGGAGCATGCTGGAGCCATGAGCATTCTGACGGCCCCCTCCGACCGCACCCGACGCCGGCTGACCTGGGCCGCACCCGTCGTCGTGGCCGGCGTGGTCGCCGGCGCGGTGGCTCTGTCCGGAACCAACGCATCGGGCGCAACCCCGAATCTGCCGGCGAGGTCGCCGGCACAGTTGCTGACCGCGGTGCAGACGAGCACGGCCACCTCCTTCTCCGGGCAGGTCTCGGAGACGGCCGCCCTCGGCATCCCGACCCTGCCTGGTGGGCATTCCCGGGCGTCCCTGTCCTGGCAGACCTTCCTGAGCGGGACGCACACCGCTCGAGTCTGGGCCGACGGTGCCGACAAGCAGCGAGTTGCCCTTATCGGGGAACTGTCCGAGGCCGACGTCGTCCACCGCGGCATCGATCTGTGGACCTACACCTCGGATACGAACACCGTGACCCATTCGACGATCCCAGCGAACGGCCGCGCGGACGCGACGCCGTCCGCCGCCGACGCCACCCCCGCCGCAGTCGCGGCCAGAGTGCTCGAGGCGGTCTCCCCCACCACCGCCGTCACCGTCGACACCGCGCAGCGGGTGGCCGGACGCAACGCGTACACGCTCGTGCTGGCGCCCCGTGACACCCGCTCCACTGTGCAGAAGGTGACGATCGCCATCGACGCGAAGAAGTTCATCCCGTTGCGGGTGCAGGTGTTCGGCAGTGGGTCGACGCCGGCGTTCTCCACCGGCTTCACCTCGATCTCGTTCAGCCGACCGGCTGCGTCCACCTTCGCGTTTACGGCTCCGAAGGGGGCGACTACCTCGACCGATCCGCTCGGCCTGCACTCGACCGACCAACGTCACGACGCCCGACCGTCTGCTGGCGCCTCGCCCCGTCCCGGCACCACCGAAGCCAAGCCCATCGTCCTCGGCAGTGGCTGGACGTCGGTGCTGGAACTGCCGAAGGGCACCGCGGCAGCCCTCGGCGGGTCGAAGCTGCACGACCTCACCAGCGCCGTGGGCACCAGCGGTGACCGGCTGCTGCACACCGCCCTGGTCAACGCCCTGATCCTGCCTGACGGACGCGCCTTCGTGGGTGGCGTCACCCCCGCCCTGCTCGAACGCATGGCAGCCACCCACCCGCGGTGACCCCTCGATGACGAGCACGGAGCACGTCGCAGCTACGGCGCCGTCGCAGCGGCCGGGCGAAGCAACCTCGTACGCGATCCGCACCTCCGGCCTGACCCGTCGCTTCGGCGACCAGGTCGCCGTGGACCGCGTCGACCTCGCCGTCCCGCAGGGTGCGATCTACGGCTTCCTCGGCCCGAACGGATCGGGCAAGACGACCACCATCCGCATGCTGCTCGGGCTGATCGCCGCAGACGGCGGGGAGATCGAAGTCCTTGGGCGATCAATGCCACGGTCGGCGACCGAGGTGCTGCCTCGCGTCGGGGCGCTCATCGAGGGTCCGGCGTTCCATCCCTACATCAGCGGGGAGCAGAACTTGCGGCGGCTGGACGTCATGGACGCCACCGCCGACCCGGCCACCTCCGGCACCCGGATCACGGCTGCCCTGGCCCGGGTAGGGCTGACGGCGGCGGCTGACAAGAGGTACCGGAACTACTCACTGGGCATGAAGCAGCGCCTCGGGTTGGCCGCCGCGCTGCTGCAACCCCGCGAGCTACTGATCCTCGACGAGCCGACGAACGGCCTGGACCCGCAGGGCACCCGCGAGGTCCGCAAGCTCGTACGCGACCTGGCGCGCGACGGCATGACCGTGCTGGTGTCCAGTCACCTGCTCAGCGAGATCGAGCAGGTGGCCAGCCATGTCGGGATGATGGTGGGCGGCACGCTGGTGCGGCAGGGCACGCTCGAAGAGGTGCTCGCCGACGGGGCTCCGAGCGTGCGCGTGGAGACCCCGGACCGCGAGCTCGCACACCGCGTCATGGCCGGACTCGGGCTGGCACCGACGGCTTCCGCGGGCGACGCCCCCCTCACCGCCCGCATGGACGATCACGCGGTCGAGGTCATCGCCGCGGCCCTCGTCCACGCCGGGGTCCGCCTGCACGGGCTCAACGTCGACCGCCCCGACCTGGAGGACCTGTTCGTCTCGATCACCGGGGAGGGCTTCGATGTCCTTCGCTGAGGCCGGCGCGAGCGCCGGCACCGTCCGGGCCACGCCACCGCCCGCACCTAAGCGGTACCGCGGCGCCCTGCTGCGTCAGTACCGCGCTGAGGTGCGCCTGTTGCTGACCCGGCGTCGCAACTGGATCCTGCTGGCCGTGCTCGCGGTGGTCCCGATCTTCATCGGCGTCGCGGTCAAGATCAGCAAACCCGGCGGCGGGGACGGCCCGCAGTTCATCGGACGCATCACTGGCAACGGGCTGTTCCTGGTCTTCACCGCACTGACCGTATCCATCCCGTTCTTCCTGCCGCTCGTCATCGGCGTCGTCGCCGGTGACTCCATCGCCGGCGAGGCCGGGCAGGGCACCCTGCGCTACTTGCTCACTGTGCCCGTTCCGCGGGGCCGCCTGCTCACCGTGAAGACCCTCGCCGTCGCCACCTTCACCTTCCTGGCGGTGCTCGTGGTCTCGGTGGTGGGGCTGCTCACCGGGACGGCCCTGTTCGGCCTGCATTCGCTGGTCCTGCTCTCCGGTGACACCGTGGGCATCGGCAGCGCGTTGCTCCGGACGCTGGGCGTCGTCGTCTACATCACGATCGCCCTGTTCGCGTTGGCCGCCGGCGGCCTGTTCATCTCGACGCTCACCGAGAACGCCATCGCGGCCATGGCTGCGACGATCAGCATCGCCGTGTTTTCCGCGCTGCTCGACGCGGTGCCCCAGCTGTCCGCGATCCACCCGTACCTGCTGACCAATCACTGGCTCGGTTTCGGCGAGCTGCTGCGGACCTCGATCAGCACGGCCGACCTCTCCCGCTGGACGGGGCTGCATCTCGCCTACGCCGCCATCTTCCTCAGTCTTGCGTGGTCGCGCATGGTCACGAAGGACGTCACCAGCTGATTCGCAGTTCCGGTCGCCCGCTTAACCGGCAGGCAGCGTGAGCCGGAAGACCGTGTGTTCGCTCGACTCGTCGACCACGAGGTCGCCGTCGGCCGAGCGGGCCAACCGGCGGGCCAGGGCGAGCCCGAGACCGACCCCGTCGTGGCCGCCGTCCCGCGCGCTGAAGCCCGGCTCGAAGACCCGTTCTGCGAGGTCGTGCGGCAGCCGCGGACCGTCGTTGGCGACGTCGATCTCCACCACCGTGCCGCGCCGCCGGGCGGTCATCGTAATCGTGCGAGCTGCATAGCGACGTGCGTTTTCGACCACCGGAGCGAGCATGCGCACGACGAGGTCGTCGTCGACCTCGACGAGCAACGGCTCGGACTCGACGACCGTGCGCGGTCGACCGGTCGGCGCCGCGAACGAACGGAGCACGGCGTCCACCGAGGCTCGGCCCACCACGCCGGTCAGCTCGGTGCGGGCGGCCGCGAGCAGGGTGTCGATGATGCCGTCCATCGCGGCGCAGTTCGTGCGGATCTCCTGCAGCTCCTGTCGTTGCGCCGCGGAGGCGTTGTCCATCAGCAGCTCGACCTGCGCGGCCACGCGGGACAGCGGCGTGCGCAGTTCGTGGGACAGCTCCGCGGACGCGTGCCGCTCGTGGCGCAGAACCGCGGCCAGCCGGCCGAGCAGCCCGTCCAGCGACTTCGCCAGCGAGGCCAGCTCGACGTAACGTTGGTCGCCGCCGAAGCGTTCGTCCGGGGCAACGACCCCCCACTCCGCAGCCTGCCGGGTCATCTCCCCCACCGGACGCAGGGCCCGGCCGGTCGCGAAGCGCAGCACCGGGTACGCGCCGGCCAGCATCAGCACGGCCACGATGCCGACGCCGATCAGGGCGGTGTCCCTGGTGCGCTCGTACGGGTCCAGGTCGGCCGCCGCCACGATCGAGCCGACCTGGCGGCCGTGTGTCAGCAGAGGCAGCACGTAGAACCGCCGGCCGTGGCGGTCAGCGAAGTGCGCGGGCGTCCCGGCCAGCGCGTCTGCCACCCGTTGCAGCGCGGCCGCGACCGGTGGCCGGGCGATCGCCGTGCCGCCGCGGTAGACCCAGATGCTGCTGTCCAGCTCGCTGTCCGTGGCCGACTCGCCGACCCCGACCGGTTGACCCGCGCGGACGACCACGGTGGCAGAGGCGGCCTGCGCGCGCACCCGCAGCCCGTCGTTCACCTGCTGGTTCAAGCGGGACACCAGCACGAGTGACAGCCCCGTGGCCAGGATCAGCAGCCAAGCGGTGATGACGGCGAGGGCTAGCAGCGAGACCCGGGTGCGCAGGGTGCGGACGCGCAGCCGCCGCGTCACCGGGTCGGCACGACCTGGTACCCGACGCCGCGCGACGAGCGGATCGCGTACGGTGCGGAGACATCCACCAGCTTGCGTCGCAGCTTGCTCAGGTACTGGTCCAGCGTGTTGTCCGAGACGATCGCCCCGTGCGGCCAGCCGACCTCCCGCAACTGCTGCCTGCGCACGACTTCCATGTCGTCGACCAGCAACCGGGCCAGCAGCTTGTATTCGATGGGCGAGAGCTCCGCGCGGTTCTGCGACCACACGAGACAGTGGGCGACCGGGTCGACTTGCAGCTTGTCCGTCACCGGTCCGCCGGCCCGGACGTGCCGGCGCAGCAGGGCCTGCAGGCGGGCCATCAATTCAAGGAAGGAGAAGGGTTTGGTCAGGTAGTCGTCGCCACCCGAGGCGAAACCGACGAGCCGGTCGTGCACCTCGCGGCGGGCGGTGAGGAAGATGACCGGCGCGTCGACGCCGCGACTGCGCAGGGCCTGACACACGTCACGACCGTCGGAGTCCGGCAACCCGATGTCCAGGATGACCGCGTCGGGGGCAAGGTCGACGCTGCGTAGGGCCGCCTGGCCGTCGACGGCGGTGACGACGTCGAAGCCGTGCGAGCGCAGTCCGCGCGCCAGCAGGGTGCGCAGCTCGTGGTCGTCCTCGACCACGAGAATGCGTTGCGAGACCACCGCGTCAGTATTCGTCGTTCGCGTAGAAGCCGCGCACCATCGCCAGCCCTATCGCCGCCGTCCAGGCCACCGCACACACGATGGGCAGCTGGCAGGCGATCCCCACCGCGAGCGACGCGAGCAGGGCGACGGCGATCACGGCCGTCACCACGTCGACGGTCCGCGGCCGGAAACTGCCCCGCGACAGCCTGCGGGTCAGGCGCGGGTCCGACTGCCGCAGGGACGACGAGATCTCGGCGAGGTTGCGCCGTTCGACATCGGTCAGGGGCACCGGGCCAGTCTCACCCCGGAAGTCTGAACCGGGCCTGACCGTGTGGATCGGGCCCGGCCGTGGACCGCACGCAGTCAGGCAGCGTTCAGAGTGCGGACCTCAGGGTTGCCGCATGGACACCCGGACCCTCGCGCCCACCCGTCGACGATCGATGCTCAATAAGGTCCCCGAGGTGACCGTGTACTTCTGGGTCATCAAGATCTTGTGCACGACGGTTGGCGAAAGTTTCGCCGACTACATCAACGAGACTTTGGGCTTCGGCCTGACGAACACGACCCTGGTGTTCTCGGCCGCGCTCGTCGTCGCGCTCGTCGCGCAGTTCCGGCTGCCGCGCTACGTGCCGGGCGTGTACTGGCTCTGCGTCGTGCTGATCAGCGTGGTTGGCACGCTGCTCACCGACAACCTGACCGACGGTCAGGGCGTGCAGCTCTGGATCAGCACCACCGTGTTCGCGGGCCTGCTCGGCGTCGTCTTCGGGCTCTGGTACGCCCGCGAGCGGACGCTGTCCATCCACTCGATCGTGACGACGCCGCGCGAGAGCTTCTACTGGCTGACCGTGCTCGTCACCTTCGCCCTCGGCACGGCCGCCGGCGACTGGACGCTTGAGCTCACCGGCTGGACCCCAGGGACCGCGGTGTTGCTGCCGGCCGGCCTCATCCTGGCCGTGTTCGGCGCCTGGAGGCTCGGGGCCGGCGCGGTGCTGTCGTTCTGGCTGGCCTACATCCTGACCCGCCCGCTCGGCGCGAACATCGGCGACTACCTGGCCTTGCCGAAGGCCGACGGCGGCCTCGGCCTGGGCACGTTGTGGACGAGCGTGCTGTTCCTGTCCTGCATCGTCGGGGTGGTCGTCTACCTCTCGGTGACCAAGCGGGACCGCACCGAGGTCGACCGCGCAACAGCGTGACCGTCGACGACACGACCGCTACATCTTGGCCGACCAAAGTCGATGCGGTGCACACCCTCGCCAACCCGATCGGGCCTGACGCCCTGCTGTCCGGATCGGGGGCGCTGGTGATCCTGGCCCTCGTGTTGTTCGCCGAGTGCGGGCTGCTCATCGGGTTCTTCCTGCCCGGCGACACGTTGCTGTTCGCGGCCGGAATAAGCATCGCGACCGGCGCCATCTCCACGCCCCTCGCCGCGTTCCTGGTAGTGGCTCCGGTGGCCGCAATCGCCGGCAACCTGGTGGGCTACGCCATCGGCTACCGCGCCGGCCCGGTGGTGTTCGACCGGCCCCGCTCGACGCTGTTCCGACCCGAAAACATCGAGCGGTCCCGCCGCTTCTACGACCGGTTCGGCGCGCGCACCATCCTGATCGGGCGCTTCGTGCCGATCGTCCGCACGGTCGCGACGGTCATGGCCGGGGTCGGCCGTATGCCGTTCCGCAGCTACGCGATCTACAGCACCGTCGGCGGGATCGTCTGGACCGACGGAACGCTGCTGCTCGGTCACGCGCTCGGACATGTCGGGTTCGTGCGTCGCAACAAGGGCTACGTCGACTACCTCGTCGTCGCCGTCGTAGTCGTCAGCCTGATCCCGGTGATCGTCCATTACGTGCAGGACCGACGCCGTGCGCCCCGCTGACCCGGCCCGAGTGCTTGAAGCCGCCCAACCGTGACCTCGCGGCTAAACGCCATCGCCGGTCGTGGCCGGAACCTCGCCGAGCACGAGGTCGTGGCTCGCTTCCGCCGCGCACGGATCGACCCTAGCGCGGTGTTCCTGGAGTCGTTCGCCGGCAACGGGATGCTCTGCAACCCTGAGGCACTGTTTCGCACATTGCTCACGGCACCCGACCTGGCGCATCTCCGCTTCGTGTGGGCGTTGTCCGGCGACGGGCACGCGGCGACGCGCGCGCAATTCGCCGGCGAGCCCAGGGTCAGCTTCGTCCACCGCCGGTCGGTGCCCTACTACCGCGAACTCGGTCGCGCCCGGTATCTGGTAAACAACGCGACGTTCCCGGTGGCCTTCGCCAAACGGGCCGAGCAGGTATTCCTGGCGACCTGGCACGGAACCCCGTTGAAAGCGATGGGCTACGACATGCCCGGCGGAGCGTTGGAATCAGCGAACGTCGTACGTAATCTCGTTGCTGCCGACTACCTACTCGCGCCGAACGAGCAAACGGCATCGATGTACCTCGACGCCTACCGGCTGCACGACGTGTGGCGCGGCCAGTTGCTGCGCGCGGGCACCCCCCGCATCGACCGGCAATTCGCAACCGGGGCAGAGCGCACCGACATCCGCGCGCGACTCCGTCATGACGGAGTCGCGCTGTCCGAGACCGGCCGAGTGGTGCTGTACGCGCCGACCTGGCGCGGCACGTTCGCCACACCGGACCGCGACCACGACCGGTTGTGCGCGGACCTCGCCACCCTGCGTCGGCAGCTCGGAGCGGAGTCAGACATCCTGGTCAAGGTTCACCAACGCGTCTACGCCCACGCGGCCTCAGACCCGCGGCTCGCGGGCACGCTCGTCCCAAACGCGGTTCCCACGAACGACGTACTCGCCGTCACCGACGTGCTGGTGAGCGACTACTCCTCGATCCTGGTGGACTTCCTCGCGACCGGGCGTCCCGTCATCCGTTACGTCCCCGATTTCGAGGACTACGTCGCGAACCGTGGTCTCACCGTCGACCCGGCCGCGCTGCCGGGACCCCTCTGCCGAACCCTCAAGGACGTCTTCGATGCGCTCGGCTCAGATCTGACCCAGCAGGCCTGCTCGGCCGAGTACGTGCACGCGCGAGAGACGTACTGCGGACTTGAGGACGGGCACGCATCGCACCGGGTGATCGACGCAGTCTTCCGGGCACCGCACCGAACCCGGCCCGCCATTCAGCACCGCAGATCCGTGCTGATCTATCTCGGCGGCATGCGGACGAACGGCATCACGACCGCCGCACTGTCCCTGCTGCGGAAGCTGGACTACGAGCGGCTCGACATCACCGTCACCTTCCCGGCCCCGCACTCTGTCGAGACCGAGAACAACGCCGCACTCATCGATCCCCGCGCTCGGCAGCTGCCGCGTCTCGGACGCCTCACCTGGACGCAGGTCCGCGCGACGCCGTTCCCGGTCGTGGGTGGCAGGTCGCCCTTCGTCGAGGAGCTGCTGCTTCAGGAACGCCGGTTGCACGATGAATGGCGGCGCTGCTTCGGCGATCTGCGTTTCGACCACGTGGTCAACTTCGCTGGTTACTCGGCCTTCTTCACCAAACTCCTGCGGTGCGCGCCAAGCGGCATGAGCGCCATCTGGCTGCACAACGACATGCGCGCCGAGATGGTGAGTCCTCGCCGCGGGGCGTGGCTGCGGGCCAACGTGCGGCGGACCACGTCGCTCTACGTCACGGCCGACAGCCTTGTCTCGGTATCGCCCGCCCTCGAGGACGTCAACCGGCGCGGGTGCGCAACCCTCGCTCAGGCACGTCACTTCGGTCATGCACGGAACACGGTCGACGCTGCGCGTATCCGCGAGCTGGCCGGTCCGACGGGCCGGGCTCGCGGTCTGCCCGCTAGCGAGAACGCGCCGGGCACCTTCGTGACCGTGGGGCGGCTATCGGCGGAGAAGAACCATCTGCGTCTGCTGCGCGCGTTCGCGAGTGTGCACCACGACGACCCCCACACCCGACTGGTCATCGTCGGCGGCGGACATCTCGACGCAGATCTTCGCGTGGAAACGCAACGACTCGGCATTGCAGACGCAGTCGTCTTCACCGGCTCCGTCGAGAACCCCTTCGTCCTGATGGCGAAGGCCGACTGTTTCGTGATGTCGAGCGACTACGAAGGGCAGCCGATGGTGCTGCTGGAGGCGCTCGTGCTGGGCCTGCCGATCGTCACGACGGACTTCGAGTCCGTTGGCGGGGCCCTTCCCGTGGGAAGCGGCCTCGTCGTCTCGCGCGACGTCGGCGCGCTGGCCGAGGGAATGCGCGCCTTCTTGCGTGGCGAGGTACCGTCGTCGGCGTTCGACGATGATGCATACAACGCTGAGGCCGTCGCGGAGTTCTACCGCGCAATCGGCGTTCCGAACAGCGTCCTGCAGTAATTCGAGTGGATCACCTCTTGTGCAGGGCGTATCCGTCCGCAGCAGCCAGCACCGGACCTCGCCCGAGGCGCCGTAGCGTGCCCGGTGCGATGCCCGCGGCGCGCGGGTCGAGGACCACCCACGCTGCCCCGGAGGTCGGGTACCGGGGCAACGCCCGCTGCCACGGGTTGTACGTCTTCAGCGTCCGAGAGCCACCGGTCCGGGACGGGCGGACCCCCCCCCGGCCCCGCCGGGCGCGCCACGACGTGCGGCGTCACGGCTCTACCCGGTACACCACGTGACCGCCGGCCCGGACGAGCACACCGTCACGCCGTACCTCTCGGTACGTGGACGTGGAGAGGCCGGTTCCGCTTCCGCGCACGATGATCACCGCGTCGCCCGAACGCAGGTAGGCGGTGAGATCGCGCTGCCACCGCTCGTTGTCGACGCGCCGCCCGCTGCTGCGGTCGGACCCATAGGTGCGGCCCGTGACGTCGACCCAGTTCCGGCAGCCGTTCGCGAAGCTGCGCGAAAGCGCGTCGAGTTCGATGAGCCCCATCGGGGAATCACTCAGCACGCATCGCGCAGAGCTAGCACCGCGGGTCAGCTCGGCTGAACCAGGGAACGGCCGCACCGCACTGCGTCCCGAGGCGATTGCCGTTAGCGTGATCGCGGCCATTGCAGCGGTCAGCGCCCACCCGGCGCCGGGCAGCCGCATCGGCCGGGCCCGGCCGGGATGCGCCGCGGCACCGACCGTGAGCGCGGCGGCCACCGCGACGAAGTCGGCGTAGTAGGAGAACCAGGACGGCGCGGCCAGTAGCACGACGCCCTGCACGACGAGCAGCACCACCGCCGGACGGGCGGCACGCAGAGTCCACGCGCGGCGCGCGACCCACCCCACGGCGAGCAGCAGCACCACGCTCGTCACAGCCAAGGCGGACTGCGAGAGCGGCCCGGTCAGGCGCGTGATCGAACTCAGGTCGGCCAGCCGGGTCAGCGGCGAGGCCGACGTCGTCCCCCGCGTCACCTGGTCGACGACGACCGAGGACCACATCGCGTGCGGGGACACCGCGAAGAACGGCCCGTCCACCAGCACGCTCACCCCGACGGCGCCGGCCAGGGCCTGCCCGACCGTGCACCGGGAGCGGGTGCGACAGCCGAGCCAGACCACGAGCGCGACCACCGGGACGATCCACCAGATCTTGACGCTGACACTCGCGCCCGCGGCCGCGCCGGCCGCGACGGCCCACCGCGCGCCACCACCGTCGATGACCCGCAGGGCGGCGAGCAGCCCGAGCAGGAACAGCAGGTTCCCCACCGGCTCGAGCTTGATGAGGAACTCGCTGCCGATGGCCCCGAACCAGAGCGCGTAGAACAACCCGGCGACCGTCGCGCGGCGCGTGCCGAGCCCCATCCTGCGTGCCACCCGCACGACGAGGACCGCGTTGATCCCCCCGAGGACGGTGCAGGCCAGGATCGTCGTGGTGAAGGCCGATTCGTCGCTCATAACCCGGGTGAGGGCGGCGAACGGGCTGAGCACCAGCATCTCGACGGGCGGGTGGATCAGCATGAAGTCGCGGTACGGCAACCGGCCATGCACGAACGCATCACCGGCGGCGAAGTACACCCCCGCGTCGTAGCCGAAATTGCCGTGCAAGGCCCCGTGCCGCACGATCACCGCGACCCGGGCCGCGACCGCGATCAGGAACACGGCCAGTTGGGCGACGGCCGGGCTCAGGCGCCACCACGACGTCCCGGCTCGTCGGTCGGCCGGACGCTCGGCGAAGGCGGTCGGGGGTCGGGGTCGGACCGTCGTCGTCGACACCGGCTCAGCGGCTCCCGGTGAGCGCCTCGACGGCAGGCCGGGCGGGCACCGCCGTGACTACGGGTACGCCCCGACGGCGCAACCGCCACGGCAACACCGCGGCCTCACGCTGGACGGCGAAGGTCATCTTCGATCGGCCGTGCGAACGGTCTGCGAAGCGGATCGGCAGCTCCTCCACCACGAGGCCCAGGCGCCGGCACCGGAAGGCCAGCTCGATCTGGAAGGCGTAACCCTGAGCGTCGCAGGACGGCAGGTCGACGGCGCGCAACGCCTCGGCCCGCCACGCCTTGAAGCCGGACGTCACGTCGCGCACCCCCAGGTGCAGCATGTGGTCGACGTAGGAGTTCGCCGCCCGCGACAGGGCGCGTCGATGCCACGGCCATTCCCGGGCGGTCGAGCCGCCGGCGACGTAGCGGGATCCGACAACGACATCGGCCGGCCCGTCGTTCAGCGCGGCAAGCATGAGCGGGACGGTCTCGACCGGGTGCGAGAGGTCCGCGTCCAACTGGATCACCGTGGTGGCGCCGTGGGCGAGCGCGTTGCTCATCCCCGCGACGTAGGCCCGCCCTAGCCCGTTCTTGACGGCCCGGTGCAGGACCTGTACCCGATGACCGCTCGAGCGCGCCAGGTCGTCGGCGAGCTCACCGGTGCCGTCGGGCGATCCATCGTCGACGACGAGAACGCGAAGATCCGGCACCGGCAGCGCGAGCAGCCGCTCGAGCACGATCGGGAGATTGGCCCGCTCGTTGTAGGTGGGGACGACAACCCTGGTGTGGCCATGCTCTGCGGCGATCATGCGGTGCGCTCCGTTCGGCGGTTACGCCGACCATGCCGCGGGCCTCATGTAGCGAGGATGTATTGCACAGCCGTAGCGCGGGCCGTGCAGAGCAGCGCGGTCACGCGCCGCCGGCGGACACCACGGCGTCGGTGATGAAGCCGGCCAGGATGCCGAGCAGCAGTCCGTAGGCAACGAGATCGGGGCGCTTTGCGCGGGCGGCGACCCCAAGGAGCTGGGCAATCACGTAGACGATGGATCCCGCGGCCAGGGTGAGGAACACGACGCTGACCGGCGTGGAGGTGAAGTTGTGCCCGACCGCGGTGCCGATGAACGTCGGGCCGCCGCCGATGGCCGCCATGGCCAGCAGGAATCCCCAGCTCGGCCGCGTGTCGACGCCGTCGATGTCCTCGTCCGCGGCCAGTGGGGCCACGATCCCGAAGCCTTCTGTGGCGTTGTGCAGGGCGAATCCGATCACGAGCACGGTGGCCAGGGCGATGGCATTGCTGGCGGCCGCCTGTCCGATGGCCAGTCCCTCGGCGAAGTTGTGCAGTCCGATGCCGACCGCGATCAGCAGAGACAGCCGGCGCGCGGGCGACCACGTGCTGACCCCGCGCGTGCGAACCGGGCGCTCGGTGACGGCCATTGCTCCGGGACCGCCGTGTCCGGCCCGGGAGGCGCGGGCCATGTAGCGGTCATAGGCGACCAGCCCGAGCAGCCCGACCGCGAGGCCGACCGCGAACAGGGTGCCGTAGCCGAACACCGGAGCCAGCGTCCCCGTGTCGTCGTGGACCGCCCCGAGGGCCGCGTCGATCGGCTCCCACGCCGCGGCGAGCACGTCCCAGAACAGGAACATCAGCACGCCGACCGCGGTGGCGTTCAAGAACACCCGTAGGCCCGGCGCCGGCCGGCGCATCCGGCCGACAGGCAGGCCGATCACGATCGTGATCCCAGCGATGAACCCCAGCACCAGGGTTGTCAACAAGCTCATGCCGACAGACTGCCATGTTAGGAAGCCTGCCCTCACCTGGCCGGCGGATCGCGTAGACCCCGCGCGCGATGGATGCCACGCCGGACCGGCCCGGTGCGCTGCCCGACAGCGGCCACCACGGGTCGCTGCGTCACGGGATGCGATGCAACCTCGCGACCCCCGCGCTGCGGCGGATCACGGTGTGGGCTGCGCTCTACAACCTGGGCCAATGCGTCATTCAGCCGCTGCTGCTCATCGCGCTGCTGCAGCGGACCCCGCTGTCCGCCGCCTCGTATGGGGCCGTCATGAGTACGCGGTCGCGTTCGCTGTCTTCGGGGCCTTACTGCTCGCACCGTCTGCCCGGGCCCTTTGGCGGGCCTCTAGGGCTCTCGCTATCCGGCTTTGGTGCGACAGCGGCCTACGCGGTCATCGGCGTCGGCGTTGCGCTGGGTGGACCGTCAGGTCTGGCCGTGGCGATCGTCGGGTTCATCCTTGACGAGTTCTGCTCAGGCGTGGCGCTAGTCCGTGTGCAGACCTTCCGCGCCAGGTCTATCCCTCAGGCCGACCGTGCTTCGCGACGGCTTCCTACCGGGCGCTGAACACCGCGATCGTCCCGATCGGATTCGGGCTCGGCGGGGCCATTGGTGTTCTCGTGTCCCCAAGCCCCGTCGTACGGGCCGTCGGGCTCGCGATGCTCGGGCCCGCGCTGGTCATGCTGCACCCGTCGGTCAGGAACGCCGCCGGCTAAGCCCTTCAGCCGTCGGCCTACGCTCTACGTATGTCTGACCGTCGTCGATGAGCGACCTGACTGCGGCTCCTCTCGCCGGCCCAACTCTGGATCTCGAACCGCTGCGAGTGGAGCATGCCGAGGAGTTGGCACCGCTGCTGGCCGATCCGGCCTTGCACGAGTTCATCGGCGGGGAACCGGAGACCTTGGCGGGGCTGCGCGCGCGCTACATCAGGCAGGCCGTGGGCCGGTCCCCGGACGGTGCGCAGCGCTGGTTGAACTGGGTAATGCGTGTGAGAGCCGACCGGGCTCCGGTCGGCACAGTGCAGGCCACGGTCACCGATGACGGCCTCAGGGCGGTGGCCGAGGTCGCCTGGGTCGTCGCATCAGCTCACCAGAGCAAGGGGCACGCCAAAGAGGGGGCAGCGACCGTCGCGTCATGGCTGCGCGGACAAGCCGCGGTCACGATCGTGGCCCACATACATCCCTCGCACGTCGCGTCGCAGGGCGTCGCCCGAGCGATCGGGCTGGCGCCGACCGACACCCTCGTCGATGGCGAGCTGCGCTGGGAAGGCTGAGGCTGGCCCCTTGCTACGACGTTATCTGGCCCCACTCAGCACTCTCCCGGACGAGCGACTCGTTCCCGCAGACCGATCCGCCTACGGGCAGGACGGCGGCGGACGCCATGCGGCCGGCCACATAGCGCTGCGAAAATCGCGCCACTTGCTGCTGCGAGTCACACTCAATCCCTTACCCAGCAACGGTTTCAGCGATTTCCGGTCACGGTAAATCACCGCATTCGCTCGCTGCGCAGCAACCCCTGGCGCTGCAGTCGGGTGCGCATCAGGCGGGGCTAGCCAAGCTCGAAGACCCGGTGGCCCGCGAGCGTCTGAACCTTCTCGACGCGCAGGCGGGTGGTGTGCTGCAGTTGGTTGCGCGAGGCCAAGCCGTCGGGGTGTTGTGGGTTTACTCCGAGGCGCCATGGACGGCACAACAGTTTGGCATCGCGAAGGACGTCGCCGCCCGCGCCGCGTTGTTGCTGGACAACTCGCTGGCCTATGCGAGGGCCTGCGCCGCGAGCGCTGACGCGGAGGTCGCTCGGGCCGAGGCTGATGCGAGCCGGCAGCGGCTTGCGCTTCTGGTGGAGGTCAGCGAGGCGTTGGCCAGCGCGCGCGAGGCAGACGACGCGATGGCCCGACTCGCCCGCCTGGTCGTCCCGCGGTTGGGAGACTGGAGCTTGGTCACGATCGTTGACGACGAGCGCGGGCTGCGCGACGTCGCGGTCGCGCATCGTGACCCGTCACGAACCACCGAGGTCGCCTCCTACGCCGATCGACGTGTGCTGATGATGACACCGGACACCCCGCTGGCAGTCGCGCTGCGCACTGGCGAGCCCTATGTAGTCGCGGAAGCCGACGAGACCGATATCCGAGCGCAGCAACCGGACCCTCATATGGCCCGGCTTCGCAAAGCCTCGACCCGCACGGGGTAGCAGTCATCCCGCTTGTTGCCGGCGGGTCGACGTTTGGTGCGCTGACCCTGGTCACGACCCGCGAGCGGGGCGGCCACACGCCCGACGAGCTTTCTGCCGCTCTGGAGGTCGCACAACGCGCCGGCCCCGTGCTGGCCAACGCCCAGACTGCCCAGCGCTCGCGAAGGCTCGCCGAGTCCATCCAGCGCAACCTGCTCACCATGCGTCCTGCGCGAGCCGGCCTGGAGATCTGCGCCCGATATCGACCGGCGCAGATCGACAGCGAGCTCGGCCGCGGAACTACCGTGACCGTCGAGCTGGCGCGCTCCCGGAAATAGTTGACTAGGAAGTATCTTCCTAGTGTAATATCCCCGTTAGGTGCCTTAGGCGCCGTTACCGGGGGTAATCGTGCGCCGCTCTTCGTTCATCAGGGTCCTGCTCGTTTCGGTGCTCGTGCTTGTGCTGGACTCGGCCGGCGCGGCGGGAGCGACACCGGCGCAGCGATCGCGGTTGGCCTTGGACACGGTCTGCAACGTGGCACCGGCGGGTTATGCCACCTGCGACGCGCAGGTTGTGGTGGGCGCCGTTGCCACACCAGCGTCGACCACAGCCGGAAAGCCGCGCGGTCTGACTCCTGCTGACATCCGCTCGGCGTACGCGCTTTCCGCAACCGCCGGCCGCGGCAGGACGGTCGCCGTCATCAGTGCCTACGACAACCCGGCTGCGGCCGCCAACCTCGCCGTCTACCGCAGGACCTTCGGCTTGCCGGCCTGCACGATTGCGAACGGCTGCTTGCGCAAGGTGAGCCAATCGGGTGGGTCGCGCATGCCGGTTGCGAATGCCGCGTGGGCAAGCGAGACCGATCTCGATCTCGACATGGTGTCCGCGGCCTGTGCCTCCTGCAGGATCCTGCTCGTCCAGGCGACAACCTCGTCGATGGTCAACCTGGCCACCGCCGTGAACTACGCCGCGACGCAGCAGGTGTCGGCCATCAGCAACAGCTACAGCAGCAGTGACACCTCCCAGAGCGCCGCCTACGACCATCCCGGCATCGCCATCACGGCATCGACCGGCGACAACGGCCATTCCGCGAACGCCCCGGCCACCTACCGGACCGTGATCGCGGTCGGCGGCACCAGCCTGAAGAGAGCGAACAATGCGCGCGGCTGGACGGAAACGGCCTGGGCGGGGTCCGGCAGCGGTTGCTCGACCAAGAACGCAAAGCCGCAGTGGCAGACGACCGCCTCCTCCTGCCCGGGCAAGGCGGTCGCTGATGTCGCCGCAGTCGCGGACCCCCGTACCGGAGTGGCCACCTACCAGGGCAAGTCCGGCTGGCAGGTCTTCGGTGGCACCAGTGCTGCAACACCGATCATCGCCGGCGTCTACGCCCTGTCTGGCAATACGAAGGGCTACCCGGGGTCCTACACCTGGGCCCACCAGGGCGGTTTGAACGACATCACGTCGGGCAGCACCGGCACATGCTCCGGTTACCCCAGCCGTTGGTGCACGGCCCGGCCGGGCTGGGACGGGCCGACCGGCCTCGGCAGCCCCAGGGGCACCAGCAGCTTCTGAGATGTGCCCCTGACTGTCGAGTCGAGTCGTGGGAACATTCGTGCCGTGACGCAGAGAATCGCCCAGACGCAACGTACTGCGCAGGCGGTCGAGTTCACGACCGTCCTGGAAACGATTGGTTCCTCGACGATTGCGCGCCTGCCGCAGGCCGCCAGCGCCTGCCTGCCGTCGCGCGGCCAGGTGGCCGTCCGGGGTTCGGTGGCGGGCCACGACTTCCGCACGGTGCTCGAGCCCGACGGCGCGCGGGGCCACTGGCTGCGGGTCGACGAGCAACTGCAGCACAGCGCTGGCATCGGGATTGGCGACCACGTCGCCTTCGCCATCGAGGTGGTGCGGGACTGGCCGGAGCCAGACGTGCCCGGCGATCTGGCAGCGGCCCTTTCGCAGGCGTCTGCCACTATCCAGACGATGTGGACCGACATCACGCCGATGGCGCGCTGGGAATGGGTGCGGTGGGTGAACGCGACCGCGAACCCAGCGACCCGTCGGCGCCGGGTCGAGGTGACGATCTCGAAAATGACGAACGGCAAACGACGGCCCTGCTGCTTCGACCTGTCCGCGTGCACCGACCCGACGGTGTCCAAGAGCGGCAAGCTGCTCGGTTCGGCCTGAGGGGGCATCGTGTCGGACCAATCCGGGATGCTGCCAACACTGGGCAGCGAGCCGTCCGAGGTGCTCGCGCAGCTGCGGCGCAACCGCCACGACGACGCGCCCTGGCGCGAGGGCCGCATCTTCAGTCTGATCTTCCATCCTGACGATCCGGAGCTCGAGCGACTGCTCGAGGCGACCAGCCAGGAGTACCTGGCCGAGAACGCGTTGAACCCGCGTCGCTTCCCCAGCCTGGCGCGACTGGAGTCGGAGACCACGGACATGGTGGCCGATCTGCTGCACGGGTCGGCCGGCGCCGGTGGTTTGACGAGCGGCGGCACGGAATCGATCTTCGTCGCCGTCTCGGTGGCGCGCACAGTCGCCCGGGAGCGGGGCATCGCCAACCCGGAGATCGTCACGGCGGTGACTGCACATCCTGCGTTTGCCAAGGCGTGTCACCTGCTGGGTGTGCGGCAGACCCGGGTCGCGGTCGGTCCGGACAAGCGACTCGACATCGCCGAGCTGCGGGCCGCCATCGGCCCGGACACCGCGATGGTCGTGGCCAGCGCCCCGTGTTACCCGTACGGCGTCGTCGACCCGGTCGAAGCCGTTGCCGCCGCCGGGACCGAAACCGGGGTGCTGTGTCACGTCGACGCCTGCCTGGGCGGGCTGATCCTGCCGTTCTGGGAGCAGCTCGGCGAACCGGTCCCCGCGTGGGACTTCCGGGTCGCCGGCGTCACCAGCATCAGCGCCGACATCCACAAATACGGCTACAGCTTCAAGGGCGCCTCGGTGATCCTGTTCCGCGATCAGGAGCTGGCCGCGAAGCGGGTGTGGTTCGACGACGGCGTGTGGGGTGGCGGCCTGTACGGCACCGCGACGCCTGCTGGCACCCGGCCCGCGCCGCCCATCGCCGGCGCCTGGGCCTCGCTGCGCTACCACGGTCGAGACGGGTTCCTCCGCAAGGCCGAGGCCACCCGCACCGCCACCCGGACGCTGATCGCCGGCATCGAGAGCATCGCCGGCCTTCGGCTGACGACCCGGCCCGACGGACCGGTACTGCAGTTCACCAGCGATGACCTCGACCTCAGCGCAGTGGCTGACGTGCTGGAGGACCGCCGGTGGTGGCTGAACCGTCAACCGAGCGGGCTGCACGTGATGCTGTCGCCGTATCACGTCCACGTCGTCGACGAGCTGGTCGACGAAGTGCGCTTGGCGGTGGAGCAGGTCCGCGCCGGCCGGGTCAGTGAGGGCCGCAGCGCGGCTTACGCAGGCGCACCGACTGCGGGAGAACCCACCACGCCGCGCTGACGCAGCAAGCGGCCGGCGCCCTCGCCGAACCAGTACGCCTCCTCCAGGTGCGGCTGCCCTGACAGGATCGCGTGGTCGATGCCAAGGACGTGGTACTCCTCAAGCCGCTCGGCGACCTCTTCATGGCTGCCGACCACCGCGGTGCCGGCGCCGCCGCGGACAAGCCCGTACCCGGCCCAGAGGTTCGGGTAGATCTCGAGCTCGGCGCGGCTGCCGGCGTGCAGCGTCTGCATCCGGCGCTGGCCGACGGAGTCCATGGCGGCGAGCTGCTGCTGCACCTCGGCGATCCGCGCCGGGTCGAGATCGTCGACCATGCGTTGCGCTTCGTCCCAGGCCTGCTTGGACGTGTCGCGGCCGAGCACATGCAGCCGGATCCCGAAGCTCAGCGTGCGTCCGGCCGCGGCGGCCTTCTCGCGCATCCGGTCGAGGCGCGTCTTGATCTGCGGCGGCGTCTCGCCCCAGGCCAGGTAGACGTCGACGTGTTCGGCCGCGACGTCCTCGGCCGCCGGGCTCGCGCCACCGAAGAACAACGGCGGCAAACCCCACTCGCTCACAGCCGCGGTGGCACCTTCGACCTCGAAGTGCTTGCCGACGAAGTCGAACGGCGTGCCACGGCTGGCGCCGCGCAACACCTGCAGGAACTCTGCGGTGCGCGCGTAACGCTCGTCGTGGGCCAGGAAGTCACCGAAGCGCCGTTGCTCGATCGGGTCGCCGCCGGTGACCACGTTGAGCAGCAGCCGGCCGCCGCTGATCCGCTGAAATGTCTGCGCCTGCTGCGCGGCGAGAGTTGGGCTGATGAATCCGGGTCGAAAAGCGACCAGGAATTTCAGCCGGTCGGTCACCTGCGACAACGCCGCCGTAGTGAGCCAGGCGTCCTCGCACCAACTGCCGGTAGGCGTCAAGACGGCCTCGAAGCCCAGCTGCTCGGCCGAGCGGGCGATCTGGGCGAGGTACTCGATGTCCGGCGCCCGTTCGACGGCGTACTTCTCCCCCACGCCGCCGGGCCCGGCGCGACCGGAGCCGACGATGCCCCGGCCGTCGCCGTTGGTCGGCAGGTACCAGTGCAGATGCAGCGTCATGCGTTACCGGCTCGTCGGATCGGTGCGCCGGTGCAGGAGACGCAGCAGGCTGTCGAAGAAGATCCCGATGATGCCGATGGCCACGATGCCGCTGAGCAACAGCGACATCTGCAGGTTCTGGCCGGCTTGGTTGATCAGGTAACCCAGACCACTGGTGCTGGCGATGAGCTCAGCCGCCACGACGCTTGTCCACGCGCCACCCATGGCCAGGCGCATCCCGGTGATGATCGTCGGCAGCGCGGCACGAAGACGGACCGTCAGCAGTGACCACAGCGGCGACGCGCCCAGGGAGCGACTGGCCTGCACCAGCTCTGGCGGGACGGCGTCAAGCGCCGTCACCGTGGCGATGGTGAGGATCGGGGTGACCCCGATGCCGATCAACGTGATCTTCGGGGCGTCGTTGATTCCCTGCCAGACGATGAGCAGCGGCAGGAAGGCCAGCGGCGGCAGCGGGCGCAGGAACTCGATGATCGGGTCGACCATGAACCGCACGACGCGCACCGAGGCCATGGTCCCGCCGAGCGCGACGCCGATGACCACGCCGATGGCCCAGCCCGACACGATGCGACGCGTGCTCGTCAAGGCATGCCCGACGAGGGTGTGACCGCCGACCGGCGGGTACTTGTGGAACAGGTAGTGCCAGAAGGTCTTCGCCGTGGCCGGCACCGTAGGCAGGATCGCCGGGTCATTCTTGATCTTCGCTGCGATCTCCCAGATCACGAGGAACAGCACCAGGCCGACCAGGCCGAACCCGAGGCGGGCGAACGAGAACGTGCGCCGCTGCCGCTGCTCCTCGAACGCCAGCGCGTCCTTGTCCGCAAGGAACTGGGGAGCAACCCCTGTCTCGCTCATCGTGCAGCCTCCGTGTCTTCCAGCGCCTCGCGGATCTGCCGCTTGATGCGCACGAACTCCAGCGTCTCGGTGCTCTCGATCGTGCGCGGCCGCGGCAGGTCGACGTCCAACAGCAGGCGAGCCCGCCCGGGGCTGCCGGTCATGACGCACACCCGGTCACCGAGCAACGCAGCCTCCTCGACGTCGTGCGTGACGAACACGATCGTGACGCGTTCGCGTTGCCACAGCTCGAGCAGGAACTTCTGCATGGCCACCCGGGTGATCGCGTCGAGTGCACCGAACGGCTCGTCCATGAGCAGCAGCTTCGGCTTGTTGATCAGCACCCGGGCGAACGCGGCCCGGTGGCGCATACCGCCGGACAGCTCGTGCGGGTAGGAGTGCACCGCCTTGCCGAGACCGACCGTGTCGAGCAGCTCTAGGGCACGCTCGCGGGTCTCCTTGCCGCTCTCGTGGCGCGCGCGTGGGCCGTACAGCACGTTGTCCAACGCAGTGAGCCACGGGAACAGCATCGGCGTCTGGAACAGCACGCCCCGGTCGGCACCCGGGCCCCGTACCGGCGACCCGTCGACCAGCACCTCTCCGCCATCGGCCTCGGAGAAGCCGGCCAGCAGATCGAGCAGGGTCGACTTGCCACACCCCGACGGGCCGAGCAGGCACAGGAACTCGCCCTCACGGACGGTGAGGTCGAACCCGTCGAGGGCCAGGCGCCCCGCCGATCGGCGGGAGCGCCCGGCGAACTGCTTGCGGACACCCTTGATCTCGACGGCGGCCGGTGCCTGGCTCGGCGCCTCGAAAACGGACGTCACTTGCCGCAGCCGTCCTTGACCGCCTGCTGGACGTAGCTCGGGTCGATGTGCGAACCGATCTGCGCCGCGGTCGGGACGGTCGTGACCCGGCCCTGGTCCTTCAGGAACTGGCCGGTCAGGACGTAGGACTGCGCGAGCTTGCTGGTCGAGGCGTCCGAGGACGTGCCGAACCAGGTCAGCTGGTCCTGCGTCGAGACGAACGGCAGACCCTTCGTCGCCGCGATGGCCACCGCCGGTGTCGCGCCGACCAACTTGGAGCCGTTGGTGATGTAGGTGTCCGCGTCGGGACCGACGGCCTTCGCCTGAGCGTTCAGCATCTGGCAGACCAGGTTCTGCACAACAGGCTTGTGCTTGCTCGCGTAGGCGTCAGTAACCACCAGGACGTTGAGCGAGGCAATCCCAAGTTTGGCAATCTGCTGCGCGGTGACCACGCTGCGGTTCGACTTGTTCTTCAACAGGTCCTGCGCCTGGGCGACCTCGACGTATCCGGCGTCGATGCGGCCGGACTTGTAGGCGGCCTCGATGGCCTGCTCGCTCGGGAAACCGACCACCTTGGTCTTGCTGGCCAGACCCTCCTTGGCCAGCCAGCCACGGATCTCGAAGTCCTCGGACGAGCCCTGCAGCGCACCGACCGTCTTACCGGCCAGGTCGCTGTTCTGCTTGATCTTGGAGCCGACGATGAGCTCGGCAGCGTCGTAGTACTCGGCGAAGATCACCTTGAGCTTGGTGTCATTGGCGATCGCGCCGGTGACCGGCGGGTTGCCGACGCCGGAGGCGAAGGGGAACGCCCCACCGCGCAGCGAGGCCAGGCCGGTCACGCCCGAGTCGATCGGCGTCAGCTTGATCTCCGCCCCGACCTTGTCGGCAAGGTCCTTGTTGCCCTTCACCAGGACCTCGGAACCGATCGTCGCGCTCTGGAAGAACCCGATTCCGATCGTCGACGAGCTCCCGCCGGAACCGGAACCGGAACCCGAGGTGCCCGACCCCGAACCAGAAGCCGAGCCGGAACCAGACCCGGACGAGCCGCACGCGGCCAGCAGGGCGGCCGCGGCCACGATGAGCGACGTGAGTGCCGTAGTTCTTCCAACGGCGGACAGTCGGTTGTGCTTCACGCAGAAATCTCCTCATTCGGAACCGCAGTGCGCGGAACGCCGGGTAATCCGCATCAGCGCGCTGAGCGGGGTAGGTCGGGGTAGGTCGGGGTAGTGCCGCGGATCGTCAGCGACAGCAGTGGAACGCAGTGCGCCCTACGGCTCCCATGATCGTCACTAGCCTATAATCTCGGTAGACAATGATGAAGTCAACTCGTGAGGTGTGACATGACCGCCGTACAGATTGCCCCCACCGCGTCAGATCCGACATTCGAGACGCACGTCGAACGACTGCTGCCCACCTTCGCCGCGCGCGTCCACGACGTCGACCTGCGCGAGGTCGCGGCCGCCGGTGAGGGCGCCGGGCTGCGCGCGCTGCTCGCCCGACACAAGGTGCTGTTCTTCTCCGACCAGGCGATCGACATCGACGCGCAGGTCGCGCTGGGACTGGCGATGGGTGAGTTGACCGTGTCGCACCCGGTGGTTGCCGGCGCGACCAATGATCACCCCGAGGTCTACGCGCTCGACAGCTACGACGGCGGACGCTCGGACATCTGGCACACTGACGTCACGTTCATGCCACGTCCTCCGATGGCTTCGATCCTGCGGGCGGTCAAGCTCCCGGACGTCGGCGGCAACACCAACTGGGTCGACCTCGAAGCGGCCTATGAGTCACTCACCCCCACCGTCCGCGAACTCGCCGACCAGCTCGAGGCCGAGCACGACGGCAGCCGCGAGTTCGCCGAGTACCTCGAGAAGCGACGCGGTGGCGAGGGCAACGATTGGGACGGCGAGAAGGTCCGTCAGCTCGTGCCGGTACGTCAGCCAGTGGTGCGCGTCCACCCAGAGACCGGGCGCCGCTCGTTGTTCGTGAACCCGGGCTTCACCACCCGCATCCTCGACGTCAGCGACGCCGAGAGCCGGGGCTTGCTGGACATCTTCTTCGCCCACCTCACCAAGCCCGAGCACCTCGTACGCCACCGGTGGAGCGCCGGTGACGTGGTCATGTGGGACAATCGCAGCACCGCGCACTACGCAGACTTCAATTACGGCGACGTGCAACGGGTGATGCACCGCGTCACGCTGCGCGGCGACATCCCCGTCGGACCGCGCTCCTAGGCGGTCGGTTCGACGAGATCGACGCCGGTGACGCGGGCCGGGTCGATCGGGACTCCGGAATTCGGGTCGCCGGCGGTAGCGGTGCCGCTGAGCAGGACCGGTGCATGCATCGCCCTGGCGTGCTCGATCTCGGTCTCGAGGGCCTGATGCGCGGTCTCGGCGTCGCCGGGACTGTAGTCGTGCAGCGTGATCCGAACCGGTTCCTCGTCCTCGCGGTAGTTCACCTGCAGCACATAGTCACTCATGCTCTCACTGTGCCCGCGGACTGCATCGCGCTAGCGCATACTTCTCGGTCATGGAGCGCTGTCGACTCATCGTTGCCGTCGTTACCGGCATTGCTGCCGCCGCGTTGACCGCCTGCTCGTCGACCACGTCGGGTACCCCGACCGGATCCGGCGCGGGCGGTGGGGGCCGCGCGGCGCCCAGCGGCGCGATCACCACCCCCGAGGGTCTTGCCTCGACGTTGCGAGAAGGGCTCAGCTCGACGAAGTCGGCGCACATCACGTTGCGCATCAGCACTGGCGGTCAGGTGATCACCGGTGTCGGCGACGAGACGCTCGCCGCGGGCAAGCTGGTCGGCCTGGATCTCACCGAGACCATCCCCGGCGCAGGCACCCTGCGGCTGATCCAGCTGGACGGCAAGACATACGCAAAGTTGCCGGCCCGTCTGAACAGGTCGACGAAGCCGTGGGTCCTCGTCAGCACCGACAGCAGCGATCCGACGATCAGGGGTCTTGCGCAGAGCCTGCAGTCCTCGCAGTCAACGGCGGTCGACAGCGCCGGCATCTTCGCGCAAGCCGCGCAGTCGATCACCAATCGGGGCTCGACGACCGTCAACGGGATCAAGACGACGCACTACTACGTCGTGGTCGGCGTAGCCAAGCTGCCCACCAACTACGCAGGTCGCAGCGCGCTGGTGCAGGCCGGCATCAGCACGCTGCCGATCGACCTGTACGTCGACAGCGCCGGGCGCCCCGTCCAGGTCACCGAGCAGTTGACCGTTGCCGGCAAGGCCGTCTCGACCAGCTTCGGGGTCACCAGGTACAACCAGCCGGTCACCATCACCGCGCCGCCCGCCAGTCAGGTGGGCTCCTGACAATGGCGTCGTGAAGGTCGGCATCGTCGGACCCGGGGCCATCGGCGGTTGGCTCGGGACCCGGCTGGGGGCATCGGGCGCGGCCGAGGTCAGCGCCCTGGCGCGCTGAGCGACGTTCGCGGCATTGCAGGCGCACGGCTGGCGGCTGCACAGCGCCGGCGACTTGGTGCGGTCACCAGCCCGGGCTGCCGAGGTGGCGGCGGACCTAGGCGAGCAGGACGTCGTGTTGGGGCAACATGACCATGAACCCGGTGTCGGACCTCACCGGCGCCACGCTCGACCAGGTGCTCGCTGACCCCCTCGTCCGTGACCTGTGCTCGGCGATCATGCGCGAGGCGGCCGCGATCGGGGCTCGGTTGGGCCGCCCGATCACCGAGTCACCCGAGGACCGACACGCAGTCACCGCCCCTCTTGACGCGACCTCCACCCGTAAGACGAAGGGACGTCATGACCACCACCGAAGAGGTCCTCGACCTCGAGCAGCGACGGGTGGCGGCCACCAACGCCGCCGACGCCGACGCGCTCGGCGAGATTCTGGCCGACGACTACGTGCACGTCGGCGGCACCGGCAACGTCATGGATAAGCCGGCCTACACCACGTGGGTGGGTGAGCTGCGCCGCGAGCATCGACGCGCGAACCCTGCGCGTCGCCGACAAGGGTGACGTGGCGCTGATCGTCGGTGACCTCGAGAACCACCTGCACCGCAAGCACGACGGACGCGGGCAGATCGACTCGTTCCAGATCACCCAGAAACGGGACCATCTCTGAGATCTGCGTTGACCGGGACACGTACGGCCCGCTCAACAACGGGTGCGCCGAGCGGGCCGCACGTCCCGACAGCCAGCGTTTTGACCGCCAATGTCGTTGTCCCCCGACCCCCGGGGCCAGGTAACGAAGCCACGTTGAGCGCGCTCTGGCGGGTCAGGCTGAGTGGCGTCGCCCGTCGACGACGTCATTCGCAGCGGCCTGCACGGCCGGCAGCAGCGCCTCGGCGATCACCGCGTAGCCCGCACTCGACGGGTGGAACCGGTCGGCCGAGAACAGCCGCACGTCGGCTGCGAAGGCGTCGCGCAGCGCGTCCTCGACGACGGCGACCCGGGCGCCCTCCCGCACCGCTGCGCGGGTCTGTGCTCGGCGCAATGAGGCGCTGACCGAGCGGGCGAGGTCGCGGAACTGCGGTGGGACCAGCGGGACTGCGCTGAGGTCCGGTGCAGGGGCAACGACGACGCGTACCCCGTGTGCACGCAGGGTGCGCACCGCTGCTGCCAGGCGCTCTGCGGCCTGGTCCACCGGCACGAGGTGGGTGACGTCGTTGGCGCCGATGATGATCACGGCGAGGTCGAGCTGCGTGGTTGTCGCAGCCCGCACCTGGCCGGCGAGCGCTGCGCTACGCGCTCCGGGCACGGCGTGCACCGTGAATGCGATGGGAGTGCCCGCGTCGCCGAGCGCAGCGGCGAGTCGCGCGCCGACGGTGTCCGCCGACCGAGCCGCACCCTGTCCGTAGGCGATGGAATCCCCGAGCACGGCCAGCGACAGCGGCCGCGCGGCGGTCACTGCACGTCGATCCGGTCGCCGTGTCGGCGCACCTGACCGACGCGCAGGGGCACGACACGGCCGAAAGCCTTGACCAGCTGCGTGTACCCCGGCGTGGGTCCGTGCCACCCGAGCATTCCGCGCGGCCCGCTGACCATCCGCCCGTCTGTGACGTCGTAGCGCGACTGGTGCCAGGGGCACACCAGGCACCCCTCGGCGTCGACGTGACCGTTGCTGAGGTCGGCGAATTGGTGTCGGCAGCGGCGGGACACCGCGAAGTCGGCGCCGTTGGAACGACCCACGACCCAACCGCGAATACGCTGCAACGCGGCGTTCGGAGCTGCGGTCATGACCGGGGTGTCCCCGCGCGTCCGGCCCGACAAACGGGGTGGCGTCACTTGACGGGCACGAGCGCGGGCAGCGGCAACTTGGCGTTCAGTTCCTGGACCTGACGGAGGGTCTGCTGCGCGACGGTCAGAAGTTGCCGCTGCAGCGCCTCCGACCGGCGCAATGTGGCGAGCGTGTTCGTTGCCACCGACAGCGCGGCCTGTCCGGTCGCAAGCGTCTGCTGCGCAAGGGTCAGGGTGCTGCGGGCAAGGGATACACCGGCTGAGACGCTGCGGGCGATGGCGGTGGTGTCGCCCTGAAGCTGCTGCAGGCTGCCCAACGAGGCGAGCACCCGACGCACGGTGGTCGCGGTGTTCGTGGTCTGGGTGAGCAGGGCGGTGGTGTTCGCCGTCGTCGTGCGGGCCAACCGTTGGGAACTCTGCGCGATCAGCAGTCCCTGGCGAGCCACAGCCAGCGACGTCTGGGTGCTGCGTAGCAGGGCCGTCGTCTCGGCCAGCGTCCGGCGGGTGGTCGTCAGGCTGGCGTGCGTGGTCACGTTGGTGCCGTGCACGTCGTCGCGCACATGCGCCAGGTCGTCCCGCGCGCCGCGAGCCGGACCGAAGATCAACGCACAGGCGCCGACGAGGACGATGGCCACCAGGATCGCGGCCAACCCGAACCGGTGACGCTTGGTCGCCTGTTCCACTCGGCGCACCTGCGCGCTGCTGACCATTGCCACCATTCGGGACTGCCCCTCGTCGAACGCCGTGTTGTGCCGTGGTTCGACATCCGAGAAGTCCTACCCGTGCGCACTCCGCTGTGGCCTGGATGTGCTGGGGGACACGGGATTCAGCTCCCGGCGCGCCAGTACTCGAGGTGGGCTCGGTGCAGCCATTCGTCGACCCAGCGACGGTCCGGTTGCTCAGGCACGGATGACGCGACAGCCAGCGCACTCAGCCGCGCGGCGGCATCGTCGATGGCAGCCACGACCTCGGGCAGCGCGACCTCGCCCCGCCGGATCGAGCGCAGGTAGCCGAGGTCCGGTTCCGGGATCGGCAGGGTGATCCGTCCCGTACTCAGCAGCTCGATGCCCTGCACCCCGAGGCGCAACGCGTGCATCGCGTACTTCGTGTCGTAGCCGTGGACGGCCACCAGCTCGGGACGGTTCGTGTGCGCACCGGATTCACCCGTCATGGCCGCCCGTTGTGATCGCAGGTAACCGAGGAAGCGCTCGCCGGCCAGGCGCGAGACGAACCGATCGGCGTGCGCGACTAGTTCGGCGCCGGCAGCCGTGCGGATCATCACCTCCTCGTCCGGGACGAACAGCGGCAGCAGCACGGTCGGGTTGCCGGACAGTGCAAGTCGGCACCACTTCCGGGCCGCGTAGATGATGACGTCCAGATCACCCGCGCCGGACCGGTTGGCCACACCGCCGGGCTCGTCCCAGACCGTGTGCCGCTCGTACTGCTCGAACGCGACTGTGTAGGTCTCCGCGCCGGTGCCGGCTGGCACCCGGGCCAGCCCGGTGACGAACTCCGGCGGCTCAAGACAGATCCCCATCTCGTCGCGGTCGTCCTGACCGGTGACGGACGTGCCGTGCACGCCCGAGCCGACCTGCACCCGCAGGATCGTCCCCCGCTCGGCGATGGCCCGGGCCTGCTCGGACGCGTGCGGGTGCGCGAACCCCGGCGGCAGGCTCGGGTCGCCCTGGATCACCCGGACCCCTTGATCAACAGCGTCGAACTGTCGTCTGCCGACGTTTTGGCGCTGTTGATCACCGGATGCGGGGGTCACAGGCGGGGGTCCACGGGCTCGGATTCGAGTGCGAGGACGCCGAAGACGCACTGGTGCACGCGCCACAGCGGCTCGCCACGGGCGACGCGGTCGAGGCCTTCCAGGCCGAGGGCGTACTCGCGCAGCGCGAGGGAACGCTTGTGGCCGAGGCCGCGGGCGCGAAGCCGGTCGAGGTTGACCGGCTCGGTGTAGTCGGGGCCGTAGATGATGCGCAGGTACTCCCGTCCGCGCACCTTGAGCCCCGGCTGCACGACGCCCTTGGGGCCGCGAACAAGGTTGGCCGCGGGTTTGACGACCATGCCTTCTCCCCCGGCGGCGGTGAGCTGCGTCCACCACTCGGTGGCGGCTGCTACCGAGTCCGTGTCGGTCGTGTCGACGAACACCCGCCGGGTCGGGGCGACAAGTTCGGGGTCGGCTGTGACGAGCCGGTCCGCGCGCTCGAGGTGCCAGCGGTGCGGGCGCGTGTGGTGCGCGGCCGTTTCGCTGGCGAGCACCTGGAACGGCGCCACCCGGACGCCGTCCAACCCGTCGACCGGCCAGCAGTAGCGCCGGTACGCCGCGCTGAACGCCTCGGCGTTCGTGGCCCGGGCGCGGGTGCGCTCGAGCAGGTCGGCGACGTCGAGGCCGGCGCTCGCCGCGATGCTGAGCACGTCCACCGCCGCCGGCAGCGCCGAGCGCGCCGCAGCACCGACCGCGGCGTACTGGTCGCGCAGCAGTTGCTCGGCCTTGGCGCTCCAGGGCAGCAGCTCGGCGTCGAGCAGGAGCCAGGGTGTGTCGAGCTCGTCGAACAGACCGGCCGTCTCGGCCGCGACCCGCAGCCGGTCGACGAGCTGCCCGCTCAGCTCAGGGCGGAAGAACGCCCGCCCGGTGCGCGTCCAGACCTCGCCGACCCGCCCGTCGGTGGCGCCGAAGCGGTCTGCGGCCACCTCCGCCGAACGGCAGACGAGCGCGACCGCGCGCGAGCCCATGTGCTTCTCCTCGCAGACGACCTGGTCCACGCCGTCGGTGCGGAACGCCTCGAACGCCTGGTCGGGGTGTTCGAGCAGGTCCGGCCGCGTCGACGTCGCCACCGGGCTCATCGTCGGCGGCAGGTAGAGCAGCCAGCGCGGGTCGACCGCGAAGCGGCTCATGACCTCCAGCGCCGCAGCCGCATTCTCGGCCCGCACGCCGATCCGCTTCTGGTACGCCGTCTCCACGACGCGGCTGCCCGTGACGTCGGTGATGTCCAGGACGTCGGGCTCGCGCACCGCTGCGTTGGTGGCCGCGTCGGGGTTTGCGACGAACGGTCGGGCCGGCGCGTAGTACACCTCGGCCGCAGGCACCGACACGATCTCGCGCTCGGGGTAGCGCAGCGCGGTCAGCCGGCCGCCGAACACGCAGCCGGTGTCCAGGCAGAGGGTGTTGTTGATCCACTCCGGCGACGGCACCGGGGTGTGCCCGTAGAGCACCATCGCGCGGCCGCGATACTCCTGCGCCCACGGGTAGCGCACCGGCAGCCCGTACTCGTCGGTCTCACCCGTCGTCTGGCCGTACAGGCAGAATTCCCGCACCCGTCCGGACGCCCGACCGTGGTAGCGCTCGACGAGCCCGGCGTGCGACACCACCAGCTCGCCGTCGTCGAAGACGTAATGGCTGATCAGCCCGTCCAGGAAGGTCTCGACGTCGTTCCGGAACTCCGCGGTCTCGGCCGCGAGCTGCGCGAGCGACTCAGCCAGACCGTGCGTGACCTGCACGTTGCGCCCGCGCATCGCCCGCAGCAGCTTGTTCTCGTGGTTGCCCGGGACGCAGAACGCGGCACCGGCCGCGACCATGCCCATGACCAGGCGCAGCACGCCCGGCGTGTCCGGGCCGCGGTCGACGAGGTCGCCGACGAACACGGCCCGACGGTCTGGGTGGTGGGCGTCGATCGCCCGGCCGTCGGCATTGCGGGAGATCGCGTACCCGAGATCGTCGAGCAGTTTTTCCAGCTCGGCTCGACAGCCGTGGATGTCGCCGATGACGTCGAACGGCCCGTGCTCGTGGCGCAGGTCGTTGAAAAGCCTCGTGCGGGTGATGCGTACGTCGGCGATCTCGTCCACACCGCGCATCGTGTGCACGGTCCGAAACCCCTCGCGCTGCAGGCCCTTCAGCCCGCGGCGCAGCTGATCGCGCTGGCGCCGCACGACGTCGGCGCCGAAGCCGCGGTCAGGGCGGGCGGCATTGCGCCGGACGCACACGTCGTCGGGGACGTCGAGCACGATGGCCACTGGCAGCACGTCATGGGCGCGGGCCACCTCGACGAGCTGCTTGCGCGCCTCGGGCTGCACGTTCGTGGCGTCGACGACCGTCAGCCGGCCCGCGGCCAAACGTACGCCGACGATGTGGTGCAGCAACGCAAAGGCCGCCGGCGTCGCGGCCTGATCGTTCTCGTCGTCGGCGACCAGGCCTCGGCAGAAGTCCGACGAGATGACCTCGGTGGGCCGGAAGTGCGCGCGGCCGAACGTCGACTTGCCCGCGCCGCTGACCCCGATCAGCACGACGAGGCTGAGCTGCGGCACCGCAAGTTCGCGCGTCATGCCGGCACCGGCTTCCGGTCGAAAATCGCCAGCTGCGTGGGCGGGCCGACTTCCGGGTCGTCCATACCGACGGGTATGTAGCGCACGACGTAGCCGTGATCGGCGGCCACGCGCAAAGCCCAGGCTGCGAACTCCGCTCGGGTCCACTCGAAGCGGTGGTCGCGGTGCCGCATCGTGCCGGCCGGCAGCGTCTCGAAGCGCACGTTGTGCTCGACGTTCGGCGTCGTCACGATCACCGTCGTCGGCGCGGCGTGGCCGAAGACGGCGCTCTCGAGAGCGGCGAGCCGCGGCAGGTCGACGTGCTCGATGACCTCCATGAGCACCACGGCGTCGAGGCCGGCCAGCCGGTCATCGCGGTAGGTCAGCGCGGACTGGAAGATGTCGAGACGGGCCCGCTCGGGCTCGCTCATCCGGTCGAGCTTGAGCTTGCGGCCCGCGATCTGCAGCGCACGGGCCGACACATCGACCGCCACGATCCTGCGCAGTGTGCGGTCGGCCAGCAGCTCGCGCACGAGCACGCCCTCGCCGCAGCCCAGGTCACCGACCGTGCTCGCGCCCGACGCGCGCACCGCGGCCAGCACCGCCCCGCGACGCTGTTCAGCGAGCGGGACGGGACGGTCGGGCGGGTCGAGCGGCAACGCTCCGTCGACGGCGTCGTCGAGATCCTCGGCAGCGGTGTCGTCGACCTCGGCCAGGCGGGCCAGCGCCGAGGTGGTCAGCTCGCGGCGGTGCGCGAGGTAGCGCCGGGTGATCAACGTCTTGGACGGATGGGTGGCCAGCCAGCCCTCACCGGCCCGGATCAGCTTGTCGATCTCGTCGGAACTGACCCAGTAGTGCTTCGCGTCGTCCAGGACGGGCAGCAGGATGTAGAGCTGATTCAGCGCATCGGACAGCCGAAGCTCGCCCGTCAGCCGAACGTCGAGGTAGCGCGAGTCACCCCATTCCGGAACGGCCGGGTCGAGCGGGACGGTCGCGGCCTCGACCTGCCAGCCGAGCGGCTCGAAGAGCATCCGAGCCAACTCCGCACCGCCGCGACAGGGCAGCGCGGGGATGTGGATCTCGAGCGGGATCGCCGCTTCAGCCAAATCGGACCGGGCTTTGCAGCGCCCGGTCAGCGCCGTGCCGAAGACGTCCTTCAGGGCCAGCGCCAGCATGCTGGACGCCGCGTAGGGGCGGTCATTGACGTACTGCCCGAGCGCGAACCCGTCCCCCGACGGCCCCTTCCGCCCGCGCACCAGGCCGACCGGATCAACCTCCAGCAGCAGGGCTGCAGTACACCGCTCGTCCGTCGCCTCCGGGTAGAAGACGTGCGCGACGCCCATCGACTCGGCGAACGTCTGCACGCGACCCGGGTGCTTGTGCAGTAGGAACCCGAGATCGGTGGCCGGGACGTGGGTCGTCGAGACGGTGAGGAGCACGACTCGTTATTCTTCCTGTGCCCGCCAAGCGCGTTCGAGGCGACTTAAACTTCGTCAGGATGAGCAGGGGCCGATCGTGTACAACTCGAGTGCATCGTCGCTCGGGTCGACCTTGAAGATCCACGACCGTTTCTCGCCGTTCGGCACCCGCCTGGTGTACGTGAACTTGATTTTGGAAAAAAAGACACCGCACCGCAGGTATCTCGGCGTGTAGGCGTGGATCTTCACGGGATAGTTGGAAAAGCTGCCGTCGGCGCAATCGGGATTGCAATCGTCGATGCCTTCGATGCCGCGACCGTATGCGTTCTTGATCGTCCACCTGCTCCACCGAAGGTTGCGGAGCCCATCGCTGCCGTCGCCGCTGAGGCTTGATACTTTCGGCCTGATCTTTTTCGGGTAAGCGCCAGGCAGGTACGTCCGCCTTTGATGCCTGGCGTCCAAGCGGTGTTGCGAGAGAGTCCGGCGCGTCATAGGCGCGGCGTTCGCTGGCGCCGCACAGAGGACGGCGGCAAGGACAGCCACGAGGACCGGCACCGTGCGCCACCTTCGCCGTGCTGGACGGTGTCCATAACGAACCAATCGCATGGCGCCCCCACCCGTCTCTCGCGGAACCCGATTGTTCCGAGGTCGCAGCAGGTCAGGCGTCGAGGACGGTGTCGACGATGGCCTTGGCCTCGTCCTGGATCTGCGCGAGGTGCTCGGGCCCGCGGAAGGACTCGGCGTAGAGCTTGTAGACGTCCTCGGTGCCGGACGGGCGGGCGGCGAACCAGCCCGACTCGCTGACGACCTTCAGCCCGCCGATGGCCGCGCCGTTGCCGGGGGCTTCGGTCAGCTTGGCGACGATCTTCTCACCGGCCAGTGTGTCGGCGGCGACCTGCGACGGCGACAGCTTGCCGAGCAGCGCCTTCTGCTCGCGGGTGGCTGCGGCGTCGATGCGGGCGTAGGCCGGGTCGCCGTGCTGTTCGGTGAGTTCGCGGTAGTGCTGCGACGGCGAGCGACCGGTAACGGCCTGGATCTCAGAGGCGAGCAGGCACAGGATGAGGCCGTCCTTGTCGGTCGTCCACACCGATCCGTCGCGCTGCAGGAACGACGCGCCCGCGCTTTCCTCGCCGCCGAAGCCCACCGAGCCGTCGAGCAGTCCGGGCACGAACCACTTGAACCCAACTGGGACCTCGAGCAGCCTGCGCGACAGCCCGGTCGCCACCTTGTCGATCATCGACGAGCTGACCAGCGTCTTGCCGATCGCCGCACCCGCGGGCCAGTCCGTGCGGTGCGCGTACAGGTAGCCGATGGCCACGGCCAGATAGTGGTTCGGGTTCAGCAGCCCACCGTCTGGGGTGACGATGCCGTGCCGGTCGGCGTCGGTGTCGTTGCCGGTGGCGATGTCGAAGTCGGCCTGCCGCGCTATGAGCGAGGCCATCGCGTTCGGCGACGAGCAGTCCATCCGGATCTTGCCGTCCCAGTCCAGGGTCATGAACCCGAACTGCGGGTCGACGTCGGGATTCACGACGGTGAGGTCCAGGCCGTAGCGCGACCCGATCTCCCCCCAGTAGTCGACGCTCGCCCCGCCCAGCGGGTCGGCGCCGATCCGCACCTGCGCCGAGCGGATCGCGTCGAGGTCGACGACCTGAGGCAGCGCTGCGACGTAGGCGTCGAGGAAGTCGAAGCGGCCGGTGGTGTCGGCCCGCACCGCTCGCTCGTAGGGCAGGCGACGCACGTCGCGCAGGCCGTCGGCCAGCAGGTCGTTGGCACGGTCCTGGACCCATCCGGTCACGTCGGTCCCGGCCGGGCCGCCGTTGGGCGGGTTGTACTTGAACCCACCGTCGCGAGGCGGGTTGTGCGAGGGCGTCACGACGACGCCGTCGGCGAGCCCAGACGTACGCCCGTCGTTGTGGGCCAGGATCGCGCGGGACAGCGACGGGGTCGGGGTGAACCGGTCGCGTGAGTCGAGCAGCACGGTGACGTCGTTGGCCGCGAACACCTCGAGTGCTGACTGCATGGCGGGGCGGCTCAGCGCATGTGTGTCGATGCCCAGGTAGAGCGGCCCGTCGATGCCCTGCCCGGCGCGGTATTCACAGATGGCCTGACTCGTGGCGACGATGTGGTCCTCGTTGAACGTCGTCGACAGCGACGACCCGCGATGCCCCGACGTGCCGAAGCTGACGCGCTGCTCGACGACGCCCGGGTCAGGGTGCTGCTCGTAATAGGCCGCCTCGAGAGCGGCGACGTCGACGAGATCCTCGGACTGGGCCGGTTGACCGGCGCGTGCGCTTGCCATGAGGTGATCCTGCCCTCTGGTGTTTGCGCCCTACTCCTCGGCCAGGCTGATCGCGGCGTGGATCAGAGCCAGGTGGCTGAGCGCCTGCGGCAAATTTCCCAGGAAATCGCCGGTGTCGGGGTCGAGCATCTCGGCCATCAGCCCGACGTCGTTCGGCACGTCCTCGACGAGCTGTGTCAACAGCGCGTGCGCCTCGTCGGTCCGGCCGGTGAGGTGCAACGCCGACACCATCCAGAAGGAGCAGGCCACGAAGGTTGCTTCCTCGTCCGGTGCGCCGGTGAAGCGGTAGAGGTGCGGGCCGGCGCCGAGCTCGGCGCGCACGGCGTCCAGGGTGCGCTGCATCCGCAGGCCGCGGTCGTAACCGCTGATGGCGTGCAGCACCACCGAGGCGTCAAGCTCGTCGCTGCCGCGGTACCAGACGTACGCGCCGCGTTCCTCCGACCAGCCGTACTCGTCGATCCAGTCCCGGATGAGTTCGGCCTCGGCCGTCCACCGCTGCGCGTCGCCCGCGAGCTGCCCGACCTCGGCCAGGTGGGCAGCGTCCGTGAGGGCCTTCCAGCAGCCCATCTTGGATGTGACGTAGTGCTGCTCCTCGGGTAGCTCCCACATCCCCGAGTCCGGGCTGCGCCAGGCGTCGCAGGTCGAATCGGCGACGTCGGCAAGCATCCGTCCGGTCTCGGCATCCAGGACATTGCCCTCGTCGACGTAGAGCCGCACGATGCTGAACAGGTCGCCGAACACGCCGAGCTGCAGCTGCCCGCGGGCCTGGTTGCCCGACACCACCGGCCCGACGCCCCGCCAGCCCGGCACGTCGCGCACGTCGACCTGGTCGTCGGGAATGCTGCCGTCGAGGTTGTAGAGGATCCGCGGGTCGGGCCCGTGGCGGCGGATCGTCGCAAGCAGCCAGCTGATCGCGCCGTGCGTCTCCTCCCGCAGCCCGAAGCGGAACAGGGCGGTCAGCGCATAGGCGGAATCGCGCGTCCAGGCATAGCGGTAGTCCCAGTTCTTCGCGCCCGACAGGCTCTCGGGCAGTGACGTCGTAGCTGCGGCTGCCAGCGCCCCGGTCGGGGCATAGATCAGCAGCTTCAGCGCCAGCGCGCTGCGCAGCACGACGTCGGCCCATGCACCGTCCCAGCGAAACGTAGCCGACCAGGTCTGCCAGTTCTCGATCGTGCGATCGATGCCCGCGTCGATCGATTCGGGGTCGGGCAGCATGAGCGGCTCGCGGTCCGTGGCCACGAGCGCGAACAGGTGCCGCGACCCGGAACTGGTGGTGATACGTCCGGTGATGGCCCGGTCGCGGGTCGTGATGTCGTCGACGCCCAGCGTGCGCACCGCCATCGTCAGCCTCCCGATGCGCAGGACCGGGCCGGCCGACGTCTGCGACGACCACGGCGCGGCGGTGTTCAGGCAGGTGCCGGGATGCACCTCGGCCAGCAGCTCCACCTCGCCGGTGATGCCCTCGACCCGGCGGGCCAGCTCGGCCCAGGGCAGCCGCCCGGCCACTCCGGTGTTCATCGAGTCGGTGACGCGCACCGTGCCGGTGTCGGTGCGGAACGTGGTCACCAGCACGTTGGTGCGCTCGGCGTACGCGCGCTCGACGGTGAACGGACCCACCGGGCGCAGCACGAGGTGACCGCCGCTCGGCGCGTCCAGCAACGCCGCGAACACGGGCCGCGAGTGCAGGTTGGGCAGCGGCAGCCAGTCGATGCGGCCATCGGCGGCGATCAGCGCGACCGTGCGCCCGTCGCCGATCGCGGCGTAGCTGCGCAGGTCGGCATAACCGTCGTCGTCCCTCGCTGCGTCGGCCACGTGTCCACCTTGCCGCACTGTCGTCGTGATTATCGAGGGTGGGCGCCGGGAACCGCAGCCATATAAGACTTGATCACCGACAGAAAGGAACACACGTCCATGAAGATCGGCTACTTCCTCTCCTGCGAGGAGTACACCCCCGAGAGCCTGCTCAGCCAGGCGCGACTGGCCGAGGAGGCCGGTTTCGAGTCGCTTTGGATCTCGGACCACTTCCATCCGTGGAACGACGCGCAGGGCCAGAGCGCGTTCGTCTGGTCGATGATCGGCGCCCTGTCGCAGGTGACCTCGTTGCCGATCACGACTGCGGTCACCTGCCCGACGATCCGCATCCACCCGGTGATCATCGCCCAAGCAGCCGCGACGAGTGCGGTGCTGACGGGCGGAAAGTTCACGCTCGGCATCGGCAGCGGCGAGGCCCTGAACGAGCACGTCACGGGCGCTCGCTGGCCCGACACCGGGAAGCGACTGGACATGCTGCGCGAGTCGGTCGAGGTCATGCGCGAGCTCTGGAAGGGCGGGTTCGTCGACCACCATGGTGAGCACTACACGGTCGAGAATGCGCGCATCTACACGTTGCCCGAGACCCCGCCGGAGATCTACATCAGCGGGTTCGGTCCGCGGGCGTCGACCCTGGCCGGCGAGATCGGCGACGGCTTCGTGACCATCCCGCCGGACACGGACAACATCCAGGCGTTCCGCGCTGCGGGCGGCACCGGCAAGCCGCTGCACGCCGGCGTCAAGGTGTGCTGGGGCAACGACGAGGAGCAGGCCCTCCGCACGGCGCACGAGCTGTGGGCGAACGACGCGCTGCCCGGCGAGCTGGCCCAGACGCTGAGCAGCCCGCGACACTTCGAGCAGGCGTCATCCCTGGTGACGCCCGAGATGATCCGCAATTCGATCGCCCACGGCAACGACGTCGACCGGCACGTCGAGGCGTTCCGTCCGTATGCAGAGGCCGGGATCGACGTCGTGCACGTGCAGCAGATGGGCGCCGCGCGGCCCGGTACCGACGCGGAGGGCTTCTTCGCGTTCTACCGCGACCAGGTGCTTCCTCGGCTGCGCGAGCTCAGCTGAACGAGCAGGCATGGCGAAGGCCCCAGCCGGATCGGCTGGGGCCTTCGTTGTCGACGTAGGAGGTGCTAGTTCATCGTGCGGTCGCGGACGCGCGCAGCCTCTTCGGCCTCGCGCTTCTGCGGCTCGTCGAGCTTGCGGGTGTCGCGCAGCTCGGCGAACGGCTCGACGTCTTCCGGCAACCCGGCCCGGATGGCCCGCTCGCGCTGCGTCTCGGCGTTGAACTCTGCACCCAGCAGGATCGCGATATTGGTGATCCAGAGCCAGACCAGGAACACGATGACGGTGGCCAGCGAGCCGTAGGTCTTGTTGTACGAACCGGAGAACGCGACGTAGACCGCGAACAGCGCTGAGGCGACCAGCCACACCACCACGGCGATGAAACCGCCGAGCGTGATCCAGCGCATGCCAGGCTGCTTGACGTTCGGGCAGGCGCGGTACAGCAGGGCGAACATCAGGCTGACGAGCACGAACAGCACCGGCCACTTGGCGATGTCCCAGATGACCACGGCAGTGTTGCCGATACCGAAGGCCTTACCGACCTGCTCGGCGATGGTTCCGGTGAGCACGACCATCAAGGCGCTGGCGGCCAGCATGATCACCAGGGCGAGCGTCACGAGCAGGCGCACGGGCGCGGTCTTCCAGATCGGGCGGCCCTCGTCGACGTCGTAGATGGCGTTCGAGGCGCGCATGAACCCGGCGACGTACCCCGAGGCCGACCACAGAGCAAGCGCGAGACCAACGATGAACGCAAGACCGGCAGCCCCGGCCTTGCCCTGCACCTGGGTGACGACCGTGGTCAGGAAGCTGGTGACGCCGCTCGGCGCGATCTGCTTGATGTTGGAGAGCACCTTGTTGGTGGTGCTCTTGCCCAACAGACCGAGGACCGAAACGAGGGCAAGTACGCCGGGGAAGATTGCGAGCACGCCGTAGTACGTCAGGGCGGCGGCGCGGTCGGTGACGTCGTCGTGCTTGAACTGCTTCAGAGCACGCTTGAGGATCGTCAGCCAACCGGCCTTGGGCATGTCAGTGGGCTTCGACGGACGTCCGTCGGCGTCGCCGGTAGAGCCAGCGGCGGACGTGTCGGCTGACGCGTTTGTCTTGTCGATCTTGCTAGCGCCGTTGGTGGCACCGTTGTCGACCGTGCGGCGAGGGGTGGATGCCATGGAAGCTCCAGGTTTACGCGCGATGGCCGTCCAGCGCCCAGGGGGCATGCCGGAACCAATTTGTTTAGGCCTGGGACTTTCGTTACCCGTGGAGTCCCACGAATAACCGATCAGCGCAAACCGGCCGGGCGCCGAATGCGGCTACCACCATGACGCAGGTAGCGCCCGCGAACCGCCCCCGTGGCCCAGCGTGCCCGAGTCGACGTCACGCGGGCCGACTCGCGAGCCAACGCGGGCAGCGCTGCGGGATGCCGGTGCAGCGCGGCGGCGGCGGCCCGGCCGACCCGTGCGGTGGTCACCACCGCCGAGGACGGGACGTCGCGGTTGAGCACCTGGGCCAGCAGCATGCTGTCGGTAGCTGCGACCTCGCGAACGACCTCCGTCATGGCCGGTGTCGTCGGCCCGGCCGCGCCCATGTCACGGGCGAACCAGTGCATGTCGCGGCAGTCGCGGTCGCGGGCTCGCCACCACGCCTGGGTGGCGGCGTCGACGTCGGTGTCCAGCCCGGACGTGATCGACGCGGCCAGCCCCTCGGCCTGCCGGAGGGCGTCGGTGATGCCCTGTGCCGCGGAGGGGTCCTTGAAGTGCCCGGCGTCGCCGACCAGCACCCAACCCGGGCCGGCCGACTCGCGGAAGTAGGCCTGCCAATCAGGGACGATGCGCATCGGGCCCTCGCGCCGAGCGCCCTGTACGACATCGGCAAGTTCGGGCCAATGCCGCAGCCGCTGGGCGAACCCGCCGTCGCGGTCGGCAAGGAATTGCTCCCGCTCGGCCATGGCCGGGACGACGCCAACGAGCAGTAGGTCGTTGTCGGTCGGCGTCGCGATGAGCGCGGTGGTGCCGAACCGACCGATGCGCAGGCGGCCGGCGTCCGCGCGGGCGCCGCGGTAGTAGGACCACGCGGCGAAGCGCGGCGCCGAGTAGGTGGCGTACTTGCGCGCGCCGACCGCACGAGCTACGAACGAGTCCCGGCCATCGGCACCGACGACGAGGCGGGCGGTCACCGTGCCTTCGCGGGTGCGTACACCGGTGACCCGTCCGCTGCCGTCGCGCAGCATGTCGGTCACCGGGGTGCGCGGGCGCACGTCGACGCCGTTGTCGCGGGCGATCTCGAGCAGCGCTGCGTCCAGCGCAGGGCGGCGGATGGACAGGCCGGCAGTACGCCCGGTCGACAGCCGTTGCGCCGCGGCATCGCTGTCGTACACAGCTTCCAGGCGGACGTCGGCGTAGTGGACGGTCAACCGGGCGATGTCGGCAGCGCCCTCGGCCCGCAGCCGCTCAAGCACGCCGAGGCGCTCGAGAGCCGCCGTGCCACGCGGCTGGATGATGTGCGTCGATGCGGTGTCACTGGGGAACCGCGCCTTGTCGAGCAGGGTGACCCGCACGCCTGCTCGCGCCAGGTGGGTGGCGAGGGGGGCACCGGAGCACCGGCTCCCGACGATCACCACGTCGGCCGTCGAACCGGTCATGCGACGACGCAGTCGGAGTAAGACCAATGGGAATGGCCTTCGGCGGCCGGAGCGAAGCGGAGGGCGGTCATGCGTAAGCCTCATGCAGTGCCTGGTTCTCGGCGTGGATACGCACCCGCAGCAGCGCCGCGTTCAGCACGGTGAATACGACAGCAGTAACCCACGCGGTGTGGACCAGGGGCAGCGCGACGCCCTCGGCCACGACGGCTACGTAGTTCGGGTGCGCGAACAGCCGGTACGGCCCGCCCGTCACGCGGTCCGCGCCGGGGACCACGACGATGCGGGTGTTCCACTGCGGGCCAAGAGTGCGGATGCACCACCAGCGCAGGGCCTGCGCCGCGACAACGACGGCCAGCATCACCCAGCCGAGCGCCGGGACGAACGGGCGATCGGCCAGCCACACCTCGAGCAGGCAGCCGGCCAACAGGCCGGTGTGCAGTACGACCATGGCCGGGTAGTGGCCGAACCCGGCCTCACGACCGCCGCGCGCCAGGCTCTGCGCCAGGTTCCGCTTCGCAACCACGAGCTCGGCCAACCGTTCGAGGCCGACCAGCCCGACGAGGACGGTGTACAGAACGACACTTACCACTGCAGGAGAACCAGCTCGGCGGCGAAGCCCGGGCCCATGGCCATCAGCACGCCCCAGTCGCCGGGCGCAGCGGGGCGTTCGGCGAGGGTGTCCTGGAAGACGTGCAGCACCGACGCGCTCGACAGATTGCCGATGCGGCTCAACGAGTTCCACGTCATGAGCAAGTCGTTGCGTTCGAGGCCGAGCGCGGCCTGAATGGCCTCGATGACCTTGGGTCCGCCGGGGTGCGAGATCCACCGCGCGACGTCGCCGATCTCGAGGTCGTGCGCACCGAGCAGCGCCTTGACGTCGTCGGCCAAGTAGATTTGCACCAGCTCGGGGACCTCGGCGCCCAGCACGATCTTGAAGCCGCTGGCCCCGACGTCCCAGCCCATCGCGCGGTCGGTGTCGGGGTAGAGATGGCTCACGGTGTCGACAACCCGCGGACCGGTTCCGGCCAGCCGGTGCTCGGCACCGACGGCCACCACGGCCGCGGCTCCGTCGCCGAACAGGCCGGACGCGACCATGTTCGCCGCGGTCGGGTCGTCGCGCTGCACGGTCAGGGAGCACAGCTCGACGGAAACGAGCACCCCGACGGCCTCGGGGGCGCCCTTGAGGAAGTCGTGCAGCCGGGCGATGCCGGCCGCGCCCGCCAGGCAACCCAGTCCCATCATCGGGACGCGCTTGACGTCCGGTCGCAATCCGATGCGAGCGGCGATCCGCGCCTCGAGCGAGGGGACGGCCACACCGGTGACGGTGGTGGACATGATCAGATCGACGTCAGCCGGGTCGAGCCCGGCGGCGTCGAGCGCCTCGCTGACCGCCTGCACTCCCAGGTCGACCGCGACCTCCAGGAACGCGTCGTTCGCCGCCGTGAACCCGTCGAGCTGGCGGTACCGCTCGAGAGGCAGGGCGAGGTGACGCGTCGCGACCTGGGCGCTGCGGTGGAACCGTTCGACGAGCGCGACCGAGCGCCGCTCGGGGGGCAGGCACAGCTCGGCGAACGTGGCGGTCAGCTCGCCCTGCTCGTAGGGCTCGCCGGGTAGGACACCCCGGACGGCGGCGATGGTCGTCATGCGGCTCCCCTTGTCGGGCGGTTTCGCTCGACCGCCACCTGTAACAGGTACCCACAGCGTGCACCTGATTGGCAGGACATGGGGTGCGGGGCACAGCCGGACACCGGGGCCGACAGATCAGACCAGCGCGTCCTCCCGCAGCCCGACCCGATCGTGCAGGCGACGCAGTGCTGCCGGGGCCCACCAGTTCCATGTGCCGGCCAGCTGCATGACGGCAGGGACGAGCAGGCCGCGAATCACGGTGGCGTCGGGCACGATGGGCAGACCGCTGCCGATGCCGACGAGCTGGATGAAACTGACCGTCCCGGTACCGAACGCGAAGAACGTGACGGCCAACAGCGCGGCGGCAGACAGGGGCGGCAGACAGGGGCGGCAGACAGGGCGATCACGGTGACGTCGATCCCCGCATAGGCGAACGAACGCAGGAAGTAGAACGGGAAACCGAGCATGGCGCCGAGCGCGGCCACGACCGTCGCAGCGGAGAAGACGACCGTACGGCCGGCTGTGCGCTGCGTCGCCGTCAAGGCGTCGGCCGTCGACCTGCCGGACTGCAGCTCTTCGCGGAACCGGTTGACGATGAGCAGCGAGTAGTCGATGGCCAGACCCAAGCCGAGCGCGGTGGTCAAATTGACCGCATAGATCGAGACGTCGGTGACGCGCCCAAGGACGGCCAACTCGGCGAAGGTGCCGGCGACCGCGATCAGACCGATGACGAGCGGAAGGGCAGCGGCCAGCAGGCTGCCGAAGGCCAGGACCAGCAGCACCAGGTGATCGGGACGGCCACCACCTCAGCAATGCCCAGCCAACGGCCGACCTGCCCGGTGACGTCGTTGCCCACCCCGAGCTTCCCGCCGGCGCGGACCACGATCGGGCCATCCACACCGGTCGTGTCCGCGATCAGATGTTCGGCGTAGTCGCCGACTCGGTGTCGTCGCCGTCGACGTGGACCGTGATCAGCCCCGAGGGTCGTCGTCGCTGCGCAGGGCCGGGTACGGCTTTGCGAATAGTTGGCCAGCACACGGGCATGGTCGTCGCCGTCGACCCGCCGGGCCACCGTGCCCGCCGCGGTCGCAACCTGTGCGGCGTCGACCCCGGCACGTCCCGGGCAGTGACCAGCAGCACCAGGCTGGTCTCGCCGCCGAAGTCGCGATTGACCAGCGAGCGTGCTCGACTCGAGTCCGAGCCCGGATCGTCGAACCCACCGCCTTGAGCTGGGCGAAGGCGCCGATGGCGAGCACAACCAGGACAGCGACCGCCGCGCCTGTGCACTACAGCACGACGTGCCGACGGGTCAGCGCAAGGCGGGCGAGAGCGGTGAACATGGCGGGCTCCGAGTCAAGAGGTGCCGGTGTTTGCAACGTGAACAGTGTTCGCAGAAGGCTGTCCGACTGATAAGAATGCTTGTCACTTCGTGAACACTGTTCAGGTTCTAGGCTGCCTACCATGACCGAGGTGGTGCCGCGTCGCGAGCGGCTGCGGATCGAGACCACCGCCGAGATCAAGCAGCGGGCGTGGGCGTCAATGGCCGAGGTGGGCACGGATGCGCTGTCGCTGCGGGCGGTCGCGCGGCAGATGGGGATGGCCCCATCGGCGCTGTACCGCTATTTCGCCAGCCGCAACGATCTGCTCACTGCGCTGATCATCGACGGCTTCACCGGCCTCGCCGGCGCGCTGCGCAAGGCCTTCGACGAGTCGTGCCGGCGAGGGGACGGCGCCGCTGACGTCTGGCTGGCCGTGTGCGCCGGGTATCCGATGCAGCACAGCGAGGCCCAGTTCCTCGTCACGCTGCAAGCGCTGACCGCCAGCGTCGCACGATCCTGATTCGCCCCGAGACCCGGAGGTTGCTGTGCCGTCCACTCCCCTGCCCCAGCACGTGCTCGACCTGCTGGCCAAGCCCAACCCAGCCGTGATGGCCACGCTGGCCGCCGACGGGCGTCCGGTCACGGTGGCCACCTGGTACCTGCTCGAGCCCGACGGCACCATCCTGCTCGGTCTCGATGCCGGCCGCGTCCGCATCAAACATCTGCAGCACGACCCCCGCGTCTCGTTGACGGCCCTGGCCGAAGGCGATTGGTACACCCACGTCAGCGTGCAGGGTCGGGTCGGCGACATCGTCGACGACGAAGGGCTGCGGGACATCGACCGGTTGGCGAAGCATTACACCGGGAAGCCCTACGGCAATCGAAAGAACCCCCGGGTGAGCACCCACCTGCAGATCGAACGCTGGCACGGCTGGAACGCCGGCACGTCCATCGAGGAATGAGCGAAGCGTGCGAAACGAAGACCCCACCGCAGGCGAACGCATAGAGGCCGACCGCGAACGGGCGGGTGAGTCCGGCGACGGGTTGGCCCAGGCCGTCGACCGCCACCGCGACGAACTCGGCATGCCACCCGAACCCGCTGACGGCGAGGACGTCCACGACTCTGCTGAGGGTGGTCCCGGTGAGAGTTAGGCTACCCTCACAACTGTGACCGAATCCGTTGCGCCTGCTCGCCGGGCCCGCCCCCTTCCGATGCCCGCTTCGGTGCGCGAGGCCGTGCGACTGTCGCCGAGCCTTGTTCGCGTGGTGCTCGAGGCTGCGGACTGGAGCACGTTCCGCGAGCCGGTACATGCCGATTCCTACGTCAAGCTCGTCTTCCTGTCGCCAGGCGTCGATTACCCGCGCCCACTCAACCCCGGGCAGATCCGCGAGCAGTTCCCGAGCCAGCACTGGCCACGACTGCGCACGTACACGGTGCGGGCCTTCGACCGGCAGGCCGGCACGCTGACCATCGACCTCGTGGTTCATGGCGACGAGGGTCTGGCCGGCCCGTGGGCGGCCGCCGCGAAACCCGGCGACGAGGTCTTCGTCTCCGGTCCCGGCGGCGGATACTCACCCGATCCGTCGGCCGACTGGCATCTGCTTGCCGGCGACGAGAGCGCCCTGCCGGCCATCGCCAACGCACTCGTTGCGTTGCCCGACACCGCGATCGGCGCAGCGTTCGTCGAGGTCGCCGACGGCGCGCACGAGATCCCGTTAAGCGCCCCGGAGGGTGTCGACGTGCACTGGCTACACGTCGGGCACGAGGCGCCGGGGCACGCCCTCGTGCCGGCAGTGCGGGCGTGGCCGGCACCACCCGGCGACGGACACGTCTTCGTGCACGGCGAAGCCGGCTTCGTCAAGGACCTGCGCCAGCACCTGCGCACCGAGCGCGGCCTGCCCCTGGACCGGCTGTCCATTTCCGGTTACTGGCGCCTCGGCGCCGACGACGAGCGGTGGCGTGAGATGAAGCGCGACTGGAACCGCGCCATCGACGAGGCGGAGTCCACCACCGGCTGAACGGCTCGGCTCAGCCAGTCACGTCGGCGCTGAACTCCGCAGGGCGCTCCGGCGTGGCCTCGGCCAGCGCGGCGATGGCGGCGCCAGCCTCGAAGTCCTTGCCGTAGACGGGCGTCCCTGGCTGCTGACGCCAAGACTCCGCCAGCGAGCCACCGTCGATCGGGTCGAAGCCGAGCTGGTCGATCAGCGCGAACACGAGGTCCTTGGCGGGGCCGTCGGCACCCGCGACGGGCAGCGCAATGCGCCCGGCCGTTCCCTGGTCGACGCCCTTCTCGAGCAGGTGTTTCCACCAGATGCCGTTGAACGCCTTGATCACCGGGCGGCCGAGGTGCTGCGCCACCCACACGCTCTCGGCCAGGCCGTCCTCGATCTCGGCGATACGGCCGTCTCGCTGCTGCGGGTAGTAGTTGTTGGTCTCGATGACCGGTACGCCGTCGGCCAGGCCGGACAGCAGATCGGGGGCGAGGTCGGGGACGTTCTTCTGCGGGATGCTGACGATGACCAGCTCGGCTTCCTTGGCCGCCTCACCCGCCCAGACCGCGGTGGCGCCGGTCTCGGCCGCGAGGTCGCGCAGCGTCTCGGGATCGCGGGAGTTCGCCACCTTCACCTCGTGACCGAGTGCGGTAAGCCGACGCGTCAGCGTGCCGCCGATGTCCCCTGCTCCGATGATGCCGATTCGCATAGCTGCCTTCTCTGGTCGCGTTGCCGGACGAAGCGTCCGTGGGCGCAACCCGCTTTCGCAGCCGCAGATTCCGCTGACCGGCTCAGCGCCGCTCGAGCACCCCACGGATCAGCGCGGCCTGGCCGGCATGCTGCAGGTCGTCGTTCAGCACGCTGACGAGCCGGACGGCCAAGGTGACGGGTGGGTCCCAGTTCTCGTCGACGACACGGTCGAGGTCGCCGTCGGACAGGGTCGACAGGAACTGCTGCGTCGCGGCGTGCACGTCGTCGTAGTAGCCGGCGAGTTGGTCGGCGTCGACGTCACGCACCAGCGCCATCTCCTCGGCCGAGAACCCGTAGCCGATGGCCGCCGCCTCGAACGGCAGGGCGAACCGGTCGCGCCAGCTGCGTTCGTGTTGACCATTCGCTGTCCAGACCTGCTCGGTCCCGGCGACGGCGGCGACATGGTCGTCCTGAACCCGAGTCAGGTGCCACACGAGCCAGGCGATGCTGTTGGTGCCGGGCTCGAGCTGCGTGGCCATCGTGTCGGAGCTCAAGCCGTCGATCGCACCGTGCACTGTCTGACCGACCCGGTCGAAGCCGTCCTGCAGCAACGCACTCGTTGTCGTCATGTCGGGGTCCTACCCGCCGCGGGTCGGGACAGCGCGCCGCCCGTGGACCGAGCTTGGGCACGCAGGCATGGCACAGTAGGACCACCGCCCCCAATTCGAGGACGTCCGTGACCGCGGCTCTGCTCCTGCTCGCCGCCTTGGCCCTCGTCGTAGCCTGCGGGGTATTCGTCGCAGCCGAGTTCGCGCTGCTGGCCGCCGACCGGCCGACCGTCGAGCGGCTCGCGGAACAGGGCAACCGCGGGGCGAAGGGGACGCTCGTCGCGCTGCGTACGCTGTCGACCCAGCTGTCCGGCGTGCAGATCGGCATCACGGTCACCAACCTGGCGATCGGATTGCTCGCTGAGCCGGCACTCGCGACGTTGCTCGAGTCGCCCCTACGTGGCGTGGGGTTGTCGCAGGGCGCGGTACCGAGCGTGTCGGTCGCGATCGGATTGGTCGTCTCCACGCTGCTGACCATGCTCATCGGCGAGTTGCTGCCCAAGAACCTGGCCATCGCTTTGCCAATCACGGTCGCGGGCGTGGTCCAGGCGCCGGTGCGGCTGTTCACCCGGTCCATCGCCTGGCCGATCCGTGGCCTGAACGCGCTCGCGAACGGCATCCTGCACCGCTTCGGGATGGAGCCGCAGGAGGAGCTGAGCTCGGCCCGCTCGGCCGAGGAGCTGCTCGCTGTGGTCCGCCGCTCCGCCCAACAGGGCGGCCTCGAGACCGACACCGCGCGGCTGCTCGCACGCTCGCTGCTGTTCGGGCGCCGTCGCGCCGTCGACGTCATGACCCCGCGGACCCGGCTCGAGACCGTCGGTGCCGCCGACACGCTGGCCGAGTTCGTCGCCGCCGCAGCTCGCACCGGCTTCTCGCGCTACCCGGTCACCGGCCGCGACGTGGACGACATCGTCGGCCTCGTCCAGGTCAAGGCAGCCCTGTCGGTGCCGCGTGCCGAGTGGCCGCGCACCAATGTCGCCGCCGTCATGGTGGCCCCGATGCTGGTGCCGGCGACCCTGCCGCTCGACGACCTGCTGGCCCGGTTGCAGGAGCAGGCGGTCGCGCAGGCCGTGGTGGTCGACGAGTACGGCGGCACCGACGGCATCGTCACGTTGGAGGACCTGGTGGAGGAACTCGTCGGCGAGGTCGACGACGAGTTCGACGTGCCGACCCGGCGCAGCGTCGTCGCGGACGGCGACAGCTGGCTGGTCCCTGGCGAGTTCGGGCCGCAGGAGGTCGCGTTCGCGCTGCGCCGGCCGGTGCCGGTCGGCTCGTGGGCGACCGTGGCCGGGTTGTTCCTCGACCGGTTCCAGAACCTGCCCGCCGTTGGCGACCACGTCGACATCGAGGACACCCGCTGGACGGTCGTCGAGCTCGAAGGACGCCGGATCGTGTTGCTGCGGGCCACGCCGTGCGTACCGGCCGACGACGAGCGGGACGCCGATGTCTGACGGGCTCGCGCTTCTGCTGACCTTCGCGCTCCTGGCCGGCAACGGGTTCTTCGTCGCCGCCGAGTTTGCGCTCGTGTCGGCGCGGCGCAGCATCGTCGAGCCGCAGGCCGAACGGGGCGTTCGCGGTGCGCCGGCGGCGTTGCTCGCCATCGAGCGCATCTCGGTGATGATGGCCGGCGCCCAACTCGGCATCACCATCTGCTCGCTCGCCCTGGGCGCGCTGTCGGAACCAGCGATCGCGCACCTGCTCGAACCGGCCTTCGAACTCGCGCAGGTGCCGGCGGGCGCCGTCCATCCCATCGGCTTCGTCATCGCCCTGGGCGTGGTGACCGTGCTGCACGTCGTGCTCGGCGAGGTGGTCCCCAAGAACGTCGCGCTTGCCGGCCCCGAGCAGGCGTCGCTATACCTGGCCCCGCCGCTCGTCGCGGTGGTGACCGCGTTCAAGCCGTTGATCTGGGCCCTGAACAAGACCACCAACGGACTGCTCCGGCTGGTCGGCGTCGAGCCCCGCGACGAGGTCAACAGTGTCTTCGACCGTGACGAGGTTGCCGGGATGGTTGCCGAATCGCACCGCGAGGGTGAGCTCGATCGCGACGAGGCCGAACTGGTGTCCGGCGCGATCGCGTTCGTCGACCGCGTGGCCGGCGACGTGCTGCTGCCCACCGACCGGTTGACCCTCGTTGGTTCGGAGGTGACACCGAACCAATTGGAGTCACTGACGGCGCAGACCGGTCACTCGCGCTTCCCGCTCATCGACCTCACCGGCTACGTGCACGTCAAGGACGTGCTCACGTTGGCCGATCGCGACGTGCCGGTGCCGGCCGTGCTGGTGCGGCCGCTGCCGCCGGTTGCCGTCGACGCATCGCTGCGGGTGGTGCTCGAGACGATGCGTGCGCGCGGCACCCATCTCGTGCAGATCACCGACGGGGTGCGGACGCTCGGCGTCGTGGCGATGGCGGACGTGCTCGGCGAGCTGGTCGGTGCCGTCGACCGGGGTTAGCGTCAATACCGTTCAGTTAAGGTTACAGCCGTGTAGTTTGACGATGTGCCTCGTGCTG
>NZ_CAXTHK010000018.1:65840-88234 GCF_964244045.1 uncultured Jatrophihabitans sp. | reverse complement strand
GACCGCAATCGCGTGCTGACCGGTCGCGAGCCGAGTCACAGTCTGCGCCGGGTAGATGCCAGTGCCCGCCTGAATCCGCGCACCGCTGGCCACTGCTTTCACCGCGGCCTGCAGACTGGCACACGGTGCGGACTGAGTGCAGGAACTGCCGCTACCAGTAGGAGAAAGGTAGGCCGTGCTGAGCAGGGGGCGAGGGGCGACGGGCGACTTCGTCGCTGCGCCAGCAGCCGTTGCACCGCCGAGGGCGGCGATTGTGAGCGCCGCTGTTGCAGCTGTGGTGCGCAGGATGCGAGTCGATCGCTTCAGTGTTGCGGGGGACATTGAGGTGCTCCTAGCGTCATCCCCCGCTTGGATGCTGCCGCTAGGCCTACCCAGTGGGCAAAATTACTAACATAAAACTAACATAGCAGATGGCGCAAAACGGGATCAACCCGTCAGGCCACCGTCTACAACGATGACTTGTCCGGTGATGAATGTGTTGGCCGGGTCAACGAGGAACTGCGCCACCCGGGCGACGTCCTCGGCATCTCCTAGCCGCCCAAGAGGTGTGCGGCGCACGATCTGCTTTAGTTGAGAGGGTGCCAAGGTCGAACTCAGTTCGGTGGTCAGGTAACCGGGCGCAATCGAATTGACGGTGATTCCACGGGACCCTAGTTCTCTGGCCATTGCCCGCGTGAACCCGTCGAGCGCAGCCTTCGTAGCGCTGTAGATGGCCAAGCCTCGGTAGCCCGATCGTCCAACGATCGACGAGATGTTGACGATCGCACCCGAACGGTTGGCCAACATACGGCGAGAAACGAGACGCGTCATGTAGATGGTGCCCTTGATGTTGAGATCGACGACAACGTCAAGGTCGTCGTCCTCCGACAGAGCCAGCACGCCCTCTCGGGCAACGCCCGCGTTGTTGATCAGGACGTCGATGCGTCCCCACTTCTCGATGACAGCCGCGACAAAATCCTGCGTATCCGGTCGTGACGAGAGATCTGCCGTGCGGAAGAGAAACCGCTCGGCGGTTTCCGAATCGTCCTGCCACCGGGTGATTTGATCGCTCGCTGCGCGTGCGCACGTCGCCACGCGCGCTCCGGAATCGAGAAATGACTGCACGAGGCCGAGGCCAAGGCCCTTACTTCCGCCGGTGACGATCACAACGCGAGCCGGTTCACCCGTCACGGGTCTGTCCTCTCACGAGCTTCCCGCCAGTCAGCGGTAGCTCTTCGACGAAGCGAATGCTTCGTGGCCGCGCCGCAGCGGGAAGTTCCGAGCAGCCGCTGCGGACCGACTGGGCAATGTGGTCAACATCGAAACCGGCGTGCGCGACAATCTCCACTGCGACGATCGATCCGGTCATGGCATTCGGTCTCCCGAAGACCCGGGCGACATCGACGCCGGGCACCCCGGCAACGATCTCTTCTATCGGCAGCGGGTGGACCTTGACGCCGCCGACATTGATCACGTCGCTCGCTCGTCCGCGGAATACGACTCGGTCGTCGACAACCTCGGCGAGGTCCCCGCTGGGCCGCCACGCGTCAGGCTCCACCGGCTCGTCCCCGTAGTAGCCCAGCATGCCGACGCGCGACCGAACCCACAGCTCACCATCGCGAATCTCCATCTGCACGTCTGCGTCGTCCGCACGTCGCAGGACCGATGCCGGCATGCCACTGCCACCGTCGCGCACCGACCCGGTCGAACCGAACTCGGTAGCAGCGTAGATCTGCGAGATGCGCGCATCCGGGAAGACCGCTCTAACCTGAGCAAGCAGCGGCCGCGGCACTGCCTCTCCGCCGAGCGTGATCTGTTTCAGGGCTGGGACCGGACCGTTGTCGGATGCCATTTCCGCGAGCGCGAAGCGCAGGTACGTGGGAGTCGAACTCACATGGGTGACCCCGTAGCGCCGAATCGCGGCGAGACCCTCGCGAGGTCGGCGCGGCGTCGGAGCGACCAGGGTCGCTCCAACCGCCAAGACATGCGCAACCAGCTGGAGCCCGGCGAATTGGTGCAGCCCGTAAGCCAATAGCCAACGTTCATCATCAACCGGCTTCGCAGCAGACAGCGGGCGAAGCAAACGGGTCCAGTCGTGGCGCACACCGCGCGGAGCTCCGGTAGTGCCGGTGGTCAAGATGAGCAGCGGCTGCGCTGTGGGAGCCGCTTGCGTCCACCCCGCGGCGCCCAGCAGCACGTCGGGAGCGATGACCTCGCCAGTCGATCCAAGATCAGTGCGATAGGAGATCAACGTCGTGTGGTCGAAGCGGCCCTTCAGCAACGCGATCGAACTGGCCGGCTCGACCGGTGGGTACTGACACGCTTCGACGCCGGCGAGGGCTGACCCGGCCAGAATGGCGACGACCTCCGGCGCGCTCGGCTCGATGAGCGCCAGGCGGCGGATTCCGTGGGTACGAAGCGACGCCGCTGCGGACTCGGCCATCGCGACCAGGTCCGAGTAGCTGACGTCCTGGTCGTCGGTGACGATCGCCGAACGGTCGGGATGCCGCGCACTCGCTCGCCGGAGCAGCTCGATCAAGGCTAGGCGGCCTCGAACCCGTAGAAGGAGAAGATCTCGCCGATCGTCTGCGGCAATGCTCCCGCGCTGAAGGGATCCGATCCCAGGTCGTCCTCGAGCACCGACGAAAGCTCCGCTGCTTCGAGAGAGTCAAGCCCAAGACCCTCGTCGCCGAAGAGAGCGATGGCAGCGTCGATGTCCGTGGGCTTGTCAGCCCGCTTCAAGAACGACGTGATCGATGCCTCGACCGCGGCGCGCGGCGGTGCCATCCCCGTCATGCGTCACTCCGATTCATGTCCGGCTCGTCACGAGGGATGAGCCTCGAGCCCCTCGCTGGAAGCGTGAGTATACGACACGACGATTACGTCCTCCGCGTCGCCGCGGGCCCGCACCCGTGGCGGGAAAGGTTCAGCGAGACTCGCCGGCCGAATCACGCGGTGCCCAGGATTTGAGCAGGCGACCCGGGACCCCGACCGACAGCGAGAACGGCGGGATGACCCCGCCGACTACCGAGTTTGCGCCGACGACAGCCCCCTGCCCGAGGTCGGTGCCCGGCAACAGGACGGCGTTTTCGCCGACCCACGCACCTGCTCCGATCCGCACCCGATCGACACTCTCGATCCCCTGGTCACGGATGAAGCGACTGGGGTCTGCGTAGCCGTGGTTGTGATCAGACACATACACCCCGCGCGCAATCATCACTCCGTCCCCGATCTCGATGGATTGACGCGCCGAGAGAAAGCACGAGCCGCCGAAGCTGACGCGCGCGCCGATGCGAATCCGAATCTCCCCGGGAGCGGCGTCGCCGCCCAGTACCGACAGCCGGCAATGTGCACCAACGACGCTACCGTCGCCGATCCACATGTGCTCGGCTCCGCCCTCGATGATGATCGGCGGAGTCAGGCTGGCGTGTCGGCCCAAATAGGAAAACCCGCCGCGCACCGATGCAGTGAAGACGCGAGCGCGTAGGCGTCGCTGCAACTCGTTCATACGTATGGCTGACGGGCCGAGGCGGCGGACGTAGGGGGCGGGCGTCATGCGACGGCAAGGCTCAGAATTCGTTGACATCGAGCCTCCCAGGTGTTGGAGACCATGAAATCCTCTCGTTCGAACTCGCTGAGCGGTCCTGCGTGCAGCGCCTGCGCTGCCGCTGTACCAAACATGGCGTCCGACTCGCACAACACGACGGACGGGTGGACGCCCCGCATTGGGGGCAGGTCAGTGGCAGCAACTGGGCGTCCAGCTGCCACGTACTCGTACAGCTTCAACGGAGACATGGCCTCGGTGAGCGCCGACCGCACGTGCGGAATGACACAGACGTCCGCTGATCGCACCAGGCCGGCGAGTTCCTCCTGCCCGACCGGGCTGAAGAACACAACGTCGGGCAGCGCTGCTCGGATCCTCGCTGCCGCCGTCGCGTCGGAAGGGCCCACGAGCACGATCGAGCCGTCGACGAGCGTCGAGGCAAGTGAACGCAGCGCGGGGATGGATAGCCGCGAGTCGATGGTCCCCGTGTACATCGCCAGCGGGCGCGGCAGACCCTCGAGCGCCTTCGGCGTCGGGCGTGCCGGCCCCCACGTTGTGGTATCGACGCCGTTGGGAACCACGATGCCGGCACCGTGGGGGGAAAGTCGATCAAGCAGGACCTGGCTGACGGCACTAACTCGAATGCGCTTGTCCCGGATGCGTTCGTACGCCGTGTCGAAGGCGCCGGCCAGGTGCGCGAGATGGCTGGACGCCGACCAGTCGTCGCGGGCGACGTATGTAACTGCCCGGAAACCGGCGTGGTCGCCGAACCCGGCGAACAGCGGATTGAATGTCACCAACGAGGGGCGTTCAAGTCCGTGCCGTCTACATGAGACCTGGATCAAGCGGCTGTACGCGCGATAGCCGCGTTCGAGTGACGCTGTGCTGGAAGGATCGCCGCGGCGTAACCGCACTGGCCGCAACAGAGACCGTGTAGGGGTGGCCGGGAACGGGTCGTCACGGGCGGGCCCGATGCGACGGCGAACCTGGCCGAGCGCACTTCGCCAAGGGTTCACGACTACCAGCTTGTCCACGGCCGGGTTAGACAGTACGAACTGTGTCATCCGGTCCGGCGGCCGGGCGAACTCCCGCTTGACCATGTCGTCCCACGTTTCCATGCTCAGCGCGAGGACCAGGTCATTGCCTTGGCGCAAGGAAGCTCGTTACCCCTCGACGATACCTACTGGGAATCCGGCCCGCTTCGACGGGCAGTACATGGCCGTCGACGAGAACCGTAACGCCGTCACCGTCGGTGTCAAATTCCACGAGCAGTTCCGGGCAAGGGGCGGCTGCACCCGCGAACCCTTGTCGGGGTGCGTCAAGCAGCCGAGGATGACGCCTTGTACTGCGAACTGGACGGGTGCGAAGGCGAAGATGTGCAAGGCGCGATAGACGCGGAGTCCCGTTCGCAGCAGAGCGGCGCTTTGCGGATGATCGACTGTTCGATCGAAGCAGGGCGTGGTACAACCACGGTCGGAGCGCTTGTGATGATGTCGGGCGTTCGATACCCAATCAATTGCGAGCCAAACGCGTCGTCCCTAGCGCGATGAGCGTATTTCACCCCCAACACCCTGCTGAAGGGTTAGTTGCAATCTTCATGCATAAGGATAGAACAACCTCACGAGACCTACGTTGGTTGAGCTCGGCGGCGCAAGCCGAATTTCTCCGGGCAACTGTCGCGGATTATCCGGTGTACCGCGGCGCCGATTGGAGTCAAGTCAATGTAGATGCATTGATTTCCGCTTCGGAGCACCATCGAGTAAGCGCGTTCCTCGTACCCACGATAAATTACCCGGGTACTCCGGAGCCAATCAGAGCGTTCACGCGCCTCGTGGAACTGCGTCGGCGCTTCACGCAGGCCAGAATGGCAGTTGATCTGAACCAGATTGTCGAGGTCGCAGACCGACTCAACCGGCCCTGGGTACTGCTAAAGGGCCCGACCTTGGTCGCAACGGCTTATCAAGGCGCGGCTCGCGAGTACGGCGACCTGGATGTTCTGGTAGATGGACGTGATCTCCGGTCGATGGTCGACGGATTGTGCCAATTGGGCGGCACTCTTCTTGACCGGAACTTCGAGATGTTGACCCGCGCCACCAGCGGAGAGATTGGCGTGATGATGCCGATGGGATCGATGGTGGATCTGCACTGGCACCCCATCCATACCGAGCGCGTCCGGCGCCACTTCCGCATCCCGGTCGCCCAGCTGATCGAGCGGGGATCCCGCCTAGCGCTCGGTGAAGGCGGCCCCGTTGTTCGCGCCCTTGAGGCATCAGATGCTCTATTGTACTTGAGTTTGCACGCGTGCTTATCCGGGGGCGAACGGTTGTTATGGTTGAAAGATATTGACATGCTTTCGCGCCGCTTGCAATGGAACGAACGCGACCTCGTTTCGCGAGCGATGCAATGGGGCATTGGTCCTGCTGCCGGGCTAATATTGCGCCGTGCGCAGCGAATTTTTGGAAGCCCGATCGACCCGGCGCTTACGACCTTGCTTGTTCACTCGCTTCCGATGCGCGGTGTTGGTTCCGTTCTCGATCGATGGGCACCGCCTAATCGTCAGACGCGCAACGGACAGGACCGTGTCTTTTTCCGTGCGACGCGCGGCTCGGCCCGGGCTACGTCGTGGGAATTGGTAAAGCAGCTTGCGAGCAGTACCGTGTTACCAAATCGCTATGATCGAGTGCGTCCTTGGCGCGAATACACAGTTCGTGGGGTGGTACCGAACGCGGTGGAGACCTCGGCAGCGTCCAAGGCTCAGTTCTTCGCAATTGTCGCGGCGGCCGCTGCGCGGGAAGGTTGAGTCCAGCGACTGGCAAGCCAATTCGCGAATGCGGGAGCAATCCGCGACAACGAACGGGGCGGCGGCGCCCGGAAGACGGCTTACCTCCGCTCAGGCAAAGGACCGCTTACTTCGCGACGGTGTCCACCACCTCGCCCATCCGGGTTACGCTCGCGGTGGCCGACGTAGTGCGTCTCGGTCTTGATGCTTCATCTACCAACATTGCATCTGCGGGGCCTTCAATTGGGCGCTGCGCGTTGTCCGTGACCCGCTTGCGGCGCGTTCCGCGCGGTAGCTACCGTCCACTCGACGGGCCGTCGGCTTGTGAAGCTCATCGGGTGGGGGACGTGTCTTGCTGCTTGCGCGGTGGTCGACTTGGGATGTTGCCAAGAGTTTGATATTTGCAGCAGAGGGCACGCACGCCCGGCTCGAAATTGTGCGGTATTTCGCGTCCCGGTCACCCAAGTTGTCCGGGCTGGGGCGTCGTCTTGCGCGAGGGCGCCCGTCCCATGTCGCGTTGCGTGGACTCGCCGCTCCCCTGCAGTGTGATGCGAATTCCGGCGGCCTCGCGGTGTACTACGAGATCGTGACCCAGCACGTGTACACGCCGACGCAGGAGTGGGTGCCACAGCGCGGCGACCTCGTGATCGACGCCGGCGCGAACATCGGGGTGTTCACTCTGTGGGCCGCGGCGAACGTCGGCGAGCAGGGAACGGTCGTCGCCTTCGAACCCAATCCGCTCGCCTTTCGTGTGCTCACCGACAATGTTCGGACGTTGCCGCAGGTCACCGCGAACCAGCTGGCCTGTAGCGACCAACCGACCACGATGACGCTGCATTTCCCGCCCGGGCGGCTCTCGGTAGGCAGTTTTGACGAGCGTCCCGACCGTACCCAGAGCGCACAAGTCAGCGTGGTCACGCTCGACGCGGCGCTCGACTCGGTCCATGGCGAGATCGCGCTGCTCAAAATCGATGTTGAGGGTCATGAGGTGCCGGTGCTGAACGGCGCGGCCAGGACCATGCAGCGCACCCGACGCCTAGCACTCGAGGTGTCTGGCGACGATCTGCCCGCGTGCGAGGCGATCATCAACGCGGCCGGCCTGTCGCGCGTGAGCCTGACGAGCGGCATGTGGAACCTGCCCGAGCGCCGCGGGGTAGTCGCCCACTTCGTGCGCGATGCAGCCTGACCGCAGTCGCGCGGGGGCAACTCCAGGCTCATCGCATCCGGACCACGGGTGCAACCTGCGTAACCGCTATGCCTCAGGCGTCCACCCGGCGAGCCAGCTGTGACGGTCCCGCCAGTTCTCGCGCCACGGCCCCGCAACGGGAAGGTGCAGGTGAGCTGCCGCGGCTCGCAGGCCGGCGCCGAAGAGCAATAGCGCGACACCGAGCCGGCTGCGCACCGGTCCCCAGTTGCGGCGCATGAACGTCACCTTGCCGCGCAGGATCATGTTCCACTTGGCCGCCGAGGTCGCGCTTGCGGAGCCGCGGACGTGCACAATCTCCGCGCCGGGAGTGATGCGCGGGCGGTAGCCGAGGCGGCGGGCCCGGAAGGAGAAGTCGACGTCTTCGCCGTAGACGAAGTAGGTGGGGTCCATTCCGCCGAGGCGATTCCACAGTGTGCGCGAGCACAACAGCAGGCAGCCCGTGACGACACCGACCTCGCGCTCCTCGTCTCGCGCCCAGGAACCGAGGGACTCGGGGTCGAGCAGCCGGTTTTCGGCGAACACCGTCGACAGGCCGGACGCAAAGCAGAACAGGCTGCGCAGCGAAGGCAGCCCCCAACACGAGTGCGGGTCCAGTGCGCCGGTCTCGTCGACCGTGCGCCCGCCGATCACGCCGGCGTCCGGGTTGCGAGCATGGCACTCAAGGAGTGCCCCCAGGCAGCCGGGCGCCATCTCGGTGTCCGGGTTCAGGAGCAGGACGTAGTCGCTGCTGGTCTGGGCCACGCCGGTGTTGCAGGCCCGGGCGAAACCTACGTTCTTCTCGAGTGCAACCACGGTGGCGTTCGGCGCCGCTTCGCGGGCGGCCTGGGCGCTGCCGTCGATCGAGGCGTTGTCGACCACGACGATCTCGACCACGAGGTCCTGTGTCGCCGCGCGCACCGCGTGGAGGCAGCGCGTCAGCAGGTCTCTCGTGTTAAAGGAGACGATGACGATCGCGGTGGCGACGCGCGGTGGCACGGGTGTGATAGTCCCGCATTTGGGTTCAGCGCAGGGATGGGCAGCGCCGAATTTAGCGACGATGGCAACTTGCGGTGTTATGTGTAACGCTGCCAATCCGTGTGGCATGATGTGCTCATCGATCAAGCTGGAGGAATCATGAACGAGTCCTACGAAGCCCCCGCCATCACCGTCGTGGGATCAGTTGAAGCCCTGACCGCGGCGAACACCACCCGTGTTTACCTCGATGCGCACTTCATGGCGGGCGAGCGGAAGGACCATGGGATTCGGCCCCCGGTCACCAGCTGAGCAGCAGTTCAAGCCGGTCGTCGGGCTGTCCAAGGCCCGCGGCCACGCTTCATTTGGCCGCGCATGCGCCTACGTTCTGATGCGTTGTTCACGACAAGTATCGACGGGCAGACCGTCATTCTCGACGGCCGGACGTCCAACTACCTGACGGTCAACTCGGCTGGAACGATAGTGATGGACCTGTTGCAGTCTGAGGCGTCCGTGGACGAACTCGTGCAGGCCCTGGTAGCCAGGTTCGGCATCACGACCGAGCAGGCGTCTCGGGATTGCACGGCGTTCTTGGGCGAGCTGCGCCTGAACGGTTTTCTCGTTGAGTGAATGGGTAACCTCGCCCTTCCAGCCGTCGGTGCTCGAAGCTCATTCGGGAGTCGTTCTCGGCTTCGTTGATTTTCCGAGAAAGCCTCCGACGTGGACACGCTTCAGGGCAGATCCGCTGGCGGACCCCAGGTCCGCGCTGGAGCGTTCGCTCGGTCGGTGCCTTGCGGCAGGTCCGTGCACCGTCCAGTTCAGCGGCGGACGAGACTCGTCGCTGGTGCTTGCTGTCGCGGTTCACGTGGCCCGGCGCGACGGACTCCCCCTGCCGCGAGCCCTTGCGATCCGATATCTCGGCGCGCCGGAGGCAGAAGAGTCTGAGTGGCAGAAGTTCGTCACCGATCATCTGGATGTACCGCTCGAGGTCATCACGGTGCCGCCGGGCGGAAACGAGATCGTCAGCCCGCTGGCAATTTCGCGGCTGCTTCGGGACGGCCCGATCTTCCCGCCGCCCGCGAGTGTCAGCCTGGCCCGTATCGCCCCTGCGGTTGCCGGGACGACGGTCCTGACCGGCGAGGGGGGAGACGACATCCTCGGGGCCGAGCGCATCTCATTCTGGCTCGGTTATCTACGGGCCCGCCGGATTCCGCGTAGCCCGGACGCGAGGGAGATGGTGGAGGATCTCACGTTCGGCGCGCTGAGACGGTCTGTGATCGCCCGTCGGATAAACGCCTTGGTGCTCACACTCGCCCCGTGGCTTCGCCCGCACGCCCGTCGGGTCGTCTCGGCGAAGTGGGTGGACGAGGTCTGCGCCACTCCCTTCGACTGGCGCCGGGCCACGTGGCAATACCTGAACTTCCGCAGATGCCTGTCCTACGAGACCATGGCCGCGGTCGCCGCCCGCGAGGGCTTTCGGCTCGAGCACCCGCTCATGGATCCCGACTTCGTCGCCACGCTGTGTCGGCGGGGCGGCGCGACCGGCTTCCCGAACAGATCCCACATCATGCGCCTGCTCGCAGCCGACTTGCTCCCGGACTCGGTATCGCGTCGCCAGACCAAGGCCACGTTCAACGAGGTGTATGTCGGTGACGGGGTCCGCAGCTTCGCCCGGTCGTGGAGCGGCAAAGGGCTGGACGAGAGTCTGGTCGACGTCGAAGCGCTGCGCGCAGCGTGGTCGTCCGACATGATCCCGGGTCCGTCGCTGGCTCCGCTGCAGTACGCACTGCTCGATGCGCTCGAGTCCGGCTGGGAACCCACGCCGGTCGCCGAGCTGCTCACGTGACCCCCTATCTGCGCCCGCCGGCGGGCCTGCGCCGGCGTCTGCGCCTCCTGGCTCGCACCGTCGTCACCTTGGGTCGGGTCGAACTGAACGCCCGGCGGGTGCCACTGCCGCAATTGTGTGAGCGCTTCGGCGTCGAGCTCGCTGGTTTCACTCCGCCGGTCCAACCGACCGAGCTCTTGCCGTTCGACCTGGCCGCGCGCTGGTGGGCGGTCGAGACGACGTTGAAATGGTGGCCATTCGCACGGCAACGGCCGTGCCTGCGGCGCAGCCTGGTGCTCGGCCACGACCTGCGCGCCTTCGCGCCGCACCTGTGTCTGACGATCGTCTCCGCGGAGCCGTTCCTGGCTCACGCCTGGCTGGTGGTCCGTGGCCAGCATCTCGACATGGGGCCCGCAACCGGGCAGATGACGCGTTCGGTGTCAGAAGCAGCCTGACGTGCCGGATCTGTGGTCGATGCACGGCCTGACAGTGCGCTGCGACGATGTCGCCCTCGACGCGCGCCGTGCACCGCTCGACTCAACTCCCGACCTCACCGTGCGCGTGCTCGGTCACGGTCTCGTCCCGGCCGTGGACGAACGTCCGTCCGGCCGGGTGCTGGCCCGGGTCGAAGATCAAGAGACTATCTGGCTGTCGGTCCTCGAACCCACGCGGACGGACGCGCCCATGCCGCATCCAGTCGTCGACATCCACTTCCACGGAGTCGCCAGCGCGTCGTACGACACCGTTCACCGCACCGTCGACGTGGTCCTCGCCCCGGACGCCGAAGAGGCCTTCGCTCCGGTCCTTATCAACGGAACGATCATCGCTGTGGTGCTGGCGCTGCTGGGTCATCCGGTCCTGCATGCGAGCGCCGTCTCGGTCGATGTCGCCGGCGAGGCCAGGGTGGTGGCGTTCGTCGGCAGTTCGGGCATGGGCAAATCGACGCTGGCCACGCTGACGTGCCGGGATGGGGCGACGTTGTTCACCGACGACGTGCTCCGCACCGAGATCGTCGATGACGTTGTCCTGGCCTGGCCGGGAGCGACCGCGACGCGCCTGCGTCCGGCGGCTGCTGCGCTGGCGGCGCAGGCGGCCACTTCCGTCGCCACTACGGCTGATGGGCGGACGTCCGCCGCGATGCCGCTGTCGCCCGATCGCGCTGTCCCGTTGGCTGCCATCGTTGTTCCCCAACCTGACCGCGAGTCCGACGTGATCACCGTCCGGCGACTTGATGGCGTGCGAGCTGTGCTGACCCTGGCCGGATTTCCGCGCGTGCTGGGTTGGCGCGATGCCACGACGGCGGGGCAGGCGCATCGCCATTGGGGCGAGATCGCTCGCCGAGTACCGATCATGACCGCTCGCGTCCCGTGGGGGCCGCCGTTCGACGACGATCTCGGCGCGGCGCTTCTCCAGGAGATCCTCGCCACCGCTGAGCTCTGACGAACTGAGAGCATGCGGGCTCAGGCCGCGGTTTCCAGCAGGTCCTGGGCGCGCAAGCCGTGCAAGAAGGTGGCGACGTCGATACGGGCCTGAGCCGTGTCCAGGCCGAACGCCTCGACCAGGGCCGCCGCCAGCTCGTCCTCGGTCACGCCGTCGACGAGCAGGGGCCACAGCAGGGTCGCGCTGCCGATCAGACGCATGTACAGCGAGTTGCGCTCGTCGAGGACGATCAGGTCGTTGTCGACCTCCTGCCAGGCGATGCCCTCGCTTCGCACTCTGACTCGCGTCACGTCGTACTCCTTTCCGCGATGGCTGGTTCGAGCCGACTCACCGAGCCGATGTGCCGATTGGTCTGCAGCGAGACGAGTTCGGCGTAGAGCCCGCCGGAGCGCATGAGCTCCCCGTGGGTGCCCTGCTCAGCGACCCGGCCCTGGTCGAGCACGACGATGCGGTCGGCGCCGCGGACGCTGGCCAGGCGGTGGGTGATGAGCACGACGGTGCGTCCGGCCAGCACAGACCGCACGCTGTCATAGAGGTGGGCCTCCGCGCGCGGGTCGAGGGCCGCGGTGGGTTCGTCGAGCACGACGATCGGCGCGTTGCGGTAGAAGGCCCGGGCGAGCGCCACCCGCTGCCACTGGCCGAGGCTCAGCTCGCGGCCGTCTTTGAAGACCTTCGACAGCCGGGTGCCGTACCCGCTCGGCATCTGGGCAAGAAACTCGTCGGCGCCGACGTTGCGCGCCGCGGCGCGGATGCGCTCGTCGTCGGGCTGGATCTCAGGCCGACCGAAGCTGATGTTCTCGGCCGCGGACAGCGCGTAGTGGGTGAAGTCCTGCAGCACCAGCGCCACCTGGTCGCGGACCTTGTCACGCTCGCGCACCACGGTGCCGTTGAGCGTGACCTGCCCCTTGCTGGGTTCATACAGCCCGGCCATGATCTTGGCCAGCGTGGTCTTGCCGCTGCCGTTCTCGCCGACCAGCGCCACGATCTCGCCCGGCCGCAGATCGAGGGACACACCGTCCAGCGCGTCCCGGTCGGCCTGCGGGTAGCGGAACGACACGTCGACGACCGACAGCCCGCGGAAGGATTCGTGGCCGGCCACCGGGTCGGGCTGCGGGCTGCGGGCTGATTGCCGGGCCAGGAATTCGTCGTAGTCCTCGAGGAACAGGGCCGACTCGAACAGCGTCGACAGCCCGCCGATCAGCTGCTGCAGCCGTCCGCTGAGCAGTCGGATCGCGACAGCTGCCGACGCGGCCTGGGCAAAGCCGACCGACCCACGCCGGATCAGCTCGATGAGGATGAGCAGGGTCAGGATCGTGACCGCGCCGCTTGCCAGGCCAGTGGCCGCACTCAGCGCGTATCGACGGCGGACCTGGCGGCGCAGCGCGACCAGGAACGACTCGTACAGGTCCTCCCAGCGACGACGCAATGGGGCAGACGTGCCGTAGGCCCGCAGCTCCGCGGCGTCCTCGCGGCGGGTAAGAGTCATCTCCATGTAGTCGCGCTCACGCATGGCCGCGGTCTGCGAGACCGCGAAGTCGAACTCCAGCCGTCCGCCCCGGCGCGACAGGTACCACAGTGGAATGCCACCGATCAGCAGGATCGGGACGAGCACGGGCTGGATGACGAGCAGGCTGACGGTCAGAGCGACGACGCCGGCCCCGCCACCGACGAGGGCCGCGAGGCAGGTCACGACGGAGAACGGGCGAGTCGGGACGTTGGCCAGCACTCGGCTGAGTTGGTCGTAGAAGCGCGAGTCGTCGTAGGTAATGAGCTCGACGTCGGCGGCGACGTCGAGGACCCGGCCGGTGACGGTGCGCTGAACCCGGGCGCCGAGCAGCCGGCCGAACTGGGAGGACCCCTGCGTGGTCAGGCCGCCGGCGGTGGAGACGACAGCGAGCAGTATCAGCGGCAGGACGAGGTGACTCAACGAGATGCCGTCCTGCACCTTGAGCAGTTCTCGAACCGCGATCCCGCCCAGCAGCACTTGCACGGCAGCGAAGCCGGCGATGACAACCTGCGCCAGCATGATCGCCGACGTTTGCAGGCGGCTAGTCTGCCACACCAGGCGGCCGGCCTCGAGGACGAGCTTGGGTATGCGTGACACCCGCCGGGGGGTCTTGCGCTGGGCGATGTAGAGCTCGTCGAGGAAGTTGCTGTGGCTGCCGGCCGTCTCGGCGCTCGGCCGGTACGCAGCGTCGTCGAATTGGCCTGCGTCCACACCTAAAGGGGTCGCGTTGGTCGCGTCGGCCGGTATCGGCCCGTCGGCCCGGTGGGTTGCGCTGGGGCGGGGCCGCGGCCGGGGACGGGCCGCGTTGCGCGGACCTGCGCTCCCGTCTGTCGTCACCGGGTCTGTCGTCACTGGGCCATTGTCGCCGAGTGAGCAGGTGTGCACCAACCGGCGGATCAGGCTATGAGCGGACCGGCCAGGTACGACTTGAGCACGACGTTGCGCAGCTTGGCCGCGAACTCGTCGACAGAGAAAGACTTCCCATGGGTCTCGATCGCCGAGGTGGAGTAACTGCTCTGGCGAAATCGTCGGATGCCGCTGGCGATATCGGCGGGTTCCGCGGTGGCGACGAACTCCCCGGTGACGCCGGGCACGGAGGTGTCGAGGTAACCGCCGGCCCGGAGTACGACGGCTGGAGTGCCGACACTGTAGGCCTCGATCGGGGTGAGGCCGAAGTCCTCGTAAGCGCAAGCGACCAGGGCATCAGCGTTGCGGTAGAGCCAACGCAGCTGAGAATCGGAGATGTCGTTGAGGCCGCGGATGCGCGCGGGCCAGTCTCCGTGCGGCACGCCACCGACGGCGACAAGCCGCTCGCCGGGGAGGTCGCGGACCGCGTGGGCGACGGCCCCGGTATTTTTGTAGCCGCGCGAGCGCCCAACGGTGAGCAGGAAGCCGGGCTCGATGCCGGGGATCGGCTCGACCGGTCCGGTGGAGATGGCCGACGGCGGATGGACGATCTCGGCCTCGACGTCGTACGTGGTGGCGATCCGGTCGGCGACGACGGTCGAGTTCGCCAGATAGGTGGTGGCCGACCGGGCGGCGCGTTGGTCCCATGCGCGCAACGAAGGGCGCAGCACTTTCATCCCGGCGCGGGTGACGGGCCCGGCACCGCTCAGATATTCGTCGGCCTGATAGAGCCAGCGTGCCGGGTTGTGGCAGTACACGATCTTCGTTGCCTGCGTGCGCACGCCATGCGCCCAGCCGGTGGAGGAGCAGATCACGACGTCAGCGTCGTCGATGTGCGTCGCAGACCAGGTCGGGGCAAGCAGCGCGAGTGCCCGGCGGGGGTCGCGGCGAAACGCTGACACCTTAGACAACCAGCTCGTCTGGACGTCGCAGTTGCGAAACTCCTGGTACGTCGCCTCGGCGTCGTAGATGCTGGTGACGATCCGCGCATCCGGGAATGCAGTCAGCATGGCCAGCACTACCCGTTCGGCCCCGCCTCGTTGCGTCAGATAGTCGTGCGCGATCACGACCCTCGGCGGCCGGTCCGGCTTGCGCGCGGCTCGCTCCGAAACTGACGCACTCAGACGCCTCGACGACCTAATCGGTCGTCGTCTCCCTGCAAGTTCGGTGCTCAAAATTCCCCCCGGCGAAAATATAAGGTCGTGATGCGGCGGTGACAACTCCGGAATCCCGGTGCGCGCCCAACTGAGGTAACAAGTTGTCACTAAATTGCAAGCACTCCGGCCGTGTCGCCAAAATCGGGCGCAGCAGGACTCACAAACGAAGTGAAAGAAGTCACCTTGATTTCGGCCTTGCACGATGTTCGCCAACATCGGTCCTTCGCCAAGGCGAACATCGCCCGCACGGCCGACAAATGCAGACGCTACCGGGGTCAGTCGCCGCGTTCGGGTTCGAAAATGAGATGTTTACATAGATTTCAGAATCGCCGCATTGCTCTGCCCGGTATCCGAAACCCGCCCGGCCTGAGGCGTCCCAAACACGCCTAGACCGGTGCAAAGAGGACGCGTAGCCTCGTGGTCACACCGATTCACGGATTGTGCTGTACGGCACACGGTGATCAATTCGTCGGCCAACGGCTTGTTCAAACGTCAATGCGTTGCAGAGAGACAGTGAACGCTTGTACAGCGATAATGTCGTCGAGCTAGGAGAACCATCTGCTCAAGCTCTCTGTTGCACAGCGATAGCGTTCTATCAGCGGGAGCGGACCTCAGCCGGCTCTGCGTTGCAGGCGGTGCGGGTGCACGGCGTGAGAGACCGAGGTGTGCACGTTGCATGGGGCCAGGTCCGGCATTGCTTCAGCCGCCACCCAGGACCCGCCCTGGGCACGATGCACGCCCGCGTGGGCATGGCGGAGGGTGCAGGTCAGCCACGAGTCGGCGCCGTATTCCGGCGTCCACAGCCGTGAGCGGCAGCGGGAGCGGGCCTCGAACATGACTTCAATCTAACACTCATTTCACATTCGGGCCATTGGTCCCGGCAGATTTCCACCGGCCGACTCCGCTACGTTCGGGGCATGTCGCTGGACACGCGCCAGTTGGCCACCGTGGTCTGCCTCGCGGGGGCCATGGTGCTGTCCGCGATTGCCGGACGGCGCGAACGCGCCGCGGTGGTGGCGCTGTTTTTCGTCTCCTGCGTCTGGATCGGGATCGACAACCAGTGGGGCGAGGGCGCGGTCATCACTCCCGTGCTGCCCCAACACGGGCTAACCGTCACCGACCTGCCGGGCGTTGCTGGTCTGGTCGTCTCGGTCGTCCTCTGGCTTCAGCTACGCCGCCGCTGAGGGTCAGCCACGCGTTGCTCAGGGTCTGGTGTCGCCCCATTCAAGTCGGTCGATGGTGTCCAGGATGCGGTCGACACTGGGCAGGTGCAGGTGCTCGAGGCTGGGCGGCGGGTACGGGACGTCGAACCCCGCCACCCGCATGATCGGGGCTTCGAGGGAGTAAAAGCACTGTTCGGTCAGGCGGGCGGCGACCTCGGCCCCGTAGCCGCAGAAGGCGTTCGCCTCGTGGACGACTATCGCTCGCCCGGTGCGGCGCACCGACTCCGATACGGTTGCGTCGTCGAACGGCGAGAGACTGCGAAGGTCTACGACCTCGACGCTACGTCCTTCGTCGCTGGCGACCTCGGCTGCTTCCAATGCGGTGCCGAGCGCGCCGCCGTAGGAGATAAGCGTGACGTCATCGCCGCGACGGCGGATGAGGGCCTGCTCGAGGCGGGAGTCCGTGTGGCAAAGAGTGGTGGTCTGTTTCGACCAGTAGCGACGCTTCGGCTCGAGGAAGATGACCGGGTCGGGGCTCTCGATGGACTGTCTGAGCAGCGCATAAGCGTCCGACGGCGTGCCTGGAGTGACGACGCGAAGCCCGGCCGTATGGGTGTAGTACGCCTCGGAGGAGTCGCTGTGGTGCTCGACCCCACCGATCCCGCCGCCGTACGGAATGCGCACCACGATCGGGAGCGCCACTCTGCCTTTCGTCCGGTTCCGGAGCTTGGCAAGATGACTCGTCACTTGTTCGAACGCGGGATAGGCGAAGGCATCGAACTGCATCTCGACCACCGGCCGCAGACCGTTCATAGCCATGCCGATGGCCGTGCCGACAATCGCGGACTCGGCCAGCGGAGTATCGAAGACGCGGGCTTCGCCGAACTTGGCCGCGAGCCCGTCGGTTACTCGAAATACACCGCCGAGTGTGCCGACGTCCTCGCCAAAAACCAAGACGCTGTCGTCGGCGATGAGCGCGTCGCAGAGAGCTTGGTTCAGCGCTCCGGCCATCGTGACAGCGGACGCCCCTTCCTCGGCAAAGGGGGGTGGGTCCTCGTCGGGAATCACGGGTTGTCCCCGAATGCCGCGAGTTCCGACTGCAGGTGCGCGGACTGCCGGAGAAGAGATGCGGTCGGCTCGGCGTAGACGTGACGGAAGAGGTCCTCGGGGTCGAGGACGGTGTCGACCATTATGCGCTGTCGGAGGTCCTTGGCCTGGGCCCCGGCCTCGGCCTCGAGGACGGCGACGTCGTTCTCGGTCAGCAGTCCGCTGTCGCCGAGATACCTTCGCAGGCGTGCGAGCGGGTCTCGGGTGAGCCACAACGCCACGTCGTCGGCGTCGCGGTAACGGGTCGCGTCGTCGGCGTTGGTGTGCGCCTCCATTCGGTAGGTGACGGCCTCGATCAGCGTCGGCCCGCCACCGCGGGCGGCCGTGGTGACTGCGGCCTCCACAGCCGAGTAAACCGCTGCTGGGTCGTTGCCGTCGATGAGCATCGAGGGGATGCCGTAGCCGATGCCCTTGTGCGCAAGCGATCGTGCCGCCGTCTGCTTCGCCAGGGGCACGCTGATCGCGTAGCCGTTGTTCTGGATGAGGAACACGACCGGCGACTGCCACACTGCAGCGAAGTTCAGCGCCTCGTGGGTGTCGCCTTCGCTGGTCGCACCGTCACCGAGCATGACTACGGCAACGGTGTCCTCTCCTTTGAACTGTGCGGCGTGGGCGAGGCCGACGGCATGCAGGGTGTTGGTTGCTAGCGGCGTGCACTGGGGCGCGACCCGGTGTGCATAGGGGTTGTAGCCGCTGTGCCAGTCGCCGCGGAACAGGGTGAGCACTTCGACGGGATCCACGCCACGCGCGACGACGGCCATCGAATCGCGATAGGTGGGGAACAGCCACTCCTGCTCGCGCAGGGCGGCAATTGCCCCGATCTCTATCGCCTCTTGGCCCCGCGCAGAGGGATAGACCGCCAGGCGCCCCTGCTTGGCCAGCGCAGTAGCCTCGGTATCGAAACGCCGGCCGAGCACGATCTGACGATGCAGCTCGAGAAGGGTCGCGTCGGATGGCTTGGTCAGAGCAGGGTCCGGCACGAGCAGGCCGTCGGCAGCTATCAAACCCAGGGGTTCATCGGTCGGGAGATCGCGCGAATTCAATGGTACGACTACCCCCCGGGAAGACAACACGTAAAGATCTGCCGCGCGGGATACTACGTAATTCCGGTGACCTGTCCCGCTGACGTGAACAAGGTCTGGCGCAACTGCACGCATACCGGGCGTTTAAGGTGCTGCTCCGCTATGAGCCCGGGGTGGTCAGGATCTCGGCTCCGTTGTCGGTGACGACGATGGTGTGTTCCCACTGGGCGGCCCAGGAGCTGTCTTTGGTGAGCACTGTCCAGCCGTCGTCCCACATAAACCAGTCGTAGCCACCCAAGGTGAGCATCGGCTCGACCGTGAAGGTCATGCCGGGCTCGAGCAGGGTGTCGGCGCGCGGGTCGTCGTAGTGCAGGATCGTCGGTTTGGTGTGGAAGCTCGGTCCGACGCCGTGGCCGGTGTAGTCGCGCACCACTCCGTAGTCGAAGCGCCGCGCGTAGGACTCGATGACCCGGCCGATGACCGAGATGGGTCGGCCGGGTTTGACGGCGCGGATGCCGCGCAGCATGGCCTCGCGGGTGCGTTCACCGAGATCGCGCACCTCCTGGCTCACGTCGCCGGCGTAGTAGGTGGCGCAGGTGTCGCCGTGCACCCCGTCGATGAAGGCCGTGATATCGACCTTGACGACGTCGCCGTCGGCGAGTTCCCGGGAGTCCGGGATGCCGTGGCAGATGACCTCATTGACGCTGGTGCACAGCGATTTCGGGTAGCCCTTGTAGCCCAGCGTGGACGGGTAGGCGCCGTGCGCGATCAGGTAGTCGTGTCCGATGCGGTCGAGTTCGTCGGTGGTGACTCCCGGCGCCACGTGCCGCCCGACCTCGACCAGCGCGTCGGCGGCGATCCGTCCGGCGACCCGCATCCGGGCGATCGTGTCGGCGTCCTTCACCATCGGATCGTCGTAGTCCGCGGGCGTGCCTGGCGCGGCGTCGACGTAGTGCGGCCGGGTGATCGAGCGCGGCACGTCCCGCCGCGGGGAGACGACGCCCTGCTCGAGCGGAGTGGTGACGGTCATGAACCTATTGTGCCGTCACAGCACGACGAGATGGCGTGGGTTGGCGCCCGCGACCGCTGCAACAGGAATGCTGCGGTCGAAGGTCACCAGCCGCCCGTTGTGGCGGACAGCAAGGGCGAGCAGGTAAACGTCGGTGAGCTGCTTCGGCCCGAGCACCAAGCCTCGGTCGACCACGTGCGCATCAAGAAGCGAGACATCGCACGGCCAGAATTCATGGTGCAGCGTCCCACACGCTGCGGCGAGCAGAGCAAGTGCTGCGGACGTGGAGACCGAGGCCGGGTAGGACGGCTGGGAGACGACACGCACGTAGCCGTTCTGCGTGATCGCGCAGGAGGCCCACGACGGGTCGGCGTGACCCGTTAGCCACTGACGGGCGGTGCGATGATCGACGTGACTGCGGTCCAGGAGCGCGATGAGGACGTTGACGTCCAGCAGCGCGGGAGCAGTCACTCGCCGATCTCGACACGAATCTTGTCGATCATGCTGTTCGTCACGACCTGGCCGCTTGCCGGTAACGGGCGGAAGCCGAGGAACTCGTCAGTGTCAGCCGGCTCGGGAGTTGCGGTCATCGCCTGCCTGGCCAGGTCGGACAACACCTGACCGGCAGTGCGCTTTTCCCGACGGGCTCGCTCGCCTACTGCAGCTAATACGTCGTCGTCGATGGAAAGGGTGGTGCGCATGCATCAGATGCTATCGCATCAGATTTAGACCTCGAGCACCATCGGCACGAGCATCGGGCGACGCCGGTACTCGCGATCGACCCAGCGCCCGACGGTGCGGCGGACGAGGTGCTGCAGGGAGTCGGCGTCGCGGGTGCCGTCGGCAACGGCCTTCTCGACGACCTCCAGCAATTCCGCGCGGATCGGATCGAGTGCGGCCGGGTCGTCGCTGAAACCGCGCGCGGTGATCTCGGGTCCGTAGACGATCCGCCCGGCCTGGACGTCCACCGCGATGAGGATCGACAGGAAGCCGTCGTCGCCGAGGATGCGGCGGTCCTTCAAAGTGGTGTCGCCGATGTCGCCGACCTCAAGCCCGTCGACATAGACGTATCCCACCGGGATTGTGCCGGTGATCGTGGCCAGCCCGTCGACGAGGTCGACGACCGTGCCGTCCTCGGCGAGCATGATCCGCTCGTCGCGCAACCCGACCGAGCGGCCGATCGCGGCGTGCGCGCGCAGGTGGCGCCACTCGCCGTGCACCGGCATCAGGTTGGTGGGTCGCACGGCATTGAGCAGGTAGCGCAGTTCGCCGGCGGGCGCGTGCCCGGACACGTGCACCAGCGCCATCGACTTGTGGATCACGGTGGCGCCCAGGCGCGACAGCCCGTTGATCACCTGGCCGACCGACGTCTCGTTGCCCGGGATCAATGAGGACGCCAGCAGGATCGTGTCGTCCGTCGAGATGTTGATCGTCTGATGGCTGCGGTTGGCCATCCGCGACAGCGCCGATAACGGCTCGCCCTGCGACCCCGTCGAAATGAGCATGACCCGACGCGACGGCAGCTCCTCGGCCATCTTGAGGTCGATCATCACGCCGTCGGGGATGTGCAGCAGTCCGAGCTCGCGCGCGATCTGCATGTTGCGCACCATCGAGCGGCCGACGAACGCCACCATCCGCTCGGCCTCGACCGCGGCGTCGAGCACTTGCTGCACGCGGTGCACGTGCGAGGCGAAGCAGGCCACGATGATCCTGCCCCGGGCTTTGCCGATGACGTCCGCTACGACCTTGCCGACATCGCGCTCGGATGGGATGAACCCCCCGACCTCGGCGTTCGTGGAGTCCGACAACAGCAGGTCGACACCCTCGTCGCCGAGGCGGGAGAAGCCAGGCAGGTCGGTCAGCCGCCCGTCGAGCGGCGTCTGGTCCATCTTGAAGTCGCCGGTGTGCAGGACGGTCTGGTCGCCGGCGCGGATGGCGACTGCCAACGCGTCGGGGATGGAGTGGTTGACGGCGTAGAACCGCAGCCCCCACCGGCCGATGTCCATGGCCTCGCCCTCGACGACCTGACGCAGGTCGGCGGAGCGTCGCAGCTGGTGCTGGTCCAGCTTGGCCGACACGAGGGCGAGCGTCAGGCGCGAGCCGATGACCGGAATGTCCTTGCGGTCGCGCAGCAGGTAGGGCAACGCGCCGATGTGGTCCTCGTGGCCGTGCGTCAGCACCACCGCGTCGATGTCGTCGAGGCGGTCCGCGAAGTACGACCAGTCCGGCAGCGTGATGTCGATGCCGGGAGAGTTGGTCTTACCCAGCAGCATCCCGCAATCGACGATCAGCAGCCGACCGTCGAACTCGAAGACGGTCATGTTGCGACCGACTTCCTTGATGCCGCCCAGGGCGACGATCCGCAGGCCGCCGGGAGCCAACGTGGGCGGCGTCCCGAGTCGTGCTGTCAGGTCTGCGGTCACAGCTCGAGGCTATCCTCCGCCGCATGACGACGAACGTGGCGCTCGGATCCGACGACGTCACCGGGCTCGGGATCAGGCTGGCGCAATCTCGGTGCCATGTATGCCGGCATCCACCCTCGACGCGTTAGACGATGTGCTGAGAAGCGTCGCTTGCTCGCCGAACGGGCAGTGGGTCACGCGGCGACGTGCGTTTCCGCGGCGGGCGCCGATGCGACGTTGTGCGGCGGGCGGTGCAGGATGCGCTTCAGCATGAGTAGGGCATCTCGGTGGTACGCGGCGCAGTCACAGACACTGCAGTCTGACCCGGCGCGGTAGTGCTGGTGGGCGCCTTGATCGTGCGAACAACTCCGGCAGGGCGACAATTGCGAACACCTC
>NZ_CAXTHK010000018.1:0-65830 GCF_964244045.1 uncultured Jatrophihabitans sp. | reverse complement strand
GGGGGGGGGGGGGGGGGGGGGGGGGGGCGGTGATTGCTTTACGCTGACGTTACACGATCAGTAAAGCCCGTGTGAAGATGTGACAAGCGCAACACTGCGCCTTCGAAATGTACCCGAAATATTGAGAAATCATTCATTCTCGGTTGCCGCAGCAGGACTAGGGACGGACAAACCGGAGCAACCCCGACAGAGCCTCGATCACGGCCGCGTAAACCGCGCCGCCAACCTGTGCGGCGGCGTTCCGGTCGGCCCGGGGTCATGCAGGTACAACGGGTGGCCTGGCTGCCCTGGCCACGCGCTCGGATCGAAAGGGAACACCCCGGTAGACCGGAGCCATTCAGCGAAGGCGCCTCTGACGCGCGATCGAGTAGCAAGCGAGCGACAGCAGGACTGAGAAGTTCGTCGCCCTTGCGCCATTTCGACGGATGGGACCTGCTAAGCCGAGCGCGCACGGTTGCGGCTCAGCTAGGTCGTCTTGCGTCGGCGGCTCTGCAGATAGTGCACGGTCGCTGGGATCAACCCGATGACGACGACGGCAATGATCAGATAGTCGATGTCGCCCTTGTGCTCGCGGACGAACTTGACCTTGCCGAGCTGGTGGCCGAGCAGGATCATGCCGTCGGTCCAGATGATGCCGCCGACCACGCTCCACAGCAGGTACATCGGGAACTTCATCCGGCCCACGCCGGCCATCGCGCTGACGAGCGTGCGCACGATCGGCACGAACCGGGCGGCCAGGATCGTCCAGGACCCGAACCGTACGAAGAAGCGGTGCGCGCGGTCGACGTACTCGGGCCGGAACATCCGGGAATTGGGACGGTCGAAGACGAGCGGCCCTACTCGGTACCCGATGGCGTAGCCGACCACGTTGCCGATGATCGCGGCGAGCGGGATGACTATCAGGAAGCTGGTCAGCGAGGAGGTGATGGTGCCGGTGGCGATGCTGACGCCGGCGGCGAAGAGCACGGTGTCTCCGGGCAGGAAGAACCCGATCAGCAGGCCGCATTCGCTGAAGATGATGATGGCCAACACCAACAGTGCGCCCGAGCCCGACAGCAGGCTGCCGGTGTTCAACAGGTCGGCCAAGGGCATGGGCCGGAGTGTACGGAGACCCGGTTACGTGCCGGCTGTGCGCGCAGGCCATGCGCATTAGCCTCGCGGTACAGCCGATCGGCAATACCGCAAGCTACACTCACGCCATGTCGAAGGTAATGGTGTCACTCCCCGATGATCTGCTAGCGGAACTGGACGCCGAGGTGAAGCGCAGGTCGACCAGTCGCAGCGCGCTTCTCGCCATCGCTGCGCGCCGCGAACTGGCTCGTCAGGATCCGGCGGACCTCGCCGCGGCTATTGAGCGCTCCGAGCTTCGCTTTCGTGGGGCTGGCAGCTTCGAGTCTGCGGATCTTGTCCGGGCCGACCGCGATGGGCGCCGGTGACCCGACTCCTGATCGATACGTCCGTCTTGATCAAGTGGTTTCACGAGACGGGGGAGAGTGAACTGGTCGAGGCCCGCGCCATCCGCGATGCCCACGTCCGCGTCGAGCTCCATGCGCACGTTCTCGATCTTGCGATCTACGAAGTCGGCAATGTCCTGGCGAGGGCGCTCAAGTGGACGGCCGCCGATGTCAGCGACCAGCTCGAAGACCTCCTGGCTATCGTCGGCGCACCGCTCGCCATGCAGCAGGACTGGCTGCGCGACGCAGCCGTCCTGGCCGAGTCGCATGCGCTGTCGTTCTACGACGCCAGCTGGGCTGCCGGGGCTGGTGCGCTGGGCGTTTCGCTGGTCAGCGCGGATCGACGGCTGCTCGGTGCCGGGCTCGCAGAAAGCCCGTCCGCCGTCGCCTCGCGGCTCAACCTGCCGGTGTAGGCAGGACCGACGCCCGGTAGGAGATACTGCCGCCATGCCGATCGCCACGCCCGAGATCTACGCCGACATGCTCGACCGCGCCAAGGCCGGCGGGTTCGCCTATCCGGCGATCAACTGCACGTCGTCCGAGACGATCAATGCCGCGCTCAAGGGCTTCGCCGACGCGGGCAGCGACGGCATCATCCAGTTCTCCACCGGCGGCGCCGAGTTCGGCTCGGGGCTGGGCGTCAAGGAGATGGTCACCGGCGCGGTCGGCCTGGCCGAGTTCGCGCACGTGCTCGCCGCGAAGTACCCGATCAACGTCGCGCTGCACACCGACCACTGTCCGAAGGACAAGCTCGACACCTACGTTCGCCCGCTCATCGCGCTGTCGGCTGAACGCGTCTCGGCGGGTCGCGCACCGCTGTTCCAGTCGCACATGTGGGACGGCTCGGCCATCGACCTGGACGAGAACCTCGACATCGCGGCCGAGCTGCTGGCTGCGGCGGCCGCAGCGAAGATCATCCTCGAACTCGAGATCGGCGTGGTCGGCGGCGAGGAGGACGGCGTCCACGGCGGCGGCCCCGACAACGAAAAGCTCTACACGACCCCGGGCGACGCGCTCGACACCGCCAAGAAGCTCGGGCTGGGGGAGCAGGGCCGCTACATCCTGGCCGCGACGTTCGGCAACGTGCACGGTGCCTACAAGCCGGGCTCGGTGAAGCTGCGTCCCGAGATCCTCAAGGAGATCCAGGACGAGGTGGGGACGAAGTACGGGCGTGAGAAGCCGTTCGATCTGGTGTTCCACGGCGGTTCGGGCTCCGAGCTGTCCGAGATCCGCGAGGCGGTCAGCTACGGCGTCGTGAAGATGAATGTCGACACCGACACCCAGTACGCCTTCACCCGCGAGATCGCCGGGCACATGTTCACCAACTACGACGGCGTGCTCAAGGTCGACGGCGAGGTCGGCAACAAGAAGGCCTACGACCCGCGCTCCTACCTCAAGCTCGCCGAAGCCGGCATGAGCGCCCGGATCGTGGAGGCCTGCGACGCGCTGCAGTCGGCGGGCACGTCCGCGTCCGCCTAACCTCCCGAGTTGTCCGCCCCCAGCCGTGCTCTGACGCGACGGAGGGCGGACAAGTCGGAGAGCGCCGGGTCGATCAGGCCAGGACGAGCTCCGGCTCCGCGGCCAGCGCGGGGTTCGGGGTGGTGTTGCGTAGGGCGAAGTAGGCCGCGACGCCGCCGGCGGCGACGAGGATCGCGGCCACGACGAGCCCCCAGCGGTAGCCGCTGAGGAACGACGCGGTGACGGTGTGCCCGGCATGCAGCGCGGCCGTCTGCCGGTTGATCAGGATCGCGCCGATGACGGTGATGCCGAGCAGCCCGGCGACCTCGCGAGCGGCGTTGAAGATGCCGGACGCGACGCCGGCCTGGGCCACCGGCATCGTTCCGATGATCATGGCCGTCAGGGGCACGGAGAGCCCGCCGCCGACGCCGATGAGCGCGAAGCTCGGCATCAGCGACAGGTAGGACGAGCCCTCGCCGAGCAGGGTCACCGACGCGATGCCGGCCGCCATCAGCAGCATGGCCAGCCCGGCCGAGCGGTGCGCGCCGATGCGGGCCGAGATGCGATCGGCGAGCACCGCACCGGTCGCCATCAGCAACGCCATGGGCACGAACGCTGCGCCGGCCTCGGTCGGGGAGAAGCCGAGCACGCCCTGCAGGTAGAGCGAGGTGAAGAAGTAGATGCCGAACAGCCCGAAGCCCCACATGACGATGGCCGTGATGCCGCCGGTGAACACGCGGTCGGTGAACAGCCGAACGTCGACCATCGGGTCCTTCGTGGTGCGCTCGACGAGCGTGAACAGCACGAACGCGCCGGCCGCCAGGGCGAACCCGGTCATGATCGGGGCGGACGTCCAACCCTTGCCCTGGCCTTCGATGAGCGCGTAGGTCAGCCCGAGCAGGCCGACCGCCGACAGCACGATGCCGGGGACGTCGAGGCTGCGACGCGCGGCGACCGACGCATCGGCGGGGATCGCCCACAGACCCGCGACGACCGTCGCCGCGCCGACCGGCACGTTGATGAAGAAGATCCAGCCCCAGGCGAGGTGTTGGCTGATCAGGCCGCCGAGCAGCGGACCGACGGCCAGCGCGAGGGCGCCCACCGCACTCCAGATGCCGATGGCTGCCGTGCGTTCCTTCGCGTCGGGATAGACGTTGGTGATGATCGACAGCGTGGTCGGCGTGACCAGGGCCGCGCCGATGCCCTGGATCGCCCGGCTGGTCACGAGGACGTCGACGTTGCCCGCCAGGCCCGCGGCGAGCGAGGCGAGGGTGAACACCGTCAGCCCGATGACGAAGAGCCGACGGCGGCCGAGGACGTCGCCGAGCCGGCCACCGGCGAGCAGCAGGCTCGCGAACGCGAGCAGGTACGCGCTGACCACCCACTCCAGCCCGGAGGTCGTCAGGCCCAGGTCGCGCTGGATGGCCGGGATCGCCACGTTGACGATGTTGTTGTCGACATAGGTCATGAAGGTCGCGAGGGACACCGTCACCAGTGCCCACACGCGCTGCGTTGCTCTCATCGGCGGTGCTCCTATACGTCGTACATCTACGGTGTATAGGAGAGTGCGCTGTACTGCGTATAGTTGTCAAGCGTGAGTCCTAAGAACGCCGCGTTGCGGCGCGACGCGATCGTCGAGCGGGCCCTGGAGATCGCCGATCTCGAGGGCAGCCAGGCGGTGACCATTCGTCGGCTGGCGACCGAGTTCGGCGTCACCCCGATGGCGCTGTACTGGCACGTGCCGAACAAGGACGAGCTCCTGGCGGCCATGGGCGACAGCTTCTACGCGGGCGTGCGCCTGCCCGACGGGGCGGACTGGGTGGAGCGATTGCGGGCGGTGACCGATTCGCTCGTGGCCAGCCTGCGCCGGCATCCGGCCTCCGCGCATCTCGCCCTGCCGCGCATCCTGTCCTGCGACGACGGCCGCCAGCTCAGCGAGGCGACCTTCGCGATGCTGCGCGACGCCGGGTTCTCCGTCCAGCAGACGGCCGACATCGCGCGTACCGCCCTGCAGACGGCGATCATGCTCGTCACCCAGGAGGCCGGCGCGGAACTCGACGTCCGGGCCGAGGAGCGCGAGCATGCCGTCAAGGCGAAACGGGCCGCGCTCGCCGCCCTGCCGCCCGACCGCTTCCCGAACCTGCTGGCCTGCATGGACTGCCTGCTCGAGACCGACGACGAGGACGCCTACTACCGCTTCGGCGTCGACCTGTACGTGAACGGAGTCCGCGCACTGCACGCGGCACAATCAACGGTATGACCCACTTCGGCAACCTGCTCGCCCCGCCCACCAAGCTCCCCGACGACCCGGCGGTGGCGCCGCTCGACGGCGGCGCCGACCCGGCCGAGGTCGCGGCGCAGTACCCGACGTCGTCCGCGGCGTGGGCGACGCTTGCCGAGGCGGCCCTGGCCGGCGGGCGCACCGTCGAGGGCTACGCCTACGCCCGCACCGGCTACCACCGCGGTCTCGACGCGCTGCGCCGCGCCGGGTGGAAGGGCCAGGGCCCGATCCCGTGGTCGCACCCGGCCAACCGCGGCGTGCTGCGCGCCATCCACGCCCTCGGCCAGGCCGCCGCCACGATCGGCGAGACCGACGAGGCCGCCCGCTGCCAGCACCTGCTCGCCGACAGCGACCCCGAGGCCGTCACCGCGCTCTCGTCCTGAGCGATTCACGCCGCGCTGAAGGATATCCACATCATTGCGAATGGATATACTTCCGAGGTGACGAAGCGACTGATTGACGTCGACGATGCAAAGCTCGACGAGGTCCGGGCCCTTCTGGGCACCTCCACGACGAAGGCGACCGTCAACGGCGCGCTGGACGAGGTCCTTGCTCTGGCGCAACGGCGCCGCGCCCTGCTCGATGATGACAGCGTCGCCGGCAGCAGCGACCTGGCGCAGGACGGGCAGCGGCGGGCGATGTGGGCCTGAATGCGTTCTTTCTGGCTGACACCTCAGCCGTCGCCCGCATCGGCCAGCCGCAAATAGGCGCGCGCCTTCGTCCACTGATCGAGGCGGGTCTGGTCGCTCGGTGCACGATCACGGACCTTGAGGCAGGCGTCAGCGCCCGCAGCGGCGCCGACTGGAATCGCACCCGTTCGGCGCGCTCGCCGTGGCCACAAGCAGAGATCGATCAACCGGTGCTGGATCGCGCGCTCGACGTGCAGGGCCGCCTCGCGGATGACGGCCTGCAGCGAGCAGTAAAGCTCGGCGACCTGGTCATCGCTGCAGCGGCGGAGCGCGCAGAGCTAGTCGTCCTTCACTATGACCGAGACTTCGATCGAATTGCCGGGATCACTGGGCAACCGACGGAATGGATCGTGCCTGCCGGTACCGCAGATGCGCAGTAGGTAACGCACGCCCACGTTCGGGCCCGTCATCTAGTCTTCTCGGGGCCCACCGCGGCCTACTTATCAGAAGGGGGCGCGAATGCCGGCCATCGTGCTCGTCGGCGCCCAGTGGGGCGACGAAGGCAAGGGCAAGGCGACCGACCTGCTCGGCAGCCGCATCGACGGTGTCGTCAAGTTCAACGGCGGCAACAACGCCGGGCACACGATCGTCATCAACGGCGACGACGGCAGCCGCGAAAAGTACGCGCTGCACCTGCTGCCGTCGGGCATCCTGACGCCGGGGTGCGTCCCCATCATCGGCAACGGCGTGGTCATCGACCTCGGCGTGCTGTTCGAGGAGATCGACGGCCTCGAGGCGCGCGGCGTCGACACGTCCAAGCTGATCGTCAGCGGCTCGGCGCACGTCATCGCGCCCTACAACCGCACCCTCGACCAGGTCACCGAGCGCTTCCTCGGCAAGTCCAAGATCGGGACGACCGGACGGGGCATCGGACCCACGTACGCCGACAAGATGTCGCGCGTCGGCATCCGGGTGCAGGACCTCTTCGACGCCGACGTCCTGCACGCCAAGGTCACCGGTGCGCTGGCCCAGAAGAACCAGGTGCTGGTCAAGATCTACAACCGCAAGGCCTTCGACGTGCAGGCCGTGGTCGACGAGCTGTCCTCCTACGCCGAGCGGCTGCGCCCGATGGTGGCCGACACGTCGCTGCTGCTCGAGCAGATGCTCGACCGCGACGAGACAATCGTTCTCGAGGCCGGCCAGGCCACGCTGCTCGACGTCGACCACGGCACCTATCCGTTCGTCACCTCGTCGTCGGCCACCGCCGGCGGCGCGTGCACGGGTAGTGGCATCCCGCCCACCCGGATCAGCAGCGTCATTGCCGTGATCAAGGCCTATACGACCCGCGTCGGCGAGGGGCCGTTCCCCACCGAGCTGCTCGATGTGAAGGGCGAGATCCTCCGTGACAACGGCGCGGAGTTCGGCACGACGACGGGACGGCCGCGCCGCTGCGGCTGGTTCGACGCGGTGATCGGTCGCTACGCCACGCGCATCAACGGGGTCACCGACTTCGTCCTTACCAAGCTCGACGTACTCACAGGTATGGACGAGGTGCCGGTGTGCGTCGCGTACGAGATCGACGGCGTGCGCCACGACGAGCTGCCGATGAACCAGGCCGATTTCGACCGCGCCGTACCGATCTACGAGGTCTTCCCGGGGTGGACCGAGGACATCTCCAAGGCCCGCTCGATCGACGACCTGCCGCGCAACTGCCGCGACTACGTCGACGCCCTCGAGAAGATGATCAAGGCGCCGATCTCGGCCATCGGCGTCGGCCCGGGCCGCGACGAGACGATCGTGGTGCGCGACCTGCTCGACTGATCGCGTTTGCGCGGCGAGTGACCGCTTCGCCGACCCCGAACCGGACACTCGCCGCGCAAACCTGATCCACATCGCGGCCGGGGGCACAGGTCGCGCGGGCACACTGCGGTATGCGCCGACTATCCATCGCCGTCCTGTGTGCCGCCGCGGTCGGTCTCGTCGGCTGCACCGGCAGCGCCGGCTCGGGCGACGCGGGGTCGTCACCGGCCACCGCGCCGTCGACAAGCACCAGCAGCAGCACGTCGACAAACACGGTCGCCGACTGGCCGATGTATCACCGCGACCCGACGCACAGCGGAGTAGCGACGTCGATGCCGGCGGTGCAGTCTGTCGCGCCGGCCGCGAAGATCAAGCTCGACGGCGAGGTGTACGCCTCGCCCATCGTGGTGGGTGGCCGCACGATCGTGGCCACCGAGAACGACATCGTCTACGGCCTCGACTCCGCCTACCGGCAGCAGTGGAAGGTCGACCTCGGTGACCCGTCGCCGGCCGAGGAACGCCAGTGCGGCAACATCACGCCGCTGGGCATCACCGGCACCCCGGTGTACGACTCGTCGAGCGGGCTCGTCTACCTGGTGGCCGAGCTGAAGGGCAACGTCCGGCACCAGCTCGTCGCCCTCGACCCGGCGACGGGCGCCACCAAGTGGCGACGCAGCGTCGACCTGCCCGGCGTCAGCGCCCGCGACATGCAGCAGCGCGGGGCACTCGCCGTCGCGGACGGAAAGGTGTGGGTGTCCTTCGGTGCGCAGGCCGGTGACTGCGGCGACTACAAGGGCCGGGTCGTCGGCGCGAACCTCGACGGCAGCGGCGCGCTGGTGTCGTTCACCCCACCGACGACGCGCGGCGGCGGCGTCTGGAACCCGGCCGGTCCGACCCTCGGCCCCGACGGCGACCTCTTCGTGGTCAGCGCGAACGGCGCCGCCTTCCCCGGCGACACCTACGACTACACGAACTCCGTCATCCACATCGACGGCTCGGCGACGCGCATCGATTCCTTTGCGCCCAGCGACTGGGCGGTCAACAACCGCGACGACGTCGGGCTCGGGTCGCAGAGCGTGGCCCTCGTCGGCACGAAGTGGGCCGTGCTCGGCGGCAAGTCCGGCCCGGTCTACGTGCTGAACCGCGCCACGCTGGGCGGCATCGGTGGCCAGGTGTCGGTCAAGAACATCTGCCGTTCCTTCGGCGGCGCGGCGGTCAGCGGGAACGTCGTCTACCTGCCGTGCACCGACGGCGTCCGGGCGGTGCGGGTCACTTCCAGCGGGCAATTGGAGGTGCTGTGGCACGCCGCCGAGGCGATCACCGGCTCGCCGATCGTCGGAGGCGGACGGGTGTGGACCCTAGACCCGGACGGCGGCGTGCTGCACGCCCTCGACCCGCAGACCGGCAAGACCCGTGAGCAGGTCAAAGTCGGCGCGACGAGCCGGTTCGCCACCCCGGCCGTGCGGGGCGCAGACGTGCTCGTTCCCACGCTGACCGGATTGACGGTGGTTCGCACGTCCTGATCCGGCGCAGCTCGGCGCACACTGTGGGCATGCGGACACGGCTGTCCTTGATCGTCCTGGTCCTGCTCGCGGTTGCGGGCTACGGCTCCGCGGGCTACGGCACGGGTACGAAAGCCGCGGCCGCGAGCGGCAAACCGGTCGACTGGCCGACGTATCACCTGAACACGTACCGCAACGCCAGCTACCCGTCGATGCCGGCGTTCACCAAGCTCGCCGTCACCAAGAAGCTGGCGCTCGACGGCCAGGTGTACGCCTCGCCGATCGTCATCAACGGCACCGTCATCGTGGCCACCGAGAACAACACCGTCTACGCGTTCGACTCGTCCTACCGGCAGCTCTGGAAGCGGCACCTGGGGACGCCCGCGCGGTTGTCACAGCTGCCCTGCGGCAACATCGACCCGCTCGGCATCACCGGCACGCCGGTGTACTCGCCCAGCACCCGCCAGGTGTACGTCGCCGCCGAGTTCGGTGGCACCTCGCCCACGCATCGGCTATACGCGCTGTCGTTCGCGTCGGGTCGGGTGCGCTTCTCGCGGACTCTCGACCTGCCCGGTGTCGACCGCCGGGCCATGCAGGAACGCGGCGCGCTCACGATCGTCGGGTCCCGGGTATATGTGCCGTTCGGTGGGCTGGCCGGCGACTGCGGGCAGTACAAGGGCCGCGTCATCGCCTACCCGATCACCGGCACGGGCAGCAAGGTCTACTCCTACACCGTTCCGACGTCCCGGGAGGCCGGCATCTGGACGCCGCCCGGCCCGACCGCCGACAGCGCCAAGCACATCCTGGTCGCGGTGGGCAACGGGGCGTCCGGGTCGACGGGGCGCTACGACCACAGCGACTCGGTCCTCGAACTCTCGCGGACGTTGCGCCTCACCGACTCCTTCTCGCCGACGACGTGGCGCCCCGACAACGACGCCGACAAGGACCTCGGTTCGCAGGGCCCGGCGATCGTCGGTAACTACGTCTTTCAAGCCGGCAAGTCCGGGACGGCGTACGTGCTGCGTCGCGATCGGCTCGGTGGCATCGGCGGGCAGGTCAGCCAGGCCACCGTGTGCCGGTCGTTCGGGGGCACCGCCCGACGGCTCGACGTCGTGTACGTGCCGTGCGCCGACGGAGTCCGGGCCGTGCGGGTCGACGCCAGGGGCCGCATGCACATCCTGTGGCACGCGGCTGATTCGGTGGCCGGGTCGCCGACCTACGGCGGCGGGCGGCTCTTCTCGATCGACGCCGTCAACGGCGTGCTGCACGCCCTCTCCCTCACGACGGGCCGGACGACGCAGTCCGTCGACGTCGGTGTCACGTCCCGCTTCGCCACCGTGGCCGAATACGGCCGACTGATCTACGTGCCCACGCAGGCCGGGCTGACTGTCGTCCGCACCTCCTGACCACTCACGGGACCCGGTTACCCTCGCTGCGTGCGCGTCCTCGTTCTCGGCAACGGCGCCCGCGAGCACGCACTGTGCCTCGCGCTGGCCCATGACCCGTCGGTCACGGCGCTGGTCTGCGCGCCCGGCAACGCCGGGACGGCGGCCGTCGCCGAGCAGCGCGGGGTCGACGCCACCGACCCGGCCGCGGTGGCTGCGCTCGCGCAGGACGTCGACGCGGACCTCGTCGTCGTCGGTCCCGAGGCGCCGCTCGTGGCCGGCGTGGCCGACGCTGTGCGCGCGGCGGGTATCGCCTGCTTCGGCCCGTCGCAGGCCGCGGCCCGGCTCGAGGGCAGCAAGGCGTTCGCGAAGGACGTGATGGCCGCGGCCGGGGTCCCCACCGCCCGGGCCAGGATGTGCGTCACGGCCGAGCAGGTCGCCGAGGCGCTCGACGAGTTCGGCGCGCCCTATGTGGTGAAGGACGACGGTCTCGCCGCCGGCAAAGGCGTCGTGGTCACCGACGATCGCGAAGCCGCGCTTGCCCACGCGTCCGCCTGTGGCAGCGTCGTCGTGGAGGAGTACCTCGACGGGCCGGAGGTCTCGCTGTTCTGCCTCACCGACGGCACGGCGGTCGTCCCGCTCGTCCCGGCCCAGGACTTCAAACGCATCGGCGACGGCGACACCGGGCCGAACACCGGCGGCATGGGCGCGTACGCGCCGCTGCCCTGGCTGCCGGCCGAACTCACTGACGACATCGTGCGCACCGTCGCGTGCCCGACGATCGAAGAGATGGCCCGCCGCAACACGCCGTTCGCCGGCCTGCTCTACATCGGCCTGGCCATCACCCGCGACGGGCCGCGGGTGATCGAGTTCAACGCCCGCTTCGGCGACCCGGAGACGCAGGTCGTGCTGGCGCTGCTCGCGACCCCGCTCGCCGGGTTGCTCGCGGCCGCGGCCACCGGTCGGCTGGCCGAGCACGAACCGCTGCGCTGGCACGACGGCTCGGCCGTCACCGTCGTCCTGGCCTCGGCGAACTACCCCGACACCCCACGCACGGGCGACGTGCTCACCGGTGCTGAGCAGAGCGGTGTCATCCACGCCGGCACGCGGCGCCGCGACGACGGCGCCATCGTGTCGGCCGGCGGACGGGTGCTGTCGGCCACCGCCAGCGCGTCGACGTTGGACGAGGCCCGCCAGCGGGCCTACGCCCTGCTGGCCACGATCGACCTCCCGGGCGGGCAGTACCGCACCGACATCGCGTTGCGCGCCGTGGGCGCGGCCCACCCCCTTGCGTGATCAACAGCGTCGAAACGTCGGGAACCGACGTTTCGACGCTGTTGATCAGCGGGAGGGGATCGACTTCGTCGAGAGTGACGACGAGGACCTGCCGACGTCGCAGGGCTCGCGACTGCGGGTCGAGGGCTGGCGGCCGCGGGCCGAGGAGTTCCTGCGCGGACGGTACGGGTTGCCGCTGGTGGTCGTGCTGGCCGTGCTGGCGCTGCTCGTCGGCAGGGCTCTGATGCACGAGCGTCCCGCCGGGGCGCCGCCGGTGACCCCCGCACCGAGCAACACCAGGGTCACGCTCGATCGGAGCACCGGCCGGGTCATCGACCTGCCCCGGCGCACCGGCCCCGACCCGACCCGCTGCCCGGGCCTGCAGTGCTACACCTCGCCGTCCGTCCCGGCGTCGGTGCGGGCGGCCGTGCGTGCGGTGTTCCCGACTGCTCGGTTCACGGCCACCGAGACGACCCGGCTCGTCGACCAAGCCCTCGGCGACCCGCTCTGGTACCGCGAGGTGATCGCTCGCGCCGGCACGGCCACCCTGACGCTGCGCGTCCAGGCCCACGCCGCGGGCGACACCCCGGACGGCGACGCCAAGGACGACGGCTCGCACTCCGTCACCTCCATCGATGCGGTGCTGCAGCAGTGGTTCGTCCGCGCGCAGGTCATCGACCGGTCTGGCACCGGCGACGTTTTTGACGAACTCAGCCGCCTTGCTGCCGACCAACGCCTCGTTGCGACCTAGGCTCGACCCGTGCCGGAGATCGAGTTCGTCGACAACGACTTCGACCCGGGACAGGACGAGGAGCTCGACAACGCCCCCGTCGATTGGCGTCGCCGCGCACGAAGCGCTTCGTGCGGATCAGTGCCGGCGCGATCCTGGCCGTGGTCGCCGGCTCGACGCTGATCGCGGTCCTGCAGCACAGCGACGGCCACCCGTCGTCGGCGCCGGCGTCCAGTGCGCCGCCGACGCCCAGCGCGGACAACGTGATCGCGCGCCCCAGCGCAGCGCCCAGGCGCACGCGCGAGTTGTCGATCGCCGTCGATTGCCCGGTCGTCGACGCGTGTCGGGTGTCCTTCAACCTGCCGTCGGCCGTCACCGCCGCACTTCGGGCAAGGTTGCACGGCGCCGACCAGGTGTTCGGCGGCAGCGTCCTGGTGCGCGGCGCCCATCCCACCTTGCGAAGTCGCCAGATCACCGCCCGCGTCGGCGGGCTCAGCGTGCGGATCCGGATCGAGCCGGCCGCGGATGACGAGCGACCGTCCGCGGCCGTCACGAACGGCGGCGATGCCACCATCGTCTCCGTCACCGGCGTCTCGAACGGGCTGGCCGTGCACGTCGTGGTCAGCGGTCCGAGCAGTGCGATCCCAGGCCTTTCCACGGTCGACGCGCTCGCCCGCGACCCGCGCCTGCTCGCGGTCAGCTGACCGCCCGTCGCCGGCGGTGGACACTGGGCCAGGTGCGCCTCCGCGATCCCGACGAGCCGCCTGAGGTCGACTTCGTCCTCGACGACGACGTGGACTCCGGTGTCGACGAGGACCTGCCCGGGGCGGGTCGTCCGGAATGGTCGTCCCGGACCCGTCGCACACTGGCCCTGCTGGCCGTCCTTGCCGTAGCCGCACTCGTCGTCGTGCGGGTCGCCACCCGCGGGTCGGACGGCTCACCGTCGGCAAACCGATCGCCGACTACTTCCGAAGCAACCCCACTGGTCACCTTCCCGAGCGTGCCGGCCCCGCAACTCTCGTTCAGCCCGGTGGCCGGTCCGAAGATCGCGATCCGACACGACCGGGGCACCGTCATCCTCATCCCGCTGAAGAATGGCCTGCCCGAGCCCGGGCCGGCGTGCCGCACGACCGCGCTCTGCCGGACGAGCGACGCCGTGCCCGCCCCGGTGCTGCAGGCGCTGCGCGCGCGATACACCGACCTCACCGTCGACAGTGCGACGAGCCTGCTCAGTGGGCCGTCGACGGCGGGGTTGCGGATGCGAACGCGGAATGTGCTGGCGCACACGCCCGCGGAGACGATCACCATCGCCATCCGTCCGATGCTCGTCACCGACTCGACGCAAGTGAGCTCCGGGAACTCGGGCGCCGGGACGTCGGTGATCGCGATCGTGGCGCAGAGTTCCTGGACGGTGATGGTCACGGTTCGCAATCCACGAACCCTCGACGCCGACATCACCACGCCGTCGAAGCTCGCCACCGACCCGCGCCTGCTTGCCGGGCGGTGACCGATCGGCCGGCGGGGGACAATGGCCCGGTGAAGCCTGCCGTCGCCAATGTCCTCGCCGCGCGCTACGCCTCCACCGACATGGCGACGCTCTGGTCGTCGGCACACAAGGTCGTCCTCGAACGGCAGCTCTGGCTGGCGGTCCTCCGCGCCCAGGACGAGCTCGGCGTCGACGTGCCAGACGGTGCGCTCGAGGCCTACCAGCGGGTCGTCGACCAGGGTGTGGACGCCGTCGACCTCGCGAGCATCGCCGAGCGCGAGCGCGTCACCAAACACGACGTCAAGGCCCGCATCGAGGAGTTCGCGGCACTCGCTGGGCACGAGCAGATCCACAAGGGCATGACCAGCCGCGACCTCACCGAGAACGTCGAGCAGTTGCAGGTCCGCTCGGCGCTCGCGCTGGTGCGGACGAAGACGCTGGCGGTCCTCGCGCGACTGACCCGCCGGGCCGCCGAGTACGACGTCCTGGTGATGGCCGGCCGCTCGCACAACGTCGCGGCGCAGGCCACCACGCTCGGCAAGCGGTTCGCCACCGTCGCCGACGAGCTGCTCGTGGCGCTCGGGCGCCTCGACGACCTGGTCAACCGCTACCCGTTGCGCGGCATCAAAGGCCCGGTCGGCACGGCGCAGGACATGCTCGACCTGTTCGACGGCGACCCGGTGAAGCTGGGTCGCCTCGAGCGGACGGTGGCGACGCACCTCGGCTTCTCGCACACCCTCGTCAGCGTCGGCCAGGTGTACCCACGCTCGCTCGACTGGGACGTGCTCACCGCGCTCGTCCAGCTCGCGGCCGCGCCGTCCAACCTGGCCACCACCATCCGGCTGATGGCCGGCAACGAGCTGGTCACCGAGGGCTTCCAACCCGGGCAGGTCGGCTCGAGCGCGATGCCGCACAAGATGAACACCCGCTCGGCCGAGCGCATCAACGGTTTCGCCGTCCTGCTGCGCGGTTACGCGTCGATGGTCGGCGAGCTCGCCGGCGACCAATGGAACGAGGGCGACGTGTCGTGCTCGGTGGTGCGGCGGGTCGCTCTGCCCGACGCGTTCTTCGCCCTCGACGGTCTGCTCGAGACCACGCTCACCGTGCTCGACGATTTCGGCGCCTTCCCGGCCGTCATCGAGCGTGAGCTCGACCGGTACCTGCCCTTCCTGGCCACCACGAAGGTGCTGATGGCTGCGGTGCGCAACGGCGTCGGACGCGAGAGCGCGCACGAGGCGATCAAGGAGAACGCGGTCGCCGTCGCGCTCGAGATGCGCGAGAAGGGCACCGAGCGCAACGACCTGTTCGAGCGCCTCGCTGCCGACTCCCGGCTGGGCCTGACTGCGAGCCAGCTCGACGGCCTGCTCGCCGAGCCGATCGCCTTCACCGGCGCGGCCCGCGCCCAGGTAGCGGCCGTCGCGGCGGCCGTCGACGCTGTTCTCGCCTCCGAACCCGCGGCAGCCGGTTACCGCCCTGCCCCCATCCTCTGACGCTGAGACATTTACACCAATGCCCGGCATCGAGTTCGTCGACGCCGACACCGGCGATCATTTCGACGACGACGTGCTGGACACCGGCCCGCGCCGCCCCTGGCCGCGCTGGGTGTGGGTCGTCGCCGGGCTGCTCGCGCTGGCGGTCGCCGTCGGCGCGCTGGTCTCTTCGAGGTCGGACGACGCCCGCAAACCGGCAGTCTCGCCGAGCAGCTCGGCCCCGCCATCGGCCGAAACCGGGCCTGTCGAGCAGATCGTCGCCCTGACCTCGGACGGCACGTCGCTGTTCTGGGTCGCGGGTCAGCGGCTGCACCGAGCGGGTCCGGTCGGCCGTGCGTCGGCCAGCGTTGCGATCTCGCCGACGGGCGGCGACTTCGCCGAGCTGCAGCTCGTCCCGGACCCGGCCGAGCGGACGATCTGGGTCGTCTCGCACGGGTCGGCCGACAGCAACGGCGGTGCGGGCAACGTCGAGGGCTTCTCCACCACAGACCTCACCCGGGTGTCGCGGGCGTCGGCCCGGTCGTTGATCGGTGGCGCGGCGGTGCTCGACGGTGCGCTGTACGTCCTCGCATCGGGGCGGTTGCTCCGTATCAAGGCCGGTGGGACAGGCTTCAGCGCTGTCGTTCCCGTCGACCCGCATGCGCGCAGCCTCGTCACGGCCGGCAACTCGTTGCTGTTCGTGGAGGGCGGCAACAGCAGCGCCGTCGGTCGATGGACGCCCCGCGGCGGGGTGCAGCGCCCCGTCGTGCTCACCACCACCGACAGCTCGTTGGCCGTTGTCGGGTCTACGGTCTACGTCGTCGGCATGAGGGGTGGACGCGACGTGCTAGAAACGCTGCCCGACGCCGGCGAATTCAACTCCCAAGAAATCCCCACCGGCCTCACCGAGCTGCAGGTCGTAGCAACCGGCCGGTCTTCCCTGATCTTGCTGGGCAGTGACGAACAGGGTCTCGAGCTGGCGTGTATCACTGTTCGGCCGCGTTCAAACATCGCTCGGCCGATGGTGCAGGCGTTGGCCACAGCAACGTCGGCCAATGTGGCCGTGCTGCGCGCGACCATCTTTCAGGCCGTGGGCGGCGGAGTCCGGCCGGTGTCGTTCCCGCCGGGCGGCTGCCCGGGCTGAGCGACGTCAGCGCGGCGGGCGGTTGGCGAGCCGATCGGGTCGGCCCAGGTTCCAGTAGCCCTTGACAAAGATCGAGTCGTGCGCGACGCCGCGGGCCTCGAGGACGGCACGCAGCGCGACCATGGCCCGCGTCTCGCCCATCAGGTAGGCACGACCGTCACCGGCCGGGAGCGGGAAGGTCGACAGGGCTGGCTCGAGCACGTCCGGGCCGCCCGGCGGGGCGTCGCGCCGGTGCAGCCAGGTCACCGGTTCGGCTACCTCATCAGTCGCGTCCGTGACCTCGACGAAGGCGTGCGCGGGCTCGTCGGCCGGCAGGGCCCGCAGGATCGCGGCGATGGCCGGCAGCGCCGACTCGTCGCCGGCCAGCAGGTGCCACGGCGCGGGCCGCAGCTCGAGCTTGCCGCGGGGGCCTTGGAACTCGGCCTCGTCACCGGGAGCTGCGGTAGCGCCCCACCGTGAACCCGGCCCGTCGCCGTGCAGCAGCACGTCCAGGTCGAGCTCGCCGAGGTCGGGGCGGGCGCGCGCGATCGTGTAGCGCCGCTTCACCCGACGGCCGGACTCCTCGCGCAGGTGCAGCTCGACGTCCTGTGCGGGCCGCAGCGAGACGCCGCGCATCGCTTCGGTGGCCACCGTGATCCGACGCATCCGGGGGGTCAGGCCGACGGTGGCCGTCACCGTCGCCCGATGGGTGGGCGAGCGGCGCACGATCGGCGTGCTCATGGACCTCCTTCCTACGACGGGATTTTCCGAGCGGGGAATCCGGTTCGAGACAGTATCGACCAGCACCGACTCCCGAACTACGAAGGAACATTCCGATGACCATCGCACTGACCAAGATCGCCTACACCACCGCCGCCACCGCCAAGGGTGGCCGTGCAGGACACGTTGCCTCCGAGGACGGGGTGCTCGACCTCGACACCGCGCAGCCCGGCTCGTCGGGCGAGCCGAAGGCCAACCCAGAGACGTTGTTCGCCGCCGGTTACGCGGCCTGCTTCCAAGGCGCGCTGGGCAACCGGGCCAAGACCAAGGGCGTCGACACCTCCGACTCGACGGTCACGGCCGAGGTGTCGTTCGGTCCGTCCGAGGACGGCGGTTTCGGCATCGCCGTCGAACTGAAGGTCTCGATCCCCGGCGTCGACCCCGAGCAGGCGCGCGAGCTCGTCGAGCTGGCCCACGAGTTCTGCCCGTACTCCAAAGCGACCAAGGGCAACATCGATGTGACTCTGACCGTCGAGTAACCGCGACGCGCGATGATGGGCCTTATGCCCCTCTCCGTCTTTGATCTGTTCTCGATCGGGATCGGGCCGTCGTCGTCACACACCGTCGGCCCGATGCGCGCCGCCCGCACGTTCGCCCAGGGGCTGTCCGACGACAGCCTGATCGGCGACGTCGTTCGGGTACGCGCCGAGCTGTTCGGCTCCCTCGGCGCCACCGGGCGCGGGCACGGCAGCGACCGCGCGGTGATCCTCGGCCTCGAGGGCGAACGCCCCGAGACGGTCGACACCACGACGTTGCCGGCCCGCGCGCAGTCGGTTCGCGAGACAGGCCGGGTCCGGCTGCTCGGCACGCACGAGGTCGCGCTGTCCGTCGACGACCTGGTGCTGCACCGTCGTCAGACGTTGCCCTTTCACCCCAACGGGATGCGCTACTTCGCCTACGGGGCCGACGATGCGCTGCTGCGCGAGCGGACGTACTACTCCGTCGGCGGCGGCTTCGTGGTGGACGAGGACGCGGCCGGCGCCGACCGCATCGCGCCCGACGCCACCCCCGTCGCATATCCCTTCCTGTCCGGTGCAGACCTGCTCTCGCGTTGCGCCGAGACCAGCCTGCCGATCAGCGGGGTGATGCTGGCCAACGAGCTGTCGTGGCGTACCGAGGCCGAGGTCCGCGCCGGGCTGCTCGACATCTGGGCCGTGATGACCGAGTGCGTGCACAACGGTTACCGGAGCGAGGGGATGCTGCCCGGCGGCTTGAAGGTGCGCCGCCGCGCCCCTGAGCTATACCGAAACCTGCTCGACGAGCAACGCGTCGCCGACATCGACGCCCTGCGCGCGATGGACTGGGTGAACCTGTACGCGCTGGCCGTGAACGAGGAGAACGCCGGCGGCGGACGGGTGGTCACGGCGCCGACCAATGGCGCGGCCGGCGTGCTGCCCGCGGTGCTGCACTACTACGTCCGCTTCTGCGCCGATCCACGAAATCCAGCCGCGACCGACGACGAGATCGTCCGTTTCCTGCTCTGTGCCGGCGCGATCGGGGTTCTGTACAAGGAGAACGCGTCGATCTCCGGTGCCGAGGTCGGCTGCCAGGGCGAGGTCGGCTCGGCGTGCTCGATGGCGGCCGCCGCCCTGTGCGAAGTCCTCGGCGGCACGCCCGACCAGGTCGAGAACGCCGCTGAGATCGGCATGGAGCACAACCTGGGGCTGACGTGCGACCCGGTGGGTGGGCTCGTCCAGGTGCCGTGCATCGAACGCAACGCCATGGGCGCCGTGAAGGCGATCAACGCCGCCCGCATCGCCCTGCGCGGCGACGGCCAACACATCGTCAGCCTGGACAAGGTGATCAAGACGATGCGGGAGACCGGGGCGGACATGAAGGACAAGTACAAGGAGACGTCCCGTGGCGGACTGGCCGTGAACGTCATCGAGTGCTGAGCGCACGGGCGGCTGTAGAACGCGGATGACCGGGCTTGTAAGCTCACCGATCGGTGGCTGTGCTTGATCTGCCGCTTGGAGGCTTCGCCTAGTCTGGTCTATGGCGCCGCACTGCTAATGCGGTTTGGGTCACAAGCCCATCCCGGGTTCGAATCCCGGAGCCTCCGCCGACGCCCAGATCCAGGACGTCGCCGCGCGGTCGCTAGACTCGATCGTCGGTACCAGCACGTCCAGCACCACCTGAGCGCCCGTAGCTCAACGGATAGAGCACTTGACTACGGATCAAGAGGTTGCAGGTTCGAATCCTGCCGGGCGCACTGCGGAACTCCGCGTTCAATCCGACCTCGCCATCGAGAGGTAACTATGCCCGTCGATGACGCTGACGACGGTTCGGTAATCCTCGACATCGGCGGTGACGTCGGAGCCCTGCTGCTGTACACAACGGCGGACCTGCTCGGCGCGGAGATCGAGATCAGCCCCCTGAGCGACGGCGCGCTCGACGTGTTCCAGCGCGACCATCCGCACGAGCATTCGCCGGACGACGCAGGGCATGTGCACCACCACCACCCCGGTCGGACGCACGTGGCAGTCCTGGCCCGACGCGGGCCCGCCGGCGTCGACTACGCCGCGCTCTACCCGGGACTGACCACCGGCGACTACCAACTCTGGAATGTCGACGGCACGCCGGCCGACGTCGTCCACATCAACGGTGGCGAGGTCGTCCAGGTGGACTGGCGCTGACCGTCAACTGGCCGGGGCGTCGCTTGCCTTTGGGTGATGCCGGGTGCAGAGTCCGCGGCGTGCGCAACGAGCCGACCCGGCGTGCCGCGCTGAAGCTGGCCGGCATGGCGGGGCTGGCCGCAGTCGCCACCGCCTGCACGGGCGGGTCGGACGACCACCAGAGCAGTGCCCCGCCCTCGAGCAGCCCGGCGACGAGCAGCGGGTCAGCGGTCCCGACGACACCGGCATCGAGCGCGCCCAGCCGGCCGACCTACGCGCAACTGCGCAGTCAGCTCTCCGGTCGGCTCGCCACGCCCGGCCAGTCGGGCTATCAGCCCGACGCGCTGCTCTACAACCCGCGCTTCGCCGGGCAGGTCAAGCCGAAGGCGATCGCCCACTGCAGCAAGCCAAGCGACGTCGTCGACTGCGTCCGCTTCGCCGCGAACGGCGGCGCCGACCTCCGTGTCCGCAACGGCGGGCACTCCTACGGCGGCTGGTCGGTGGGCTCCGGGCTGGTCGTCGACGTGGCTGGCCTGGACGACGTCAGCGTCGATCACAACGCCATGATGGCCACCATCGGAGCCGGCGCGCTGCTCGGCAACGTGTACGAGAAGCTCGATACGAAGGGTGTGTCGATCGGCGCCGGCTCGTGCGCCACGGTTGGCATCACCGGCCTCACCCTCGGTGGCGGCGTCGGCCTGCTGACCAGGTCCTACGGACTGACCTGCGATCAGCTGACGTCGGCGCAGGTCGTCACTGCCGACGGCAGGACGGCGACGGCCAGCGCGAAGGAGCATCCGGACTTGTTCTGGGCCCTGCGCGGCGGCGGTGGCAGCTTCGCGGCCGTCACCTCGCTGACGTTCTCGGTACGCGCGGCGCCGCAGGTCAAGCAGGTCTACCTCGAATGGTCGGGCAAGGACGCGGCGCAGGTGCTGTCGGCCTGGCAGCAGTGGTCGCCCGGCACACCGCGAGAGCTGTGGAGCACCTGCAAGATCCTGGCCCGGCCGGGGGACGGTGTTCGCGCGACGATCACCGTCGTCTGGACCGGGAAGGGCTCGCCTGCCAAGCAGGTCAAGGCCCTGCTGCAGAACACCCCCCGGCCGAGGACGAATTCGCCCTCGGCCAACTCCTACGGCGCGGCCATGCTGGCCTCGGCCGGTTGCGACGGCTCGGCGGCGCAGTGCATCAGCGCCGCGCTCACGCCCGCGCAGCGCCTGCCGGAAGCGGCCACGTCGTCGATCCTGACCAAAGCGCTGCCGGACAATGCGGTGCGGGCGATTGTCAATACCGTGCAGAATGGTATGGACGTAGACGGGATGGTCGAGGGCGGCGTGTCCTTCGACGCCCTGGGCGGCGCGGTGTCGGACGCCGGAGCCGACGACACGGCGTTCCCGTGGCGCAGCGCGATCGCCGACATCCAGTACACCGCCACCTGGCCGTACAAGAAGGCGCACGACCCGAGCCGTTACGACCAGTTCGTGCACCGCGAGCGCACCGCGCTGCTGCCGTTCGTCGGCAGCTCCGCCTACGTCAACTACGCCGACGCGACGCTGACCGACTATGCAACCGCCTACTGGGGCCCGAACCTTGCCCGGCTGCAGCAGGTGAAACAGACCTACGACCCGCATGGCGTGTTCTCGTTCCCGCAGGCTGTACCTCGCTGATCAGGCCCGCGGTTCGGCCAACCGGGTCGCGCGGTCCCGTCCGCGCAGTGTCTCCTCGCCTGCGTCCTGCCAGTGCCGCGCTTCCGTCTCGTCGGCCGCGTCGACCGCCTCGCCGGAGGCGATCACCCGTTTCGATCTCGACTTGGCCAGGTCCGTCAGCCGCGCGGCCTCGTTCACCGGATCGCCGATGATCGTGTACTCGTAGCGCTCGGCCGTCCCGACGTTGCCGGCCACGACCGTCCCGATCGACACGCCGATGCCGGCCTTGAGCTCGCCGTCGGACAGCAGCCGGGCCATGTCGCGCGCGGCGGCGAGCGCGGCGCCGGCCGGGTCGTCGAGGTGCAGCGGGGCGCCGAAGATGCACAGTGCGGCGTCGCCGATAAACTTGTTGATCAATCCGCCGTGCCGCTGGGTGGCCTCGACCACGGCGCCGAAGAACTCGTTCAGCGCATCGACGACCTCGGTGGGGGAGCGGTCCTGCGCGAAGCTCGTCGAACCGATCACGTCGACGAACAGCGCGGCGGCGTGCAGCTCCTCGCCGCCGAGTCGGACGCCCTGCTCGAGTGCCTGCCGGGCGACGTCGGAGCCCACCTGGCGGCCGAACAGGTCGCGCAACCGCTCGCGCTCGCGCAGCCCGGCCGTCATCCGGTTGAACCCGGCCGACGCGTAGCCGATCTCGGTGGCGTCGAACACCGGCACCTGCACGTCGAAGTCACCCGCCTGCACCGCGGTGAAGGCATCGCGCATGCGCTGCAGCGGATCGGTGACCGCGCGTGAGAACGACTGCACGGCGAGCGCGCCGACCGCGATCGACACCCCGGCCAGGACACCGACGGCACGCGCCAGGTCGCCGCTACTGGGGTCGGTGAAGGGCGTGAACACCGCTAGGGCGACGATCCCGCCCACGGGCACCACACCGAGGGCCCAGGCCAGGTAGGCCCGGGGTCCGACGCCGGGCACCTCATCGGGGCGCGGCGGTGCGTCGGCAAGGACGCGCGCGACCCCGGCGCGCAGCAGGCGTTGCGTCTGCAGGTAGGCCAGGCACGCAGTCGGCGTGCCGCCGAGCGCCACAGTGATCGTCACCTCGAACCCGTACAGCGGCGTCACCGAGAACGCCAGCGCCCCGAAGGCGATCGTCGCGAGCGTCCACAGTCCGGCCTGCAGCCGCAGCAGGCGAACGGGAAGTCGCAGGACGGCGTCCCGCGTCCGCGCATCGGGCGGATCGTCGGAGGTGTAGAACGCGAGCACCGGACGGGACAGGCGCAGGCCGGCCGTGAGGCCGACTGCGATCGCGACGACGACGTAGCCGAAGGCGAACAGCAGGGTCCCCGGCGCCAGGCCGGCCAACCCCGACCCGGTCTGAGCGGTGCGTGGGATCGGCAGCACCACGGACAGCAGGGTGACGACGACGCCGGCCCCGATGAGGTTGGCCAGCACGATGGAACCCGCGATCAGTGCCCGGGACGCCCGCGCGATCGAGGGCAACCCGTCGCGTGGCGCGATGCCCGACAGCACCGCTCGCAGCTCAGCCGTCACCCCCTCGTCTCGCACGAGCGTGACCCTAGGCGGTCAGGCGTGGTAGCTGCCGGTCCAGGCCAGGCGCCAGGTGTTGGGACCGAGGTAGCCGTTGGGGACGAGCCCGTTGAGGCGTTGCAGCTGCTTGACCATGCGCAACGTGTTGGGGCCGTACTGGCCGGTGCCGACCGGGAAGTAACCGCGCTTGTGCATTTGGTCCTGGAAGATCTTGATCTTGCTGGACGTCTCGCCGTAGGTGTACCAATGCGTCCCACCCGGGAAGGCCGGGACGCTCGGCGCTTGGACGGTCGCGGAGGTCGAATACGTGCCCGTCCACGCCAGGCGCCAGGTGTTCGGCCCGATGTATCCGTTCGGGATGAGCCCGTTGAGCCGCTGCAGTTGCTTGACCACCGCGAGGGTGCTGGCGTCGTAAGCGCCGGTGCCGACCGGGAGGTAGCCGCGCTTGTGCAGCTGGTCCTGGAGGATCTTGATGTTGCTTGACATCTCGCCGTAGGTGTACCAATGCGTCCCACCCGGGAAGGCCGGGATCCCGCCCGTCGTCGTGGTGGGCGGTGTCGTGGACCCGGTCGAACCACCGGTGCTGATCGTGATGTCGGACATGCGTCCGGACCGGGCGTCGGAGTCCTCGCGCAGGCCCAGGATCGAGGCGCACTGCCACGGCTGCCAGCCGCGCTTGCGATAGAGGATGAGGGCGCGGGCGTCCTGCTCGGCCTTCGACGCGTTCTGCGGGTAACCCGATCCGCCCACGCTGCGCCAGGTGGACAGGTCGAACTGGTAGGCACCGTAGTGGTCGTTGCCCGTGTTGATCTTGTAGTTATTGCCCGACTCGCAGATCCGCAACCGGTACCAGGTGTTCGGGGTCGGGTCCGCGGACGCGCTCGAGGTGGTGAGCACGACACTCGTGCCCGCAGTGACCAACAGCGCGCCGACGGCGACCAGTCGGGGGCGCGCCCGGCTGGGCACGTGGTCGGGGCCGTCGTCGGGAACTGCCACGGCATTCTTCTGGCGCCAACCGGCGAAGAACAGCGCGTTCTCGTCGACATCGGTGCAGGCGGGAGTGCTCGTACGTTTCCAGCCCATCGGTGGTCCTTCCGGCGTGCGGCCGAGCTGGCGGGGGAGCAGATCTCGGCGTTGCGTCGGCGCTCGACGGGTGCGGATGAGCGACGACTTGCGTATCAACTGCACCAACCGTCACACACGTCACGGTGGTCCACAAGACTTTGTGGCAAGAAGTCGTTGTCGCGTTCGGCGTGTCGCCGTTGAATTACACGCGTGTAATGCTAAGTCAGCTCCCTGCCTGACCGGCGCACAACGCAGGAGAGCCGAGGATGCGATCGACCGCGATCTCGAGCGCCACCCGGTTTGGGTTCTCGCGGGGCTGCCGGTAGCGCTGGGCGTAGCGTGCGACGGCTTCGGCGACGGCCTGCTCGTCGGATCGCACGACTGCGTGGCCCTCGAAGGTCAGCCAGAGCCGACCGTCGACCTGGCAGACGGCGACCCGTCCGCCGGTGCCGACGTGGCGTGCCTTGCGGCTCGAGGCACTGCAGATGACGCGTAGGAGTTGACCGTCTGCTGTCTGCTCGGCGGTGAAGCCCACCGGCGTGACGTGCGGGCTGCCGTCGACGCGCAGCGTGGTGAGGGTGGCCAGATGCCGCTCGGTAACGAAGCGCAGGCCCTCATCGGACAGCGTGCGCACGGGGCGGCTGGTCAGATGAGCTGGCGGTCGTCGCGAGGCAGCACGGGCGGCGTCTCGTCGACATCCTCGCCACCGCCGCCACCCTTGCACCAGGGGCACCACGGCTGCAGACGCCGGTGGGTGGACTGCGCAAGGATCAGGTAGACCATCGACAGCTGCATGGCAGCCCAGAAGATCCGGCCGACGGTGCCGGCGGCGAAGTTCGAGCCGAGCAGCACCACCAGGTACGGGATCAGGAACCGGGGCTCAGAACCAGTGTGCGCGGTCCAGAACCGCTTCGTGTACTTGGTGGCCTGCTTGGCCGCGTCGAGCGGCATAGCCGACATGCAGGCCTCGCACAGGCGACGGTCGTGGGCCCGCATCAGCAGCCAGCTGGCGATCACGAACCCGAACAGGGCCACCGGGACGGTGACACCGAATGCGCCGGGTAGCGGGCGCAGGCCAAGGATGACGGCTGCGCCTATCGAAGCAATCAGCAGTTCGCTGGCGTGATGACCCAGGTTCGCGGCAAGCCGCGACGTCCAGGTGCCGTCGTCGTCCCAAGCCCCGTGAAAATGCGCCGACTGAGTCATGGTGTTAGCCCCCACCCTTGTGCCGCGGAAGCCCCCCCGGTTCCCGCTGCGCATGAACAGCTTAACGGTTTCGGCCCGCCACCCAAAATGGGTGGCGGGCCGAAGCGTCATACGGCTGACGTCAGTGGCTGTACTGCCCCCGACTGCGGTACGCGGTCACGCCGCCGCCGGCCAGCACCAGACCGATCAGGACGAGCACGATCGGCAGTGCCGGTGACCCGCCACCGTCGCGACCGGCGGCACCGGCCGGAATGCCGGTCGGTATGGCCGTCGCCTCAACCTCGCTGCTCGGCGTAGACGACGACTCCCGCGGGACCGTCGGGTTCGTACTCGGTCCGGCGGCAGCGTTGCCGAGTGCCAGCACCGCCGCGCCACCGGTCGCGGCCAGCGCTCGCGGCGTTCCTGCCAGTTGGCGGGCCGACGCCGCGCTAGTACCCGGCAGCGAGCCGAGCCCCGGGACGCTGGGCAGGCCAGGCAGCGTGCCGCCCGGGCTGGCCCCACCGCTGGCCGGCAGGAGGTCGAGCTCGATGGCCCGCACCACGGTCTGCTTGGCGACCACGGCCGTGGCCTGGTCCGGCGTGGCCTTGAGCCCCGACGTGTACGGGTAGTCCGTGTCTGCCGGCTCGATGCCCGGACCCGACTGCACGTTCAAGCCGATGTCCAGGATCTGCTTGAGGCCGGCGGCCAGCTGGGTCAGCGGCGCCTTGCTAGCGGACACCAGCGGAGCGGTAGCGCTGTTGATCGCGTTGATCAGCGCCGTCTGACCAGGCTGCAGCGCGCTCGTCAGTTGCGTCAGGCCGTTGGTGACTGTGCTGACACCCAGCGTCGTCCCGAGCGACGAGACGCAACTCGTGAACTGTGCATTCAGCGAGTCGGTGATGCCGGTGACGACGCCCTCGAGCCCCGTCGACAGGATGTTCGGCAGGTTCTCGACTAGGAAGTCGATCACGTCGAAGTTCGAGGTGTCGAGGTTCGAAATGTCCTTCCCGAGCAGCACGGTGACCAACTTGCCCACGTCGATGGTGATCGTGGCCGTGGTGGGATCGATCACGACCGCCCCGTCATCGAGCGAGATCGGGGCCGTCGCCGACGCCGGTGCGGTCAAGGCGCAGTTCACTCCAGTGGGCGAGCCACCTGTCGTGCCGCCGGTAAGGCCACCTGTCGTGCCGCCGGTGAGGCCGCCTGTCGTGCCGCCTGTCGTGCCGCCGGTAAGGCCACCTGTGGTACCGCTGAGAATGCCGCCAGTCCCGGGAAGGTCTGGCAGGCCGGGAAGACTGGGCAACCCGGGAAGTCCTGGAATGCTGACCGGCGCCGTCGTGAGCGACTGAAGCAATGTCGCGAGCGCACCCGTGTTTGCCTGGCTGCCGAGGAGTGTGTTCAAGACTGACGGGCTCAGCAGTGCCTTCAGCTGCGCGAGCAACCCACCGAGCGCCGGCGAGCCGATGGCCAGCTTGAGGTCAGCGATACCTGACTCCGGTGTGGTGGCCTCCCCGCCCTTGGCCGTCTGTGCGATGGCGACAACCGCTCCAAGGTCCGCGGTGATGCCGCCGAGGGCAGCAAGGTTGGTGGTCGACCCGGCGGGCAGGCCGGGGACGCTGGGCAGGCCGGGCAGCGACGAAGTCGACAGGGCCGGGATCGGCACCGAGCCAACCAGTGCCGAACTCAGGTTCACCTTCGCATCGGCCGGGTAGGCAGCGTTGTCGCCGCCGACGGACGCGCCGCCGGAGTTGAGCAGAGCTCCGGACGCACCCATGGCCGAACCGTCGGTCTTCGCATTTGCCAGCTGGTTGGCGGCGCCGAGGTTCAACGCGCCACCACCGGGCAGCTGCAGGGCGTTCCCGATCGGCACATCGGCCTGGCCGAGCACCTTGGCCTCGAGCGGGTTGCGCACGGAGGTGTTCGGGGCGGCCTTGGCGCGGGCATCAACGAGGTCCGCGATGGACTCGATGGCCATCCCGCCGGCCGAACCGTCGAGGAATCGACCGACCGACTGGGCCTTCGGGGCGGTGGCTGCAGCAGCGGCGCCGCCGCCGGAGCCGACGATAGTCGCGGCAGCGACACCGACCGTCACGCCGAGGGCGGTGAGGCGGACGAGGCGCCGACGGGGACGTCCGGGGTGCTCCCGGCCGCTCTCGACAATGAGGGTCATGCGTGGCCTTTCGGTGGTCGTTCATACGTGACCTGCGCCGTGTTACACGTCACACGCTGTGCAGCGGAGAATAACAGCCCACGATGCCGGCAAGGAGCGGGGTAAGGCCCGGAATGTCCAGACTGTCTTGACGAAGAATGCGGCGCGATCACGCGCTGCGCAACCCGGGCATTCCCAGCCGGACCGGACCGTATCGCAAGGCGGCGGGCGCGTCATCGGGAACGGCGGGCTTGATCGGTTCGATCGGCGAGATCCGCTCGTACGACGCGCCGAGGGGCGGTCGCTCGTCGAGCTCGCCCTTGTTGGGCCACATCGACAGTGCCCGCTCGGCCTGGGCAGTGATGGACAGCGACGGGTTGACGCCCAGATTCGCCGATAGCGTCGACCCATCGATGACGTGCAGGCCCGGGTGACCGTAAAGCCGTTGGTACGGGTCGATGACGCCGGTCTCGACCGAGTCGCCGATCGGGCAGCCGCCGATGAAGTGCGCCGTCATCGGGATGTTCATCAGGTCGCCCCAGGTGCCACCGGGCACGCCGCCCACGTTCTCGGCGAGCTGCTCGGCGGCCTGGTTGGCGACCGGGATCCACGTGGGGTTCGGCTCGCCCGCACCCTGGGTGGACGTCAGCCGGGCGCCGAAGCGGGACTTGCGCCGCAGCACCGTGATGCTGTTGTCCAGCGACTGCATCACTAGCAGGATGATCACCCGCTCCGACCACCTGCGCGGGACCAACAAGCGGACATTCCCGGGCTTCTTGAACATCAGCACGAGGAACTGCAGCCAACGGCTGCGTCGGGTGCCACCCCGCGTCAGCATGGTGTTCAACAACCCCATGGCGTTGCTGCCCTTGCCGTAGCGGCAGGGTTCGATGTGGGTGTTCTCGTCCGGGTGCCAGGACGACGTGATCGCCACGCCCTCGGTGTAATCACGCGTCGGCTTGGCGACGCGGACGCCGAGCAGTGCCTCGGAGTTCGTCCGGGTCAGGTGCCCGAGCCGCGAGGAGATGTTCGGCAGGCTCGAAGCCTGAAGTTTGTGCAGCAATTTCTGGGTGTTGTAGGTGCCGGCCGAGAACACCACCTGGTCGGCGGTGATCGTGCGCTTCGTGGGCAACCACGCGCCGGTAGCGACCGTGACGACCTCGTAGCCGCCGCGCCGACCGGGACGCACGTCGACAACGGTGGTCAGGGGCAGGATCTCGGCGCCGTTCTTCTCGGCCAGGTACAAGTAGTTCGTCGTCAAGGTGTTCTTGGCGCCGTGCCGGCACCCCGTCATGCACTCGCCGCACTGGATGCAGCCGGTGCGCTCGGGGCCGGCACCGCCGAAGAACGGGTCGGGCACGGTCTGGCCGGGTTCCTGCCGACCGTCGCGGCCGAAGAAGACGCCGACCGGGGTCGGGTGGAACGTGTCGGCCTTGCCGAACTGCTCGGCCAAGCGCTGCATCTCGATGTCGCTCGGCGTTGTGGTCGGATTCGTGACGACGCCGAGCATCTTCTTCGCCTGCTCGTAGTGCGGCGCCAGCTCATCGCGCCAGTCGGTGATGTGCGCCCACTGCTTGTCGTCGTAGAACGGCTGCAACGGCTCGTACAGGGTGTTCGCGTAGTTCAACGAACCGCCGCCCACGCCGGCGCCGGCCAGGATCATGCAGTCCTTAAGCACGTGGATGCGCTGCAGGCCTTTGCAACCCAGCTTCGGCGCCCAGACGTAGTCGCGCAGGTGCCAGGAATTATTGGGCAGCGTGTCGTTGGTGAACCGCTGCCCGGCCTCCAGGACCCCGACCCGGTAGCCCTTCTCGGTCGCCCGTAGCGCGGTGACGCTGCCGCCGAACCCCGATCCGATGACCAGGACGTCGTAATCCGAGCTGCCGACCGACACCGCGTGCCTCCGTTATTGATTGGTACTCAACAACGGACTTTACGTCTGACGGGGCGTCCTAGCAATCGCCGGACGTCCCTTATCGGGCATGCGTGGACGGACGCCCGCGGCGGCGCAGATCTTCCTGCGCCGGTGGCGTCGGGACGCAGCCCGCGCAGGAAGATCGCCGCCAATACAGCAGCCGTGGTCAGGGTCGATCAGCTTCCCACGCCCGGTGGTCGGTTGAGGACCCTGCAGCCGATCACCCCGGGTGCGAACCTGATCGACAGACGTCTTGCGCAGATCTTCCTGCGCCGGTGGCGTCGGGACGCAGCCCGCGCAGGAAGATCGCCCCTGACTCAGCCGAAGCGGCCGGAGATGTAATCCTCGGTGCGCTGGTCGGACGGGTTGCTGAAGATCTTGTCGGTGGCGTCCATCTCGACGAGCTGGCCCGGCTTGCCCACGGCTGCCAGGTTGAAGAACGCCGTCCGCTCGGCCACCCGTGCCGCCTGCTGCATGTTGTGCGTGACAATCACGATCGTGAAGCTCTTCTTCAGCTCCTGGATGAGGTCCTCGATGGCGAGCGTCGAGATCGGGTCGAGCGCCGAGCACGGCTCGTCCATGAGCAGCACCTGCGGCTCGACGGCGATGGCGCGGGCGATGCACAGGCGCTGCTGCTGGCCACCGGACAGGCCGGCGCCGGGCTTGTCGAGACGGTCCTTGACCTCTTCCCAGAGGTTCGCGCCGCGCAGCGACTTCTCGACGATCGCATCGGTCTCGGACTTCTTCATCCGCTTGCTGTTCAGCTTCATGCCGGCGACGACGTTGTCGTAGATCGACATCGTCGGGAACGGGTTGGGTCGCTGGAAGACCATGCCGATGGTGCGACGGACGTCGACCGGGTCGACGTTCGAGGCATAGATGTCGTCGCCGTCGAGCATCACCTTGCCCTGGACTCGGGCACCGGCGATGACCTCGTGCATGCGGTTGAGCGTGCGCAGCACGGTGGACTTGCCGCAGCCCGACGGGCCGATGAAGGCGGTGACGCTGCGCGGTGCGACCGTGAGGGTCACGTCGCTGACGGCGAGGAACTTGCCGTAGTAGATGTTCAGGTCGTTGGTTTCGATGCGCTTGGCCATCGTCGTCTCCGTCAGTTCGCGATCTTGTTGCGACGGCCGATGAGCCGCGCGATGAGGTTGAGGGCCATAACAATGATGATCAGTGTCAGGGCAGCGCCCCAGAGCCGGTCCGGGGCGAAGTTCACGGCCTTGCCGGCCACGAGTTGACCGGTCTCCGGGTCCAGCACCTTGCCCGTCCCGCCACCCGAGGGTGTCAGGTTGATGGCCTGGTTGTTGATGAACCCGGGAAGTGAGCTCTGAAAATTGTTGAACAGGTCGGTGTTCGTGTTGCCGGAGTAGCCAACCAGGATCAGCAGCGGCGCCGTCTCACCGGCGACGCGGGCGATGCCGAGCACCACACCGGTGACCAGCCCGGTGAACGCGGTGGGGATGACGACCTTGATGATCGTGCGCCACTTCGGAATGCCCAGGGCGTAGGACGCCTCGCGCAGCTCGTTCGGGACGAGGCGCAGCATCTCCTCAGTGGTACGCACGATGACCGGGATCATCAGGATGACCAGCGCGAGGGACACCAACCATCCGGCGCGGTCACCACCCAGGGTGGTGATGAACAGCGCGTAGATGAACAGCGCGGCCACGATCGACGGGATACCGGTGAGGATGTCGACCATGAACGTGGTGAGTTTGGCGAACGGCCCGCGGCCGTACTCGACCAGGTAGACACCGACCAGGATGGCGATCGGCACCGAGATGACGGTGCACAGCGCGACCTGCTCGGCAGTGCCGATGATCGCGGCCGAGACGCCGCCACCCTTGACCGAGAAGCTGATGCCGGCCTGGTCGGAGGTGAACCAGCCGGTCTGGACGATGGCGTGGTAACCCTTGCTGATCACCGTGTACAGCAGCCAGATCAGCGGTACCAGCGCGATGCCGAAGGCCAACCAGACGAGACCCGTGGCGGCACTGTTCTTGATCTTTCGCGTGCCCTTGCCCTTGGCGAACGTCAGCTCACTCTGTGGCGGGGCCATAGTCGCGGTCATACGAAGTCCTTCCGCCGGTTGACGATCGCGCGGGCAGCGGAGTTGACGATGAACGTCAGAATGAACAGCACCAGGCCGGCGGCGATGTAGGCGCCCGTCGACTCAGGGTTGTTGAACTCCGACGAGCCGTTGGCGATCTGTGACGCGAACGTGGAGCCACCGCTGAAGATCGAGGTAGAGAACGAGCTCGAGGTGCCCACGATCAGGTACACCGCGATGGTCTCGCCGAGCGCGCGACCCAGGCCGAGCATCGAGCCGCTGACCACGCCGGCGCGGCCGTACGGCAGCACCGACATCCGGATCATCTCCCACTTGGTGGCACCCAACGCCAATGCAGCCTCGATGTTCGCCCGCGGGGTGCGGTCGAAGACGTCGCGGCTGATAGCCGTGATGATCGGCAGGATCATGACCGCGAGCACCACGCCACCGTCGAAGATGGTCTTGGTGGCGCTCTTGTTGTCGAACAACCCGATCGGGATGTGGGACAGGAAGTTCTGCACCGGCGTGAGTTTCGGGGCCAGCACGATCAGGCCCCAGATGCCGTAGACGATCGAGGGGATCGCGGCGAGCAGGTCGAGAATGTATGCAACCGGCTTGCGGATCGAGTGCGGCGCGTACTGGGTGATGAACAGGGCCACGCCGATCGCCACCGGCACCGCGATGATCATGGCGACCAGCGAGATGACCACGGTGACGTACAACAGGGCGGCGATGCCGAAGCGCAGGTTGCCCGGGGTGGGCGACCACTCGGTGGAGGTCAGGAAGTTGACTTTGTCGTCAGCGATCGACGGCACCGACTTGATGAGCAGGAAAGCGCCGACCAGCCCGACCAACACAATGACGAAGCCGGACGCGCCGACGCTCATGCCGGCGAAGACGCGGTCACCGATGCGGCGCTTGCCGCCGGTGTCACCGGCGCCGAAGACGGGCGGAGCATCCTCGAGGCCGCCGGCCATGGCCAGCGGATCGGACGAGGTGATGGTGGTCTCAGCGGGCTGGGGGTCAGCTGAGTGCCGACCGGTGTCACTAGAGGTGTCGTTGGACGTGTCGCTGGAGGGGTCTTTGCGCAGCTCGATCGACTCGCCGCCGACGCGCGGTGGCGGCAGGGGTGAGTTCGGCGGAGGCGTAGTCCGGTCGGTCATGGTCTCTCGCTCTGGCATAAGGCGGGTCCCCGAAAACGTAGTGGATTTCTAGAACGAGCGGCGCCCTGCTGGTCGCCACGAGACCGGCGACCAGCAGGGCGGGTTACGCAGCGAACGTCAGCTGATCTTCGCGACCGACGCCTGCACCTTGGTCTGCAGCGCGCTGGGCAGCGGTGCGTAGCCGAGGCCGGTGAGCAGAGCCTGGCCGTCGGACGAGGTGTACGTCAGGAAGTCCTTGACGAATGTGCCGACTGCCGCATCCTTGTACTTCGTGCACACGATCTCGTAGGTCACCAGGATGATCGGGTAGGCACCCGGCGTCTTGGTGGCGTAGTCGATCTTCAGCGTGAGGTCGTCGCCGGTGCCGGCAACCGTCGCCGCACCCGCAGCTGCGGAGGCCGTGGTCTTGTTGACCGCGACCGCGCCGCCACCGTTGTCGATCTTGGCGGTGCTGAGCGTCGTGGCCACGAAGGAGTACTCGTCGTAGCCGATCGCGCCCTCGGTCGTGGAGATCGCCTGGGCGACACCCTGGGACTTGGCAGCGCCGGTGCCCTTGAAGACAGTGGCGGCGTTGTCCTTGGCCGGGGTGGCCGTGAAGTCACTCGGCGCAGCAGCGGCGAGGTACTTCTCGAAGTTCTGGGTGGTGCCCGAAGCGTCCGAGCGGAAGATCACGCTGATCTTCGTCGACGGCAGGGTGGCGCTGGGGTTGGCGGTCTTGATGGCCGCGTCGTTCCAGGTGGTGATCTTGCCGGTGAAGATCTTCGACAGCAGGCTCGGGGTCAGGGTCAGGTCCTTGACCCCGTTGAGCTTGTAGGCGACAGCGATGGGGCCGACGACCATGGGCAGGTCGAGAGCGGTGCTGCCGCAGGTCTTCGCGGCTGCCGCAACCTCGCCCTTGGTGGGGTCGAGGGCCGAGTCCGAGCCGGCGAAGTTGACCTGGCCGGCGTTGAATTGGCTGACACCCGCACCGGAACCGGTCGGGTTGTAGTTGATCTTCGCCCCGGAGCACTTCTTGGTGAAGGCGTTGATCCAGGCCGTCATGGCGTTCGTCTGGGCCGTCGAGCCCTCGCCGTTCAGCGTGCCGGACGGGCAGCCCGAGGTGGAGCCGCCACCGCTGGACGCGCTGGTGCTTGCGCTGGACGTGCTGGCGCCGGCGGGCGCGCTGGACTTGTCGCTGCCGCCTGACGAGCCGCAGGCTGCAAGGGCGAGAGCACTCGCCATGACCCCCGCGGCCACGGCAGCTCGAGTGAGCTTCACGATTAGTTCCCCTTCGTCGGTTGACCTTCGGACCGCACGCTAGGAGTGGCACGTGGCGCGGCGGGGTGGCCAGGGTGAACGGCAGATGAATGCCACCGCGGCGTGAAGTGACGCGCACAAGCAGGACGCATGGCCGCCAGATGAACAGCGGCGCGCCCAACCGGCGGTGGCGCCCGAATCTTGGGATGCCGGTCAGTGCAGCGAGGCAATCACGGCCGGCGCCACTGGACGTCCAGGTCGTGGGTCACAAATCGATCTCGGGCGTAGAGGTGCATGGCCGCCGCGTTGTCGCCGTCGACGTAGAGCAGTACCGCGGGGCAACCGCGCCCGGCCAGGTGGCGCAGCCCCCGCACCAGCAGAGCGCGCCCGAGGCCGAGACCCTGTGCGTCGGGGGAGACACCGAGCACGTAGACCTCGCCGATCCCGTCAGGGTGGATCTTGGTCCAGTGGAAGCCCACCAGAGCCCCTGGGCGCTCGGCCAGCAGGAATCCCGCGGGGTCGAACCAGGACTCCGCCATCCGGGCCTGCAGGTCGCGTTCGTCCCAGCCGCCCTGTTCGGGATGGTGGTTGAACGCGGCTGCATTCAGCGCCAGCCAGGCGTCGTCGTCGGTGCCCGGGACGAACGCCCGCACCGCGATGTCGTCGGTCAGCGGCGGGTCCGGCGGCAGCGGGTGCTCGTCGTCGATCGGTCGGCGCAGCTGGTGCAACTCCCGGTCGCGGACGAACCCGGCCTGCTCGAGCGGCGCCTGCAACCGGCTGCCGCGGCCGTGCGACCACACCAGCAGTGGGCCGTCGCCGGCCGCGTCGAGCAGATCCAGCACCGCGTCTGGCGCCGCCGCGATCTCGAGGGAGTCACCGTCGCGCTGGGCGTACCCCACCAACCGCTCGCCGTCGTGGGCCACGAGGTGGGTGACGGCGGGATCGCCGAGCTGCGCGATCGCCTGATCGGACAGCGGGGGAGCGCCGTCCTCGGCCTCGATGGTCGCGGCCAGGGCGACGACGTCGGGCTTGGCGGGCAACTGCTGGGAGATCGACGGTGTCACCACCGCAACGCTAGTGGCGTCAGGCGTTGAACTGGCGCTCGAAGGCGGCGTTCTCGTCGGCACCCACGTCGTCGCTCAGAGCGTCGGCCACCCGATCGACAGGGGTGCTGTTGGACAGCTCGCGGCGACCGGTGTCGGACGGCCGGACGAACTTGTAACCGACGTTGCGCACCGTGCCGATCATGGCCTCGTACTCGACGCCGAGCTTGGCCCGCAGACGCCGAACGTGGACGTCGACGGTGCGGGTGCCGCCGAAGTAGTCGTACCCCCACACCTCCTGCACCAGGTGGGAGCGGGTGAAGACCCGGCCCGGGTGCTGGGCCAGGAACTTGAGCAGCTCGAATTCCTTGTAGGTCAGGTCGAGGGCGTTGCCGGACAGCTTGGCGGAGTACGTGGTCTCGTCGATCGTCAGCTCGCCGATCTCGAGCCGGCCGTTGACGTCATCGGACACCGCGGCACGCTTCTCGACGGCCAGGCGCAGGCGGGCGTCGAGCTCGGCGGGCCCGGCGGTGTCGAGCACGAAGTCGTCGACCGCCCATTCGCCGGACACCGCGATCAGGCCACCCTCGGTGAGCACGGCGATGACGGGGACCGTCGTGCCCATGGCCGTCAGCAACCGGACGAACGAGCGCGCGCCCATGAGGTCGCGGCGGGCGTCAACAAGTACGGCGTCGCCGAGCGCGCGGTCGACGAGAGCGCTCGCGTCCTGTGGCAGGACGGTGACGTGGTGCGGAAGAAGCCCAAGCGCAGGCAGGACCTCGGCCGTGGGCTGCACTGCGCCGGTGAGCAGAATGAGTTCCACTCTCGCCTCCAGATCATCGTAGATCGAGGTGGGTGGTGCGGCGGGCCTCGTTGCCCTCAAGCGCTTACAGACTAGCCGAGATCGGGCCGAATGACGTACCCGCGACTGTGGGGTGAACCTCGGGTGAATCAGGTCACTCCCGGCAGGGGACCGAGACGACAAGAATGACCCGATGCCGCCGCCCGCCAGCCCCGATCGCAGCGAGTCGGTGACCCTGCTGGCTGGGGACGGTGTGCGGCTCGCCGGCTTGCACTGGCCGGCGCCCACGCGAGACGTCGGCTGCGTGGTCGCCCACGGGTTCACCGGTTCCTCGCGCAACGCCGACGTCCAACGCATCTGTGCAGCGCTGGCGCACAACGGCTACGGCGTGCTTTCTCCCGACCTGCGCGGGCACGGCCGCTCCGCCGGGGCCACGACGGCCGGTGCCGACGAGGTGCACGACATCGCAGCTTCCGTCCGATGGCTGCGGGCGGCCGGCTATCTCCGGGTGGTCGTGCTCGGTTGGTCCATGGGCGGCACGTCGGTCCTGCGCCACGCCGGCCTGGGTGGCGACGCCGACGCGGTGGTCAGCGTTAGCGCCCCCGGCACCTGGTGGGAGCGCGGCACCCGCCCGATGCGGATCGTGCACTGGCTCTTCGAGACGCGTACCGGCCGCGTGACGGTGCGGCTGGCGCGGCGCACTCGGGTCGCACCCAACGCGTGGGAGGTGCAGCCTGAGGCGCCGGCCGAGGTCGCCGGCGCCATCGCACCCCGGCCGCTGCTGCTGGTCCACGGCGAAGAAGACCACTACTTCCCCCTGACGCATGTCGAAAAGCTGGCCGCTGCGGCGCCGTCGGCGGATGTATGGATCGAGCCAGGCATGGGTCACGCCGAACTCGCCACGACCGACGACCTGCTCCTGCGCATCGCGGACTGGGTGCGCACAGCGGTGGGTTCGGGGCAGCCGGTCTGCGACGATGTTCGCCGTGACTGACGTGCATGCCTCGACGACGACGACGACGACGTCGGGGTCGGACGGCGCGGCGGTCCGGGAGGTCGACGCCTCGCTGATCGGCAGTCTGATCGCGGTGCTGGTCGTTGCCGGCGGGCTCGGCGTCGCGGCGCGGGTAGGGGCGCTGGCCCTGCTCGTCGCGGTGGCTGTCGTCCAGGCGCTGTTCGCGGTGTCGTGGGTGTTCGGCACTGCGATGCCCGGCCGCAAGGGCGCCATCGTCATCGCCGCACTCGCCGCCGGCGGGGCGGACGTCGTGGTCTCGGTGTGGCCGCACGGACGCCTCGGGACCCTGCTCGCAGTGCTCGGCCTCGCGGTACCAGTGATGTTCTTCCATCAGCTGACCCGGGGCGCGGCACGGACCCGCCTCGTCGAGTCACTGTCGTACATGGCGGTGCTCGTGGTCTCGGTCGTGGCGCTGGCCGCCCTGGTGCAGCTGCGGCACGAGTTCGTGGACCAGCGCCTGGGCGGCATCATCGTGTCAGCGGTTGTGAGCTGCGTCGGCGCGGCCCTGGTCGTGGGTTACCTGATCGACCTCGTGGTCCCGGTGCCGCGCTTCGACCCCGAGGTCCATCGCGGAATGCTTGCGCTGGTCGGCGCGGCGGTCGTCGGGGCCGCCGTGGGTTACCTGACCCTGCACGAGCACGCCGAGTTCGAGGACGGCCGCTCGGTCTTCCTGGGCGCGGCGCTCGGTGCGGTGGCCGCCTTCCTCGCCGTGGCCGCGGCCTTCGTGCTGCATGGTGCAGCCATCCCGCAGGCCCGGGTGGGCATGGTGCTGCGTCCGGTCTGTGCGGCGCTGCTGCCGCTGGGCGTGCTCGCACCCGGGGCATTCCTGCTCTGTCTGGCCATCCGCTCCTGACGTGCTGATCGCGCTGGCGGTCGTCGCCCTGGTGCTGCTCGTGGCCATCAGCCTCGTGTTCGTCGACCGCAGCGTCGCGGCCCTGGCCGAGCGGCGCGCCGCAGAGGTGCTCTCCGAGCCGTTCGGCCGGCTGGCGACGGTCCGCGTGCTCGGCCGGCCCTTCCTCACGCAGGCCCTGCGCGGGCGCTACGGCGAGGTGCACGTGACCGGCGGCGGCCTGGTCATCGGCGACCTGACCGGCGCCACCCTCGACGCACGGTTGAACACCGTCTACCTGCCGGCCCGCGACCTGCTGCACCGTCGCGTCGAGGAGATCACCTGCGACCGGGTGAGCGGCCAGGTCGTGCTGCCGTTCGGCGAGCTCGCGCGGGTGGCGCCGATCCCCGGCCTGCGGCTGCGGCTCGTCGGCGACCGGCTGATGGCCTCGGCCGCGCTGCCCATCCCTGGGTTCAGCCAGCTGGCGCGCATCGACGGCCAGGCGGTCTGGACGATCGGCAACGGCAGCGCCGTGTGGCTGCGCATCCGAGGCGTCTCGGTAGCCGGTGTCAGCGTCCCGAGCATTGTCATGAATCAATTGCTTCCGGCGCTCGACGTCCCGGTCGCGCTGCCGGCACTGCCCTACGGCCTGCGCATCGACGATGTGCGGCCGACGCGTGAGGGGCTGGTCGTCACCGGAGCGGCCGACGCCCCCGTGTTTCGCCGCCGAACAGCTGATTCACCAGGTCATCCCACTTCGTAGGACGCGCGTCCCGTCCAGTGAACGGCTGGGTAGCGACCGCATTGCGCCGCCCGCTACGCTCGGGTTCATGTGCAGCCTGCTCGTCCCGAGCCTGCCGGTGAGCCCTCTGCTCACATCCCGGCGGACGGTCGACCTGTGCCGCCAGCGCAGCTGCCTGTGTCGCACCGTCTGACCGGTCGCACCTGCAACGTCTGAGGGCCGGCCGTGCTCCCGCTGCACCACCGCGGTGGCCCCGTCGTGCCGCCGTCCATCTGTCATCGCATTCGCCATCCGAAGGGATCAACCATGAGCCGCACTGACGCGCTCGTCTCGGCCGATTGGGCCGAGGAGAACCTGAACACCCCCGGCACCGTGTTCGTCGAGGTCGACGAGGACACGTCCGCCTACGACGGCGGGCACATCGCTGGCGCCGTGAAGCTGGACTGGAAGACCGAGCTGCAGGACCAGGTCCGCCGTGACTTCGTGAACAAGGAGCAGTTCGAGGCGCTGCTGTCCGAGAAGGGCATCGGCAACGACGACACCGTCGTGCTCTACGGCGGCAACAACAACTGGTTCGCCGCGTACGCCTACTGGTACTTCAAGCTCTACGGCCACCAGAACGTCAAGCTGCTCGACGGCGGCCGCAAGAAGTGGGAGCTCGACGGCCGTGAGCTGTCGAAGGACACGGTCAGCCGCGACAAGACCAGCTACACCGCCCAGGAGCAGGACACCTCGATCCGCGCCTTCCGCGACGAGACCGTCAATGCGATCGGCAAGAAGAACCTGGTCGATGTCCGCTCGCCCGACGAGTTCAGCGGCAAGCTGCTCGCCCCGGCCCACCTGCCCCAGGAGCAGAGCCAGCGTGGCGGGCACATCCCGACGGCGCTCAACGTGCCGTGGAGCAAGACGGCCAACGAAGACGGCACGTTCAAATCCGATGACGAGATCCGCAAGATCTACGCCGATGAGGGTCTGGACGAGGGCCGCGACACCATCGCGTACTGCCGCATTGGCGAGCGGTCGAGCCACACCTGGTTCGCTCTGCACGAGCTGCTGGGCTACGAGAACGTCAAGAACTACGACGGCTCGTGGACCGAGTACGGCTCGCTCGTTGGCGTGCCGATCGAGAAGACAGCCTGATGTGCGGTGCGCCGGCGCAGACGCCCACCATACCTGCAGGTATTGACCTCACCAAGGAGACGGTGATCTACGGCGTCGTGAGTAAGGATGACGCCCCGGTCCCCGGCGCGTACGTCCGGCTGCTCGACTCGACCGACGAGTTCACCGCCGAGGTGGTCACCTCGGCCACCGGCGACTTCCGGTTCTTCGCCGCGCCCGGCCAGTGGACGCTTTCGGTGCTGCACCGCGACGGCCGGGTCCGCCGTGGCGTGCACGCGCTCGAGCCCGGCCTGGTCGAGGTCCCGCTCTCGCTGTCCTGACCCCAGCTGATCAACAGCGCCGAAACGTCGTTTGCCGACGTTTCGGCGCTGTTGATCTGTGCGGCGGCGGTAGGGTCCGCGGCGTGGAGACTGCCTACTTCGCGATCCTGGTGCTCGTTTTCCTAGCCGTCGCCGGCGGTGCGGGCTGGGTGCTGGTGAAGCTCGTCGGCCAGCGCTGACCCGATGGACGACGTCCCGGTCCCCGATACCGACGACCTGCGCACCGGGGCGCCGATCCACGACGCGCTGCTCGCGCTGGTGCCCTTGGTCGGCAGCTGGCGCGGCACGGGCGTTGGAGCAGTGCCCGGCGAGGAACGCGAGTTCCGCTATGCCCAGCAGATCGAGTTCACCCACGACGGCCGGCCGTTCCTGGCCTACGCCGCACGGTCCTGGCTGCTCGACGACACCGGCGCGCTGGTGCGCCTCGCCTGGCGCGAGAGCGGCTTCTGGCGACCGGGCGCCGGCCCGGACGACATCGAGGTCGTGCTCGCCTCGAACACCGGCCAAACGCTCGTGCTCACCGGGACGGCCGGCGACCAGCAGTGGCAGCTGGCCGCGACGTCGGTGCTCGGCACGCCGACCTCGGTGGACGTCGACGGGGAGCGCCGCTTCTACGCCGTGCGTCAGGACGAATTGCACGATGCCACTCAACTGCTGTATGCCACCGAACTCGCGCCGGGTCGTCGCCCGTTCGCCCCACACCTGAACGCCCGGCTGACCCGCTCCTGACCCGCGAAGCGGAGTCAGGAGACGAGCGGGCGCAGGCGCGGCAGCGGCTCGTCCGGGTCCAGGACGAGGCCGAGTCGGCGGGCGCTGCGATCGAGCAGCACCCACACGTGGTCGGTGAGTTCGGCGGTCAGCACCGAACGGTCCGGGATGCCCGTCTCCAGCCACCACGCCGCGGTGGCGTCGACCAAGCCGACGAGCCCGACGATGATGCGCTCGGCACCGCTGGTGTCCGCGCCCAGCACCTCGAGGTAGCGCCGGATGAGCGTCGTCAGCTCCGCTGCGAACGCCGCCTTCGCGTCGACAGCGCTCGTGTGCCGGCCCACCCGAATCGCGTAGGCGTGCTGGGCGAGGAAGCGGTACAGGTTCGGGTGCTGCTCGATCCAGCTCAGGTGCTCGTCGATCGAGGTGCTGACGATCGCGCGCACCGAGCCGCGGCTGGCCAGTGCCACCCGGATGCGTTCCGCGATCTGGGCGCCGATGGCCGAGGAGACCGCAAGGTCAAGAGCATGCTTGTCGTCGAAGTGCCGGTAGACGTGGGTGCGCGGCACGGCCGCCAGCTCGGCGATCTGGGCGGTCAGCACGTCGGGCCCGTGCGCCTCGATCGCCGCGATGGCCGCTGCGACGATGGTGGAGCGACGCTCGCGCCGGTGGGTCTCCCAGCGGGTGGAGCGCCCGTCGATCGGTGCAGCGGTCTCGTTGCCCACGGGCGGCAAGCTTAGATCGCGACGTTCTTGACCCGGTCCCAGCCCTTGAACGTCATCGGCTTGTACGTCCCGTCGGGGTTCTGCTGCGCGTAGCCGATCGTGAGCTGCCCGTACTCGAAGGTGACGACCTCGCTGAGGACCCCGGTGACCTCGCTCCATTTGACGGTCTCGATAGCTACGAGCCCGAACCGGTAGGCGAGGAATGGGGTCTGCGCCAACGTCGACCCGCTCGCCTTGAGCAGCAGCAGGTCGACGAACTTGAACGCTGTGCCCGAGCACGCCTGGGCGAACAGCTGCGGCGAGATGGCGTCGATGTTCCGAGTGATCGAGAACGGGTTGAAGGTGACCTTGCCGGCTCCCGCTCCGCTCGACTGCGAGCCGATGTTGAGCGTTTGCAGGATGTCCTCAGACCACTGCTGGACAGGGAAGAACGACGTGGCAGTCAGCGGCGTGCCGGACGCGGGGAAGGGGTCGACCTGCGCCGGGGTCTTGAAGGCGGTCGTCGTCTCGCTGACGAGCGCGTTGCCGCTGTAGGGGTAAAACACGAGGTAGGGGTTGACAGCCATGGCGCGTCCTATCCGAGGGTGAAGGTGAACAGGGCGTGGCCCGTTCCTGAGTGGTCCGCTGTTTGCACGCTCGTGTATGTGCCGTGTCGTCCGGCGTACGCGCCGCTGGTGCCGGTGATCGTGAACGTGCCGCTGCCGTCGTGATGGACGGTGCCGGACCCGGTGAGCGTCCCGTCGTCGAGCGCGAACAGGTGCGTCTCGAAAAAGCCCAGTTGCTGATCCAACATGCGTTGTTCGGCGAGGACGGCGCGCGATGAGAAGAACTCGCCGGACGACGCGCCATCCGCCTCTCGATGCAGGCAGCCGCGGACCGTGCTCGTCGAACCTACGGCCGCCCGCCCGCGGGCGCCGAGCACCCGCAACTGGGAACCGTGCAGGACCAACGAGGCCGCAGGCGCGGCGGTGGCTGGACCGGCGGCGCCGCCGATCAGGCCGCCGATGCCGAGCGCTGCACCGGCTCCCGACAGCAAGCCTCGACGGGATATCTCCGGCACGGGACCTCCTTGGCAGTTGTGCGCTCCGGATGCGAACTCCAGCAAGGTAGCGGGGCCGTCGGCTGCTCGTCAGGTCCGTTCGGCCCTTCTGACAAATCTCGGCACGGATTAGTTTTACTGCGACACCTTGTCATCGACAAATGTAGCTGGTACACCTAGTTACATGCATTCTGAGGAGTCGTCATGACCGTTGCACCTGCCCCCGCTGCGATCCATCCCGCCCCAATCGCTCCGACCCCGATCGATGGGGTCCGCAAGACCGCCACCCGGCTACTGGGGTCGTCGTCGCGCAACTCCTACAGCCCGGAGCTCGACATCGACTGGGACGCCCCGGTCGAGTCCGACAAGCGGTTCATGCCTTTCGAGCGGGTCTCGCTGTACGGCACCGAGCTCTGGGAGACGCTCACCGACGAGCAGCGCATCGAGCTGTCGCGGCACGAGCTGGCCAGCGTGGCGTCCACCGGGCTGTGGTTCGAGATCATCCTCATCGAGATGCTGGCCCGGTGGGCCTACGGCCAGGACCCGCAGGATCCGCGCACGCAGTACGCGCTTACCGAGATCGGCGACGAGACCCGGCACGTGCTCATGTTCGCCAAGGCCATCTCGGCGCTCGGCGCCCCGACGTACCGGCCCGCGCGGTGGATCCGCAACGTCGCGAAGGTCTACAAGGCCACGGCCGCCGGGCCGGCGCTGTTCGCCCCTGTCCTCGTCGCCGAAGAGATCACCGACCGGTTGCAGCGCGAGACGATGAACGACGAGTCGGTCAACCCGCTGGTACGCATGGTCAATCGCATCCACGTGGTCGAGGAGGCCCGGCACGTGCGCTTCGCCCGCGAGGAGGTGCAACGTCAGATGGCCACGCTCGGAATGCCGGCCAAGGTCTTCAACAACATCGTCGCCGCGGCTGTCGCCGCCGGCGTGACCACCTCACTGATCAGCCCGCACGTCTACCGTTCGGTCGGCATCGATCCCAAGGCGGGCCTGCACGCGGCGCGCAACAACCCGCACTACGCCGAGACGCGCCGCTGGATGGGCGAGAAGATCATGACCTTCCTGACCGAGCAGGGCATGGTCACCTGGTACTCGCGGCCGATCTACCGCCTCGTCAGCCTGCTCTGACCGCTTAAAAGAACGACCCCCGAGTCACTTCCGCTCGAGAGCGGGTCGGCTGGACGGGCCGACGACTCGGGGGCCGGGTAGCTGCCAGGGAATTGCTCACCGCCGAATACTCGGCAGGGGGCTGTTATTCCGAGAGCCCGCGCTGTCCACTCGTACTGCGGCGGTTAGCTGGTAGCCACCTCACGCGTCCTGAAAGTTCTCAACTTCGGACCACCCCCTCTCTCGTGTACGACCACGGTACGACGGGGTGGGGCACCCGGCAACGGGATTTGTGATGCGAATTCAGCAGCCACCGAGCGGGCGAGTCAGAAGCCGCAGAGCCGGCGGATCTCGGCGTCCGTGTCGGGTTGGCGCTGGCGGGTCTTGCCGTCGAGCTCGACGACGTCGACCGGCCCACGGACGCTGCTGATGATCCACACGACGTCGGCCTCGTGCAGGTCGTCGACGGTCGCGAGCGTCTCGCGCACCTGCCATCCGGCTGACGGCGCGCGGTGGAAGAGCAGCTGCTGGGTGGTGCCGGCCAGGATGCCGGTGGCGCCGGTCGGCGTGGTGTGCAGGGTGCGTCCGGCGGCCCAGACGACCGAACCGGTCGGCGACTCGAGGACCATGCCGTCGGTGCTGACGAAGATCGCGTCGTCTGCGCCGCGCCGGGCTGCTTCACGCTGCGCGGCCATGTTGATGGCGTAGGACAGCGTCTTGACGCTGCCGAGCAGCCACGGGCTGTCGGCGAATGCGTCAGAGCCCACGCCGCGTGCCAGCGTGACGACCGTCAGCCCGCGCCGGCGCAGCCCGGAGTAGTCGGCGGAGAGCGCCGTGATCCACACCAGGCCGGTGGGTGCACCGGTGCTCGCCGGCCCGCGGCTGAGCAGCAGTTTCATGGCCGCCTCGCCCTGGCCCGTCGCCGCCCAGGCCGTCACCGCGTCGGTGACCAGTCGGCGCCAGGCGTCGACGTCGAAGGCGATGTCCAGTGCGGCGGCCGATCGACTCATCCGCGCGAGGTGGGCGTCGAGCTTGTCGACGCTGCCGCGTCCGTGTGAGTCGACCAGCACGCGGCAACCCTCGAAGCACCCGTCGCCGCGGGTGAGCCCGGCGTCGTCGACCCGCGCAACCGGCGTCACCGGATCAACCAGGCCGTCGCCCAGGACGGCCAGGACGTCGGAGCTCTCGGGCACGCCGAAAGGGTACCGGCCACAGCTCACGCTCCTACGATGTCGTCATGGGCACGCACCACCACGACGCGCCTGCGACGCCGGACGAGCTGGCCGCTCGGTTGCGCGAGCGCGGGCTGCGCAACACCCCCCAGCGCGCCCGGGTGCTGGCTGCGGTGCGCGTGCTCGGCCACGCGACGCCTGAGCAGATCAGCGAGTCCGTCCCGGGCGTCGATGTCACCACCGTGTACCGCAACCTGGAGGTGCTCGAGGAACTCGGCTTCGTCAAGCACACGCATCTCGGGCACGGCGCCGCGTCGTACCGGCCGGCGGAGGACGACCACATCCACGTCGTCTGCCACACCTGCGGCGCGGTCGTCGATGCCCCGCCCGACCTCGTCGACGCGCTCGCGCAACGGTTGCGGGCCGAGCGGGGCTTCGTGCTCGATCGCTCGCACTTCACCGTCTTCGGCTCGTGCGCCGAGTGCGCAGCCGACGACGTGCCCGGGGAACAAACGACGCCGGCGGGACGATGAGCCAGTAATGACTACTTCACTGGACGGCGCGATCCCAGCCACCGGCCGCGACGCCGGGGTGCCCTGGCACTACGGCGACCCACTGGTCGAACAGCGCCGGGCGGCCCGGTACGCCGGCGTGGTCGACCGCGGCCACCGTGATGTCGTCACGGTCTCCGGCCCCGATCGCTTGCCCTGGCTGCACTCGATCACCTCGCAGCACTTCGCCGCGCTGGCCGACGGCGCGAGCGTCGAGTCGCTCGTACTGTCGCCGCACGGGCACGTCGAGCAGCACTGGCAGGCCACCGAGCTCGACGGGACGGTGTGGATCGATACCGAACCCGGTGCTGCAGCAGACGTGCTCGGCTACTTGCAGAAAATGATCTTCATGAAGCGGGTCGAACCGCGGGACGTGTCTGCCGACTGGTCGGTGGTCTCGCTCATCGGCCCGCAGACCGTTGCGGTGCTCATCGCGGCCGGTCTGCCCGTCCCCGAGCAGGTGGGGCGTGCGATTGCGCTGCCCGACGGTGGATTCGTCCGGCGGATGAGCTGGCCGTCCGACGACGCGGCCGACCTGCTCGTCCCGGCCGATCGGGCCGCGGCCACCGTGGCGACCCTGGCCGCGGCCGGCGCCGAACCCGCGGGTAGCTGGGCCTATGAGGCGCTGCGCGTCGAGGCCCGACGCCCGCGGCTCGGCTTCGAGACCGATCACCGGACCATCCCGCACGAGGTGGGTTGGATCAACCGCGCAGTCCACCTGGACAAAGGTTGCTATCGAGGCCAGGAGACGGTCGCTCGCGTCCAGAATCTCGGCCGCCCGCCCCGCCGGTTGGTGCTGCTGCACCTGGCCGGCGAGTCCGACGAGCTGCCGGAAGCCGGGACGCCGGTCGAACTGGCGGGTCGCGCCGTGGGATTCGTGGGTACCGCCGTGCACCATCACGAGCTGGGTCCGGTGGCGCTGGCGGTCATCAAGCGCTCGCTGCCCGACGACGCTGCCCTACTCGTCGACGGTTATCCGGTGGCCGTCGACTCCGAGGCGTGACCAGAATCGCTAGCTGAGCGCTTGCAATAGTTAGCAGTACTCCGTCAGACTGGGCTCGTGATCGTCGACGGACCCAAGGAGCAGGCCAAGCGCAGCAGCGCGGCCATCGGCGAGTTCATCCGCGACCAGCGCCAGCAGGCCCAGGTCTCGTTGCGACAGCTCGCTCGACTGGCCGGCGTCTCCAACCCCTACCTGTCGCAGATCGAGCGCGGCATGCGGCGGCCGAGCGCCGAGATCCTGCAGCAGATCGCTAAGGCGCTGCGCATCTCGGCCGAGCAGCTCTACGTGCACGCCGGGTTCCTCGACGTCCGCGAGGGCAATCTGGAGCTGGTGGCGGCAATACTCGCCGACGCAGAGCTCACCGAGCGGCAAAAGCAGGTGCTGCTCGACATCTACGAGTCGTTCCGCCGCGAGAACGAACAGCACGGCGGGGCGGACGTCCCCGCAGCCGCCGGTGCGGCCCACGCATCAGTACCGACCGAGTAAGTCCCCGGGACCCGACCCCGGGGCCCGGCAGCCAGCACTACTCACGAGGAGTGAGCCATGTCCATCGCCAGTGACTTCCGTACGTACGCCGACACCGCCGTCGCGCAGGGCAAGACCGCCGTGGCCCAGAGCCGGCAGGTCCTCGACCAGTCGCTCGCCACCGCCCAGGCCCAGCTGAACGACGTGACCGGCACCGCCACGGACTACGCGTCCACGATCGCCGAGAAGGCGACCGAGACCGTCTTCGAGCTGCGCGTCACCGCCGAGAAGGCGATCAACCTCGAGGCCCTCAAGACCGCGGTCGAGCCCTACCTGGCCCATGCCCGGGAGTACGGCACGTCCGTCACCGACCGCGCCGAAGGCGTCCTCACCAACCTGCGCAGCGACAAGCGCGTCGCCAAGGTGCTCGATTCCGCAACGGCCGTCTCCGGAGTCGTGCTCGTGCAGGTCAACGACCGCATCGTCAAGCCCGTCCAGTCGCTGACCGGCATCGGCGTCAAGCCGGCCGCTCCGGCCCGCAAGCCCGCCCCGAAGCCCGCCGTCACCAAGCCGGCCGCTGCCCGAAAGACCGCTGCGCGACCGGCCGCCAAGAAGGCGCCGGCCCGCAAGAGCCCGGCGCGCAAGTCCGCGACCTCCTGACCGAGTCCGCTCAGCACGGCCCCGCCGCCTCGTCGCGGCGGGGCCGTTGTGCGGTCCACCCCACACACCGGCGCTGGGTACGCTGCGCAACATGAACGCCCTTCGCTTCGCTCCGGCCGCCGGAGGCCATGTCCTTGGGTCCTGCGCTCACTGCGTTCGCGCATGACCGTCGTCGACCAGCTCTACCTGTGGACAGACCGCGTCCTGTTCTGGGGTCTGGTCGTGCTGCGGGCCTGGGCGCTGGTCGACTGCCTCACGCGCAAGGCCGCGGCGTTCCCTGCCGTCGACAAGTTGACCAAGCCCGCGTGGTCGGCAATCCTGCTCATCGCCGGCGCCCTCGGGACGCTGCTCAGCAGGGGCGACGATCCGTCCACGGTGTTGAACATCTTCTCGCTGGCCTCGGTCGTCGCAGCCGCCGTGTACCTCGCCGACGTCCGCCCGGCAGTCCGCGAGATCTCGAACGGCCGCTAGCGACACCTCCGGGCCGATCCTCCGGGCCGACGTCGAAGGGCATGCGATGAGCTTGATCGACCGTTACGGGACCCGCCGTGAACTGCCGGCCCAGCTCGACCTGCCACCCGGCTCCAGGCTGCCCAAGGCGGTGCAGACGGTGCTGTTCCTGACGAAGGGACCGTTCATCAGCCCGCGTTGGCAGCGCCGCTTCGGCGACGTGTTCTCGATGGATATCGCGCCCGCGGGCCGCTCGGTGGTGTTGTCGCGGCCCGAGCACGTCCGCGAGATCTTCGCCGGTGCGGCCGACACGTTCCACGCCGGCGAGGGCAACGCCATCCTCGGGCCGATCATGGGCGAGCACTCCGTCCTGCTGCTCGACGAGGAGGAGCACCGCCTGAGCCGCAAGCGCATCATGGCCGCTTTCCACGGCGAGACGCTGCAGGGTTGGAGCGAGGTGGTCGAGCGCATCGCCGCGGATGACGTCGCCACCTGGCCGACGGGGCAGCCCGTCGGCGTGCATCAGCACATGAACGACGTCAGCCTCGAGGTGATCCTGCGGGTTGTGTTCGGGCTCAGCGCAGGCGAGCGGCTCGACGCGCTGCGCCCGCGCCTGCAGCAGCTCGTCCGGGTCGGGCCGATGATCTTTGTGGGTTGGTTGTTCCCGAGGCTGCAGGCCATCGGCCCATGGCGGCGCTTCGCCCGGCTGAAGGACGACGTCGATCGGCTGCTGTACACCGAGATCGCCGAGCGTCGCACCGCCGCCGATCTCGGCGAGCGCACCGACGTGCTGTCCAAGCTGCTGCACGCCGCGCCCGAGCAGAGCGACGCGGAGCTGCGCGATCACCTGGTGACATTGTTGCTGGCCGGGCACGAGACCACTGCGTCGACGCTCGCTTGGACGCTGCACGATCTGGCCCGCCGGCCCGAACTGCTCGCCCGGGTGCAGCGCGCGGCCGACGAGGGCGACGATGCCTACCTCGAGGCGACCGTCAAGGAGTCGATGCGGCTGCGTCCGGTGATCCGCAACATCGCCCGCCGGCTGGCCAAGCCGGCCAGAGTCGCCGGTTACGACTTGCCCGCCGGCGTGATGATCTTCCCGTCCATTGCGCTCGTGCATCAGCGTGCGGACGTGTGGGACGAGCCTGCGGAATTTCGTCCGGAGCGGTTCCTCGGGGCGAGTCCGCCGCCAGCCACGTGGATCCCGTTCGGGGGCGGACTGCGCCGGTGCCTCGGCGCCGGATTGGCCAGCGTCGAGGCCATTGCCGTGCTGAAGACGGTGCTGCGTAGCGTCGACCTGGCGCCAGTCGGGCGTCCCGAGCGGCACAAGGCGCGCAACGTCACGATCGTGCCGGCACGCGGTGCCCGGCTCGTCACGTATCGGCGCTCGCGAGCTGGGTCGCCGGCGATCGGCTGAACCACAGGGCCGCGGCGCTCGCCAGGCCGAGCGCGCCGAGCGCAACGCCGGTGACGACGTCCTGGGGCAGGCCGGTGAAGCCTTGCGGCGTGAGCACGCAGGCGCCGATCGACAAGCCGACGAGGGCGATGCGGGCCTGCCCGGTGGCGAACGGCAGCAGGGTGAGCAAGCCCCACAGCAGGTACCAGGGGTGCAGCGCGGGTGCGAGCAGCCCGAGCCACAGCAGGGCGTAACCGACGCTCAGCCCGAGCGGGCGTCGGCGCACTGTGCAGAGCAGGTAGCCGATGATGCACGCCGCGGCGAGGCCGGCCGTGACCCCGCTGCCCGCGGCGAGGTCGTCGTACGACGCGACGCGAACCACGGCCGACAGGCCCTTCTCGACCGCGCCGACTATCGAGTACGGCGTGCGGTCGCTGGAGAACCGGCCACGCAGGTTGCGCAGCTCGCCCCACACGTCGGACTGGGCCACCATCGGGACGGCCAGAACGACGGCCACGATCACCGAGTCGCGGGCGATCACGGGCCACAGCCGCGCGCGCCGCCGCCCGAACCAGTGCGCCGCGGCGATGATGACCACCGCCACCAGACCCGCTGCGCCGATGCCCGCGCCGAGGGTGGCGAGCACCAGTGCGCGCCACCACCGGCGTTGCGCGGCCGCGAGCAGGCCGGCCAGCACCAGCGCAACCAGCACGGCATCCAGGTGCGGCGAGGACACGACGTAGAGCAGCAGCAACGGGTTCAGCGCGCAGGCCGTCACCGCACCCGCCGGGGTCGTCTCGCCGGGGGAGAGGGCGGCCAGGTCGGCGACGGTGCGGGCGATCCAGACGGCGACCAGGACGCCGATCACCCGCCAGACGACGACGGTGGCGAGCAGGCCGCCATTGCCGATCGACACGGCGAGATGCTGCAACGCCGTGCCGAGCGGCCCCGCCGAGCTGGGCGTGCCGCGCTGGGCCGGGTCGATGGCGGCCACGATGGGGGAATCGCCCAGGCTTGCGGGCCCGACCTGGTACGGGTCGCGACCCGCGCGCAGCAGCCGGCCGTACGCGACGTAGCTGTAGACGCTGGTGTCCATGAGCGGCGGGCCGAGGGCGAACGGCGCGGCCCACACCGCAGCCACCCACCAGACCCGCGTGAGCGGAATGGCTCGCCTCGTGACGAGCCACAACGCTGCCACCCAGAGCACGGCCAGCGTCAGTACGCCGGCGAGCATGATCGATCCCGCCGCGCTGCCGATGGCCGCGCTGCGGACGTCCTGCAGCCCCAGCCACGACGTCAGCGGACGGTCGGCGCGGGCTGCGGTGGCCCGGCCACCGGCAGCAACGACCAGCGCGCCGACGACGAAACCGCTGGCCGCCAGGGTCACCATGGGGTGCTCGCGCAGTTCGCGACGTGCGGCATCGAGGCCCTCGAGGGCCGACTCGAGGAGATCGTTCATGCCGCGCGCTGGTTCATGACGCGAGCCAGTATGAATTATCGGGCTTTACCCGATCCGAACACTTCCTTCGCCTGCCGCGAACGTCGGCCTCGAACACTGGACCGATCGGCCCACCGCGCCGTGTTCAGACAGGAGACCCGATGTATCGCAAGATCCTTGTCGGCGGAGTCACCGCTGCCGCCATCCTCGGCGCGAGCACCGCCGCACTCGCCACTACCGGCTCGGCGTCCACCGGCGGCACGCCGTCGACGAACAGCGCGAAGTCGCCGAACAGCACGAAGCAACACTCCCCGCTGCGGCGCGCCGTGCATGCCGAGATCACCGTGAAGACCAAGAAGGGTTACGTCACCCGCGACCTGATCCGCGGAACGGTGACCGCGGTGTCGGCCACGTCCATCACCGTCCTGGCAGCGGACAAGACCAGCGAGACGTACGCGGTCGGCAAGGCCACCAAGGTCGTCGCCCGCGCCGGGACGAAGGGCGCCAAGCCCGCCACGTCGTCGATCAGCAACGTGACGAAGGGTCGGCACGTCCTGGTCACGGGCACCGGGACGAGCACGCTGACGGCCAAGCGGATCGTGGACCTCGGTACGAAGTAGTCGCACGTCACGCCGGAGGGAGGAGCACCGTGAACCGGGCTCCTCCCTCTGTCGCGTGCCCGGCCTCGATGCGTCCGCCGAGCCGCGTCACCAGGCCGTGGACGATCGCCAGGCCCAGCCCCGTCCCGACCTGACGCACGCCCCGGTAGCGCTGGTGCAGCACGCCCTGGGTGAAGGCCACCGCAAGGTCGTCGTCGGTGAGCCCGGGGCCGCCGTCGCGTACCTCGGCCACCACCGCGCCCAGTACCGGATTGGGTGCTATCGCATCGGGTGCGGGCTCGGCGCGAACCGCCAGCACGACCGGCGCGCCCGCGGGCGTCACTCGCAGCGCGTTGTCGAACAACCCGTCCAGGAGTTGTCGCAACCGCGACGGGTCGGTGTGGGCGAACAACGGCCCGGGCGGCCGCTCGAGGCGGAACTCGACGCCGCCGGCCGCGCTGCGGGCGTGCCACACCTGCGCGGCGTCCTCGGCCAGCGCCCCGACATCGACCACGGTGAGCTCGACCCGGAAATCGTCGGCGTCCAGGCGGGCGAGGTCGAGCAGGTCGCCGACGAGCCGCTCCAGCCGCTGCGCCTCGCCGAGCAGCACCCCGCCGACCCGAGCGGTGTCGTCGGACGGGATCACCCCCTCGGCCATCGACTCGGCGTAGCCGGTGATCGCGGTCAGCGGCGTGCGGAGGTCGTGTGAGACCGAGAGCAAGAACTCGCGCTGCCTGGCCTCGGAGTGTCGCAGCGCGCCGGCGATGCTGTTGACGGCCTCGCTGACCTCGACGACCTCCGCCGGCCCGACCGCGGGCAGCGTGACGTCGCGATTGCCGGCCGCCACCGAATGCGCCGCGGCGGCGGTCCGCCGTAGCGGGCGCGCCAGCCGCCACGCGACAAGCAGGCCGAGCAGCATCGCGGCCACGGCCGCGATGAGCAGGGCGAGCAGCAGGCGGCGCAGCGCGCGCTCGTCCTGGGCCACCGCGTCGATGCGCCGCTGCACCACGACCACGCCGCCGCCGGATGCCGTCGGTCGAGCCTCGACGAAGACGGTCGTGTCACCGAGGTCGCGGGTTGCGGACACTTTCTGCCCGGCCAGCACGGTGGCGATCTCGTCGGCCGTGACCGCGCGGCGGACGAGCCGATTCTTGGTGTTCAGCCGACCGTCGGGTCGCACGACCCCGATCTGAACCTGGAGGTGGCGCAGGGCCGTCTGCAGACGAAGGAGCACCGGACGCCCGGTGCGCGCCTCGGTTGCGACGGACTCCGCGACGTCGGCGAGCCGTCCCAGGGTTTGCTGGGCCGAGTCCGCGCCGGCGTTGCGAATGAGCTGGGTCGCGATCAGGCCGGCCACGAGCGCGGTGACGACCGCGATGCCCACGCTGAGCAGCGCGATCCGGGTGGCGAGTGTCGAATGGCGGGCCCGCATCACTGGGACTCGGCGGCGTAGCCGACGCCGCGCACGGTACGGATCGGGCTGGTCGCACCGAGCTTGGCCCGCAGCTGGGCGATGTGCACGTCGACGGTGCGGGTGCCGGCGACCGATGAGTACCCCCACACCTCGCTGAGCAGCTGCTCGCGGGTGAACACCTGGCCGGGCCGGCGCATCAGGTGGGCCAGCAGGTCGAACTCGGTGGCGGTCAACGCGAATTCGCGTTCGCCCGCGTAGGTGCGCCGCTGCCCGGCGTCGATGGTCAACGCGCCGACGGTCTGTGGCGCGACCCCGGGCACACCCTTCGTCCGGCGCAGTACGCCACCTACCCGCGCCACGAGTTCGCGCGGCGAGAACGGCTTGGTGACGTAGTCGTCAGCACCGAGCTCGAGGCCGATGATGCGATCGACCTCGTCGTCCCGGGCGGTCACGAACAGCACCGGCGTCCAGTCCTCGCCGGCGCGCAGCGCGCGGCAGATCTCGATGCCGTCCATGCCGGGCAGCCCGACGTCGAGGATGATCGCGGCGGGCCGCAGCCGCCGTACGTCGGCCAGGGCCTGAGCGCCGTCGTGCTGCACGTGCACCCCGTAACCGGCCTTCGCGAGGTTCAGCCGGACCACGTCGGCGATCGCCGGCTCGTCCTCGACCACGAGTACCAGGCCTCGCGCATCAGCCACGCCCGAACGGTAGCGCTCAGCGGAAAACCGCAGGTCACGGTCAGATCAGAGCTGTGTTCGGATCGCGAACCACGAACGCCTTGCTACTATTCCGACTAAATCGCTAGGCAAAGTAGCCCGCGTCGAGTGTCGGGTTGCGCGTCGAGTGTCGGGTTATAAGCCGACACTCAACGCGTAACCCGACACTCAACGTGGCAGCCGCGGCGCGAGAAGGAAGCGAGTGTGCATGAGCGGACGTCCGGTGGTCGCGATCGTCGGAGCCGGTGCGAGTGGGTGCCTGACCGCCACCCACGTCGCCCGGACAGCGCGCGCGGCGGGGCGGGCCGTCGAGATCCTGCTCGTCGACCCGGCGCCCCTGGGGCAGGGGCTCGCCTACTCGACGCCCGACCCGCGCCACCGCCTCAACGTGCCGGCCAAGGGCATGAGCGCACTGCCCGATGATCCCGAGCATTTCCTGCGCTGGCTGCGCCGGCACGTCCACCTCGACTTTCCGGCCGGCGGTTTCGCGCCCCGCCTGCACTACGCCGACTACCTGGAGCAGACCCTCGAGGAGTTCACCGGTCCCGACAGCGACGTCCGCGTCGAGCACGTCCGCGACGCGGTGCGCGACCTGCGACGGCACGGCCGCCGGCTACGCCTGACGCTCGCCGACGGCACCAGCCGCCCTGCCGATGCGGTCGTGCTGGCCATGGGGCACGGTGCGCCGTCGGCGTCCTGGGCACCCGAGCAGCTGTGCCGCTCGCCGCACTTCGTGGCCGACCCGTGGCGGGCCAGCTCCGCGCCCACCGTGCGTACCGGCGATCACGTGCTGCTCGTCGGGGCCGGCCTCACGATGGCCGACATGGCGCAGCGGTGGGGCCGTCGTGGCGTCACGCTGCACGTCGCGTCACGGCACGGGATGCTGCCGCTGCCGCACGCCGACCAGCCGCAGCCGCCGGTACCCGCACCGGACCTGCCCGACGCCGCTGCTCTGTCGTTGGCCGAGGTGCGGCGGCTGGTGTTCCGCCACGTCCGCGCAGCCGGCGGCGACTGGCGCCGGGCGATCGACGGCCTGCGTCCGGTCACGTCGGCGCTCTGGTCGGCCATGGACGACGACGCCCGCCGCGGCTTTCTGCGCACCGCGGCGCGACGGTGGGACCGCGTGCGGCACCGCGTCGACCCGGCGCTGTCGGGGTGGCTGCAGCAGCGCGTCGAGGACGGGTCACTGCTCGTGCACGCCGCCGAGGTCACCGACGCCGTCGACGACGGTGATCGCGTGGTGGTCGAATTGTCCGACGGCACCCGGCAGCGTTTCGCGGCGGTCCTGAACTGCACCGGCACGTGCGTGGGCATGCGCTCGAGCGACGACCCACTGGTGCTGAACCTGCTCAACTCCGCAACTGCCCGACCGGGGTCGCTGGACCTCGGGTTCGCCACCGACCACGCCGGCCGGCTGCTGGCCGGCGACGGCGCGTCACCTGCGGTCTGGACGGTCGGCCCGCTGCGCCGCGGCGAGCTGTGGGAGAGCACCGCCATCCCCGAGATCCGAAGCCAGGCGGCCGAGGTCGCGCGCGCTGCGGTCGCCGCGCTTCCGTCGCCGACACTGCAGCGGCGGGTACGCGACCCGTTCGGGCTGCCGCTCACTGCGAGCACCGACGCCGCCGGGCTCTACAACGATGCGCTCGGCAACATCCTGCGGGTGCGGTCCGGTGCCGAGACCCGCCTTCGCGAGGCGCTAGTCGCCGATCCGCAGTTCGCGCTCGGGCACGCCGCGCTGGCCCTGCTCGGCGTCGAGTGGGGCGCCGACGTCGACGTCGAGGCCGCGCTGATTTCCGCGCAGCGTGCCGCCGGGCGCGCCGACGAGCGTGAGCAGCGCTTCGTCGAGGTGGCGGTGCAGCGGGTGCGCGAGCCGGGCGCCGGCTCGGCCGCGGCGTTGCTGGCCTACATCCAGGCCTATCCCGAGGACGCGCTGGCGGTGAGCCTCGCGGTGCCGACCATCGCCTTCGGTGGCGCCACCGAGATCCCGGCCGAGGCGTGGGCCCTCGTCGAGGGCTTGGCGCCGGTCTACGGCGAGCACTGGTGGTACCGCGGCCTGCTGGCCTTCATCCGCCAGGAGCAGGAACGCTACGACGAGGCCCGCGAGCTCGCCGACCTGGCCCTCGCCGCCGAGCCGGCCGCGGGGCACGCGGTGCACGCCCGCACTCACGTCCACTACGAGACAGGCGATCATGCCGGCGGCCTGCGTTGGCTGGATGCCTGGATCACCACGTGCGGAGCCCGCGCCTCGCACCGTGCGCACTTCTCCTGGCACGCGGCGCTGCACGAGCTCGCGCTCGGCGACGACCGCGCGGCCCTCGCCCGCTACACCGAGCAGCTCGCGCCGCCGACGGTCACCGGCGTGCGTGCCCTCGTCGATTCGGCGTCGCTGCTGTGGCGCGGTCACGCGGCCGGGGCGTGGGAGGCGGTCGACGTCGCACCCGTACTGGCCACCGTCGAACCCAGGTTGCTAGCCGACCCGCCGACGCCGTTCGTCGCCCTGCACGCGGCCATCGCCCTCACTGCCGCCGGTGACGTGCAGGGGCTGGCACGGTTGCGTCGACGAGCCGCCGAACGCACCGACCCGGTGTTTCGCGAAACGGTCGCGCCGCTGGCCGACGCGCTGGTGCACCTCGTCCTGGGCGACGCCGACCGGGCTGCGGACGCCCTCGCCGAGCTGCGCGGCGTCGAACGGCTGGGCGGCAGCGCCGCGCAGCGCGAGATCGTCCAGGACACCCTCGTACTGGCCGCCGTTCGCTGCGGGCGGGGCGAGCTCGCCCGGCGCATCCTGCACGCGCGGCTCGACCGGCGGCCGTCACCGCGCGACGTCCAGCGCAGCCTCGGCCTGCACTGACCCCTCGCGCGCTTGTCCGTCGAGATGGTCGTGCGCGGGCGCTGATTTGCGACCATCCCGACGGACAAGTGCGGGGAGACCGCCGTCAGCCCGACAGGATCAGGCAACTGCTCGTGCCGGTGGACAGCAGCCGTCCCGCCGCATCCTCGATGCGTGCCTCGGCCAGCGCGGTGCGTCGTCCTAAGTGGGTGACCGTGCCCGTGCAGCGCAGCATCCCGGCACCGAGTCGAGCGGCGCCGAGGAACTTCACCGACAGATCGAGGCTGGTGTAACCCACGCCCTCGGGGAGCATCGTCTGCACCGCGCAGCCGAGGGCGGAGTCCAGCAGCGTGGCGTACACCCCGCCGTGGACGGAACCGATCGGGTTGAAGTGGTACTCGGCCGGTTCGACGGTGAACACGCACCGCCCGGCCTCGGCCGCCTCGACCGCGAAGTTCATCAGCCGGGCGATCGGGGGCGCCGGTATCTCGCCCGCAGCGATGCCCTGGATGAACTCCAGACCGGTCCGGCCCTGCGCGGCGGCGGCCGTGTGCATCGGGTCGTCCCAGGTGAACGTCCTGGTGCGCTCGTCGTCCATGACCTCACCGTATCTGACTTCGTTATCCCGAAGCCAGACGTCGGGAGGCGGGTGCGCGAAGTGCGGCTCGACGGGGCATGCTGGTAGTCATCGGTACTCGCCAGTAGCAACGCCCCGAAGGAGCGCGCATGGACATCGCCCTGAGCAAAGAGGAGCGTGCGTTCGCCGAGCGCATGCGCACGTTCTTCCGCACCGAGATCCCCGAGGAGATCCGGGCGAAGGGTGCCCGCGGCGAGCACGCCAGCCGCGACGAGATCGTCACCAGCCAGCGCATCATGAACGAGCACGGCCTGGCTGTGCCGCACTGGCCGACCGAGTGGGGCGGCCAGGATTGGACGCCGGTGCAGCGCCACCTGCACGCCGAGGAGATGCTGCTCGCGCACGTCCCGCCGCCGCTGGCGTTCAACACCCAGATGATCGGCCCGGTGATCGCGACCTTCGGCAGCCAGGAGATCAAGGAACGTTTCCTGCCCAAGACGGCCAACCTCGACATCTGGTGGTGCCAGGGCTTCAGCGAGCCGAACGCGGGTTCGGACCTCGCGTCGCTCAAGACCATTGCGGTGCGCGACGGCGACCACTACATCGTCAACGGCCAGAAGACGTGGACGACGCTGGGCCAGCACGCCGACTGGATCTTCAACCTGGTGCGTACCGATCCCACCGTGAAGAAGCAGCGGGGCATCTCGATGCTGCTGATCGACATGAAGTCGCCCGGCGTGACCGTCCGTCCGATTCAACTGATCGACGGCGGTTACGAGGTCAACGAGGTCTTCTTCGACAACGTCAGCGTGCCGGTCGAGAACCTGGTCGGCGAGGAGAACTCCGGCTGGGACCAGGCCAAGTTCCTGCTCGGCAACGAGCGCACCGGTGTCGTCGCGGTGGGTCAGACCAAGGCGCGCATCCAGCGCATCAAGCGATTGGCCGCAGCGACGACCGAGAACGGCAAACCGTTGCTCGACAACCCGCTGTTCAAGGCGCGGCTCACCAAGCTCGAGGTCGAGCTGACCGCAATCGAGATGTCGGTGTTGCGCGTGCTCGACGCCGAGGGTCGAAACGGCCCGGGCAAGCCCGACCCGGTGTCTTCGGTGCTCAAGCTCAAGGGCTCTGAGCTGCAGCAGGAGGCCACCGAACTGCTCGTCGACGTCCTGGGCCCGAACGCCCTGGCCTACCGCGAGAACCTCGACGTCCCGGACGGCTTCGCCGCGCCGCCGGAGGGTTCGCTCGATGCGTTCCCGACCTACTTCAACTGGCGCAAGGCCTCGATCTACTCGGGCTCGAACGAGGTCCAGCGCACGATCATCGCCAAAGCAATCCTCAAGTTCTGACTTTTCACCCATAAGAGGAAGACGACCGATGGAACTCGAACTCAACGACGAACAGCGGATGCTCGCCGACGCGGTGAACAGCCTGCTGGAGAAGCGTTACGACGCGAACACCCGGTTGCACCTGCTCGAGCAGGACGAGCTGGGCTGGTCACGCGAGATGTGGAAGCAGTACGCCGACCTCGGCCTGCTCGGCCTCACCTTCGACGAGCAGTACGGCGGCGCCGGAATGGGCGTCGACGAGCTGTACGTCGTCATGGAGTCCTTCGGCAAGGCGCTGGTGCTCGAGCCGTTCGTGGCCACCGTCGTCCTCGGCGGGTCCCTCGTGGCGGCCGCCGGCACCCCGGAACAGAAGCAGCAGATCCTGCCCGGTGTCGCCGGCGGCGAGACGCTGCTTGCGTTCGCAGCCACTGAGTCCGGCTCGCGCTGGTCGCTGACCGACATCGCCACCACGGCCACGCCCGGCGACGGGGAGTCGTGGACGCTCAGCGGAGAGAAGACGGCGGTGCTCGGCGGCGACGTCGCGGACCACCTCGTCGTGACCGCCAAGACCGACGACGGCACGGTAGGGCTCTTCCTGGTTGATGCAGCGGACGTCACGAAGTCGACGTACCGCCTGCAGGACGGCCTCGGCGGTGCTGACCTGCTGTTCGCCGACACCCCGGCCACGGCGCTGGGCCCGGTCGCCGACGCGCTCGGGCACATCGAGTCGGTGCTCGACACCGCGACGGCCGCCGTGTGCGCCGAGGCGGTCGGAGCGATGGAGAAGATGCTCTGGCTGACCGTCGACTATCTGAAGACGCGCGTCCAGTTCGGCCAACCGATCTCGGTGTTCCAGGCCCTGCAGTTCCGCGCCGCCGACATGTACGTGTCCTACGAGCAGGCCAAGAGCATGGCCATGCTGGCACGGCTGGCGCTCGCCGACGACGACGCCACTGAGCGGCACCGTTCGGTCAGCGCAGCCAAGGTGCAGATCGACCTGTCCGCGCGGCACGTCGGCCAAGAGGCCATCCAGCTGCACGGCGGCATCGGGATGACGATGGAGTATCCGGTGGGTCACTACGTCAAGCGCACCGCCGTCATCGGCAAGACGTTCGCCGACAGCGACCTGCTACTCGAGGTCGTGGGTGCCGGAGGCGGGATCGTCCGCGAGAGCTGACCCCCCTCGCTGATCAACAGCACTGAAACGTCGTCCTACGACGTTTAGGTGCTGTTGATCAGCAGGGGTTGGCGTCAGGAGGCTTGAACGACGACGGCGTAGTGGCCGATTCCGACGAGCGCCTTGCCGGGTACGGCGGTCTCGCCGACGTGCACGCTGACGATCTCGCCGGTGACCGGGTCGAACTCGACGTCCTGCACCGTGCCGAGCTCGTCGCCGTTGGTGGTCAACACCCGCTTCTTCAGGACGTGGTTGCGCTTGTCGAGCAGCGGTGCGAGGTCCTCGCCAGCCGCGACGATCTTGCCGGCGTCGGCGACCGTCACCGCGTCGGTGCCGAAGGCGGTGATGTCGTTCCAGTGCAGGGTGTCGCCGGAGTTGGTCTTCTTCAGCTGCAGGGCGACGAGGTACGGCCCGCGCACATCGACGACGAAGCCGTGAATCTTGCCTACTGTCTCGGCGTTACTGGTGCTGACGACCTTGCGCCCATCCGCTTCGTTGAAGGTCGTCATGAGGTCCGCCCGAGCTGGGCGCGGAAGTCGGTGACGGCGGCGCCGAAGCCGGCGAGATCGTGCCCGACGAAATCCTTGGCACTGGCCGGAACCATGAGGTGCTGGCCGGACGCGGCAATGGTGTCGGGCAACGGGATGAGCACCTTCTGGCCCCTGGTGCCGAGCGCCTCGGACGCTTCGACCTCGTAGCCCACGACGTCGCACTGCCCGCCGTACTCGCCGGTGACCTCGAGGACGACGTCCACGACCTTGCCGAGGTCCACACCGGTGTCGGTGAGGACCTGCGAGCCGAGCACGTTGCCGCCCGATCCACCGCCGGCCGCCGACGCGTCGAGCACTGCCTCAGCGGCTTCGAGTGAGTTCTCGTCGCGAATCATTACCGCGTCCGGACCGAGCGCGGCAACCGACGACCAGGACAGGCTCTGCTTCAGCGGCCCGGCGAACAGCCCGCGCCCGGCCAGGGTGAAGCCGCCGACCGCACCGCCGCCGGCGGAGTACACGATGTCCTTGATCTGCGCGACATCGTCGCCCGCGAAGGTGACGACCGGCCGCTTGGTGATCTCGGAAGTCCGCATCAGCTTGCTCATCGAAGTTTCTTCCTACCGGCGGGGCGGGACGGATCGACGATGACCCCGCCACGTCGACGGCGGGCCTGGATGAACAGCGCAGCCGCGACGATCAGGATCACCACCACGACGACGATGATCAACCAGATGTACCAGTCCATGTCCGGTGCCTACCCGCGGCGCGTCGGGTTTCAACGCGCCATTGGTCACTGGGCACCCTGGCTCCGGCTTCGTGCTGCACGATCGGGGTGCATCGACGCCGGGGTGACCGGTGTGATTGCATCGGTGAAGCGAGGTGCCCGGTCTCGGGTGCGCGAGCAGGAGGCGCAATGACAACCGTCGAGCAGGCATCCGACGCGATCCGGGGCAGCATCCTGGGCACCCGTGTGCGGCGCACCGAGGACCCGGGGTTCCTGACCACGGGCGCGGTGTACACCGAGGACCTGGTGGACGAGCGGTTGACGGGAGCGCTGCGCGCGACCTTTGTCCGCTCACCAGTGGCGCACGCCCGAATCGTCTCGATCGACACGTCCGGCGCGCAGGCCGCCTCCGGAGTAGTGGCCGTCTACACCGCGCAGGACCTCGACACCCCGCCGCAGCCGCCGGCGATGCCGTTCTTCGACCCGGCGTTCTCGCAGCCGCTGCTCGCCGACGGCGTCGTGCAGTTCGTCGGTCAGCCGGTGGCGATCGTGCTCACTGACGACCGCTACGCCGGCGAGGACGCGGCCGAGCTGGTGGACGTCGACTACGACCCGCTGCCGGCGGTCGTCGACCTGAAGCAGGCGCTGGCCGGGGAGACCCTGCTGTTCCCCGATGCCGGCACGAACGTCGTGATGAATCAGGCGGCCGAGCCGGCTGAGGACTTCTTCGCCGACTGCGCCGTGGTGGTCAGCCGCGAGATCGTGAACCAGCGGGTGGCGGTGGCTCCGCTGGAGGTACGGTCCGCCGCGGCCGCGTGGGGCGAGGACGGCCGGCTGACGGTCTGGGTGCCGAACCAGGGCGCGCAGGGCAGCAAGCGGGCCGTCGTCGGGATGCTGGGCCTGCCGGAGGAGCAGGTCCGCATCATCACACCGGCCGTGGGCGGAGCCTTCGGCGCCAAGTTCGGTGCCGACCCCGAGGTCGGCGTGGTGGGCTGGGCGGCGCGTCGGGCGGGTCGTCCCGTCACCTGGGTCGAGACGCGTTCCGAGAACATGGTGGCGATGACCCATGGTCGTGGGCAGCTGCAGACCCTGACGATCGGTGGCGACGCCGACGGCACGGTCAAGGCGTACCGCCTGCACGTGATCCAGGACAGCGGCGCCTTCGCCCGCATGGGGGTGGTGCTGCCGACGCTGACCCTGCTCATGGCGCCGGGCGTCTACGACATCCCGAAGCTCGAACTCGCCTTCGACAGCGTGGTCACCAACACGACGCCCGTCGGCGCCTACCGGGGCGCCGGCCGACCTGAGGCGACGGCCGCGATCGAGCGGGCCATGGACCTGTTCGCTGCCGAGATCGGCATGGATCCTGCGCTCGTCCGCGAGAAGAACCTGCTGCCGCCGTTCACCGAACCGCACACCTCGGGTGGTGGCGCGCTCTACGACTCGGGCGACTACCCGATGGCGCTGCGCAAGGTGCTCGAGGCGGCCGACTACGACGGGCTGCGGCGCGAGCAGGCCGCCCGGCGTGATCGCGGCGAGACGGTGCAGCTGGGCATCGGCGTCAGCGTGTACGTCGAGATCACCGGCGCGGGCATGGAGTCCGGCGACCCGCACGAGAACGCCACCGTCGAGATCCACCCCGACGGCAGCGCGACCATACTCACGGGTACGTCGCCGCACGGGCAAGGGCACTCCACCGTCTGGGCCATGCTGGCCAGCGAGGAGTTCGGCATCCCGATCGACAAGATCACCGTCAAGTGGGGCGACACCGACCTGATCCCCGAGGGCGGCGGGACGGGCGGGTCGCGCTCGCTGCAGCAGGGCGGCGCCGCGGTGCGTCAGGCGTCGCGTGAGCTCATCGAGCTGGCCAAGACGCGCGCGGCCGACGTCCTCGAGGTCGACCCTGGCGACCTCGTGGTCGATCACGGCGCGGCGGGACTCACCGTCGTCGGCGCGCCGGGCACCGGGGTGTCGTTCGCATCGCTGGCCGAGAACGAGCGGCTCTTCGTGCGCAGTGTGTTCACCGCGCCGGGCGCGACGTACCCGTTCGGGGCACACGTTGCTGTGGTCGAGGTCGACACCGAAACGGGCAAGGCCACGCTGCAGCGACTCATCGCTCTCGACGACGCCGGGACGATCATGAACCCGCTGCTGGCGGAGGGACAGCGGCACGGTGGGCTCGCCCAAGGTGCGGCACAGGCTTTGCTGGAAGAGGTGCTGTACGACCCGGACGGCAACCCGACCACGACGACGCTGGCCGACTACCCGATCGTGTCGATCACCGAGGTGCCCAGCTTCGAGCTTGTCGCCTCGGAGACGCCGACGACCTACAACTCGCTCGGCGCCAAGGGTATCGGCGAGGCCGGGACGATCGGCGCCACCCCCGCCGTGCAGAGCGCGGTGATCGACGCCGTGGCTCATCTCGGCGTACGACACATCGACATGCCGACAACATCCTTCCGGGTATGGAGAGCGATCAACGAGGTGCGTAGCTGATGCAGGTGTCGATGACCGTTAACGGTGAACAGCGCACGGACGACGTCGAACCCCGGTTGCTGCTGGCGCACTACCTACGCGACACGTGCGGTCTGAAGGCCACCAACATCGGCTGTGACACCACCTCGTGCGGGGCCTGCACGGTGCACATCGGTGGAGAGTCGGTGAAGTCGTGCACGGTGCTGGCCGTACAGGCCGACGGCACATCGGTGACCACGCTCGAGGGTCTGGCGGCCACGGCCGGCGATGCCGCCGTCGACGGGTTGCACCCCATGCAGGCCGCGTTCCGCGCCGAGCACGGCCTGCAGTGCGGCTTCTGTACGCCGGGCATGGTCATGGCGGCCACCGCCTTGCTGCAGGACAACCCGCACCCATCCGAGACCGAGATCCGCGAGGGGCTCGAGGGCAACCTCTGCCGGTGCACCGGCTACCACAACATCGTGCGAGCGGTGCAGCACGCTGCCTCTGGGGCGGACGCATGATCCCCGCGGCGTTCGACTACGTACGGGCCGGCTCCGTCGACGAGGCCGTGGCCCTGCTCGGCGAGCACGGCGAGGACGCCAAGCTGCTGGCCGGCGGGCACTCGCTGCTGCCGATGATGAAGCTGCGGTTCGCGTTCCCGTCGGTGCTCATCGACATCGGACACATCGCCGACGGTTCGTACGTCCGCGTCGAGGGCGACGAGGTGGCGATCGGGGCGCTGACCCGGCACGTCGAGCTCGTCCGCTCCGCGGTGCTCGCTGCCGAGGCGCCGCTCATCGCCAAGGTGGCCGCCTACGTCGGCGACCCGCAGATCCGCCACCGCGGCACCATCGGCGGCTCGGTGGCGCACGCCGACCCCGCCGCCGACCTGCCTGCCGCCGTCCTCGCCTCGGACGCGACGATCGTCGTCCAGGGCCCGGGCGGGCGGCGCTCCATCGGCGCCGCAGAGTTCTTCCAGGGCTACTTCGAGACGGCCATGACGCCCGACGAGATGCTCGTCGAGCTTCGCGTACCGCGCACCGGGCCCGCCGGCGCCCACTACGAGAAATTCACTCGCCGGGCGAACGATTGGGCGATCGTGGCTGTGGCCACCGTCGCCGGCCGGGTCGCCATGGCCAACATGGGCGGCGCACCGCTGCGGGCCGAGGCCACCGAGGCTGCTCTGCTCGACGGCGCGTCGATCGAGGACGCCGCCGCGCTTGCCGCCGAGGGCACTACGCCGGTCGAGGACATGCACGCCGACGCCGGCTACCGCCAGCACCTCGCGCGCGTGCTCACCCGACGCGCGTTGGCCGCTGCGTCCTGACACTTCGTCGATCGTGAAGGTGCCGCGAGAACTCCCGGGCAGCCCGGCCAGCGCGGTGTACGGCACCATCCTGGTCGCCGGACAGCTCGCCGTCGAGAGCGGGACGGACGACTCGACCGGTCAGATCCTCGGTTCGCTTGCGGCTACGTTGATCGTGTTCTGGCTGGCGCATGCATACACCGACACGCTCGGCGGGGTCATCGGCGGCGCCGATGGCGTCGACGGTGAGCAGCCGTCGCTGCGGCGCGCGTTGCGGGTCGAGTGGCCGATCGTCGAGAGCGGCATCGTGCCGGCTGTGGTGCTGGGGCTGGCTGTGCTGTTCGGGGCCGCGACGCGAACGGCGACGGGCGCGGCCTTGATCGTCGCCGCTGTGCAGATCGTGGGGTGGGCGCTGCTCGCTGCACGGCGGGCCGGTGCGCGCGGTCTACGACTCGTCGGCTTCGTCGGGGCGTCCGCCGTGTTCGGGATCGCGCTCGTCGTGCTCAAGTACTTGATCCACTGAACGCTCCTACTCCCGGACACCTGTTTACTCCCCGGGGAAGCGCACGCCGAGCTGAGCGCGGACCTCGTCGAGTGCCTGCATTATGCGCAGCGTCTCGTCGAGCGGCAGCAGGTCCGACTCGGTGCGACCCTGCTCGAGCAGCCGCGCGAACTCGGCGGCCTGGTAGGCCAGCCCATGCTCGCGTGCCGGCGGTTCGTGGCGGTCGAGTTCGCGGTCGTCGGGGTCGATGAGCCGCACCGTGTTCGGCCGGTAGAACCAGCCGTTGACCTCGAGCCGCGCGGCGGTCCCGGACACCGACGCCGCGCAGGGCGTCTTGACCAGCATCGTCGAGGACAGCGTGCCGATTGCGCCGGTCGGCGAGACGACTGCGATGGTCTCGCTCGCGTCCACGCCCGTTTCGGCCAACGTGCCCGTGGCGCGGACGGTGGCGAAGCCGCCGAGGGCCAGGTGCGCGAACGACACCGGGTAGATCGCGAGGTCGAGCAGCGCACCGCCGGCCAGCGCCGGATCGGCGAGACGTTGCGGGCCGCCCGGGTACAGCTGCTGGCCGTGATCGGCCTCGACCGCGACGACGTCGCCCAGTAACCCCTGCTCGAGGCACTGCCGGACCACGTCGAGGTGCGGCAGGAACCGCGTCCACATCGCTTCCATGGCAAGCAGACCGTGCCGCCGCGCCGCGTCGATCACGTCCTTCGCTTCGGCCGCGTTGCGGGTGAACGCCTTCTCCACGAGCACCGGCTTGCCCGCCTCGAGCGCGAGCAACGCATGGTCGCGATGCTCGGAGTGCGGGCTGGCCACGTAGACGGCGTCGATGCCGTCGTCGGCCACGAGCTGCTCGTAACTGCCGTACGCCCGCTCGACGCCGAACTCGTCGGCGAAGGCCTGCGCGCGGTCCTGCGCGCGCGACCCGACCGCCGTCACGCGAGACGCGGTCGTGGCGTGCAGGGCGGCCGTCCAGTCACGCGCGATCCCGCCGGGCGCGACGATGCCCCACCGGATGGCCGGGGCGCTCTTGGGATCAGGGGTCCGGGGAGCAGGCAGCGACGTCATGGTGCCCATCATGTTCCAAGGCTCTGGGGCATGCGAATGGGGAGAGTCCCGCCGAGTGGTGTAAGTCGGGTTCCTGATCGTGGTGACCGGTG
>NZ_CAXTHK010000017.1:0-89928 GCF_964244045.1 uncultured Jatrophihabitans sp. | reverse complement strand
ACGCACCGCCGCCGAAACAATCTTCAGCGGCGCCCTCATGAAAGTTCCGGGCTAGGGGCAACCCACGCTGTCTACCCAAGAACGGCGCGGTCTGACCGCGCGATCACGCACGGACGGATGGGCAAGTCCTGTGTCGACGTATATACTCTAGCCGAAGGTTGTATATAGCGGGTTGCGGAGGTTGCGATGACGAAGCGGTTGATCGAGCTTGACGACGAGTTGTTGGATGCTGCGCGGCGGGAGTTGGGCACGGCTGGAGTGTCGGAGACAGTTCGGACCGCGCTGCGGCAAGCGGCTGCGGCGTCAGCACGGACCCGCCAGGTCCGGTGGCTCGCTGAGGGGGGGCTGGCGTCGTTGGCTGATGCCGAGGCGCGGGCGGACGTGTGGCGTCAGTCGCCCGGTTCTTGATCGACACCAGCGCTGCCGCGCGGATGGCCAATCTCCTGGTCCGCGAGCGCTTGGAGCCGTTGATCGTCGGGGGAATGGTGGCCACGTGCGCAACCCTGGACGCCGAGGCGCTCTACAGCGCCCGCAGCCCGGCTGAGTACGAGCGATTGCGGGCCGATCGTCGGGCCGCTTTCGAGTATCTGCCCACGAACGACGAGCACTGGCAGGCCGCGTTCGCGGCGCAACGCGAACTTGCGCTCACCGGCCGACACCGGGCGGTCGGTATCGCTGACCTGCTCACCGCGGTGCTCGCCGGCCAGGACCGGCTCACGCTGATCCACTACGACGCCGACTTCGACATCGCCGCCGAGGTGCTCGGCTTGGATGCCCGGTGGGTCGCCGACCGAGGAACGATCGACTGAGCAGGCCCCTTAGGTGCGCTGTGGGCCCGTGTGCGGGCTGCCGGATGAACCCCTCACTGAATCGCACGTGCATCGTACGTGCATCGCACGTGGATCGCACGGTATCGGGCGTGGATCGCACGGCATCGGGCGAGGAGGGAGCTCAGACCCTCCCAGCTCAACAACAACGGGTACGCAGGCTGGGTAGATCAAAGACTTCCTCACTGTTTACGTGAGTTCGATCTCGTCGCCCGCTCGGCGAGTTGATCTGCGTGACGTCGAGGCAGCCGATGCCGCCGGCAGGGTCGGGCACTTTTCGATGTGCAGCTGGTCGATGTGCAGCTGGCCGGCATCGCCAACTGTGCGGTCAGCTTGTCACCCCGAAATCGCGCCTCAGCGCCACGATCTACCGCCATTTCGGGGTGACAAGCGACTCGTAACCGGCAGCTCGGTCCTGTGGCTGCTCGTAGGCTCGCGCCGTGACGAACGTAGACATGGGCAGACACTGGGCCGGTAGTGCGTCCGGCTGGGTCGAGAACGAGGCGATCTTCGATGCGATCTTCGCCCCTGTGACCCGAGCGATCCTCGACGCGGCCGACATGTCTGAGGGGCTGCGCGTGCTGGACGTCGGGTGCGGCACAGGCACGCTGCTCGCTGCGGCCGGCGCCGCCGGGGCAGCCTGCGTCGGCGTCGACATCTCCCCCGGCATGGTCGCGGCTGCGGCCGCGCGCGTGCCGGCCGCCACGGTGCTGCTCGGCGACGCACAGGTCATGGACCTGGTGGTCGAGGCTCCTGGGCCGCCGTTCGACCGCGTCGTGTCGCGCTTCGGCGTCATGTTCTTTGCCGATCCGGTGGCCGCGTTCACCAATCTGCGCCGCGTCGCAGCCGATGGCGCCCGCCTGGTCTTTGCCTGCTGGCGCGCCTTCGACGAGAACCAGATGTTCACGCTCGGCACGAGCGTGCTCGCCGAGCGGCTCGAACCACGTCCCAAGCCGCCAGAGCCGAACGAGCCGGGCCCCACGGCCTTCGCCGATCGCGACCGACTTGCGGGGCTGCTGTTGGACGCGGGGTGGGCGTCGGTCGACATCATGCCGTTCGACGTCACCCTCGACTACGGCTTCGACGGAGCCGACGGCGTCGAAACGCGACTGGCCACCGTCCTGAGCGTCACCACCGGACGCACGGCATACGAGACCCTGCGCCCAACCCTCACGCACGAGGCGTGGGCCCAGCTGCTCGACGACGTGCGCGCAGAGTTGCGGCGCCACCTCGTTGACGGGGCGGTGAAGGTGCCAGCCGCACTCTGGTTGGCAACGGCGAGCAAACGGAGCTGATCGCGACCGCGGCTCCCGCGGCGATGAATACAGTCGTTCTCATGCAGCCAGGGTGCAGCGCCCGGAAACCGGAAAATCAGTGCGGGCACGTCTAGCCGATCGAGTGCCTTAGTTCAGTGCGCCAGTCACGGAAGGCATTTACCTCGACGGTGATGACGGCTATCAACAGGACTGCCGGGAGGACGAGTTGAGCTAACGCCGGGGCGCCTCCCAAGACCGGGATCAACACGAGAAGCAGGACCATCAGGATCGTGCGGGTATAAGCGATCCCTCCGTAGAGGGCATACCGTCCAGCGGAAACGTGATCGCGGGCATCAACGAGCAACGCGAGGCCGAGCGCGATGAAGACGATGCCGGCAACCATCGGCAGGTGCAGGTAGATATAGGAGTCACGGGCCATCCGAATCCGCCGCAGACCCTTGGCGTCATGCAGTTCGCGTTCGGCGACGAGAGCGACGACATCGAAGTACAGCCACCACCACACCCGAGAGTGCTCATCGGCGAAGGCACCGATCATCTCCAAGAGCGAGAATCATGGCCACCGTACGAGACCCTCATCGGCCTTGGCCTGGTTCCCCAGCCAGGTGTACGAGCACCAGCCAAACCAGATCACGGCCAGCACAATGACCGCTTCGAGTGTGGTTCGTCCGCCGACGTGGTGTTCCATCAGGGCGGTCACGTTGGTGATCGCATAGACGAACACCAGCTCAAAGAGCAATTCCAGAGACGTCACCCGATGGGTGTCATCGGTGGGGTGCAGATGGGATTGCACCGAAGTCAACAGGGCGCGGAGCATAGAGAATTCTGCTGCGCGGACATTCCTGCGAGCTAGGCCGACACCAGGCCCGCCTGTGCAGCAGCGGTGTCGCCGGCGACGATGTCCGCGAGCTGTTCCGCCGTCCATCCCGCGCGGGAGCGCGTCAATCGACGGATCGGTATGTCCGAATGGGCGAGCGGGCCGATGATCTGCAGGTTCGCTCGGCGGTCCAGCAGCGCTGCCGCAATACGACTGTTGTAGGCGGCCTTGACCAGGGCGGTGAAACGGTCCAACCCGGTGATGTCGGCAACGGTCACGCCGGGCTCGTTGCTCGCCCCGAGCATCCATACCCGGCTGACGGTGACCGCCTCGGTGACGAACCTGCCTGGACGGTACTCGACGTGAGCTTCGGCGTCCGGCCACAGCCGCAGCTCGTCGCTGACCGGAAGGACCCGGACCACGCCGTCCGCACCCATCGAGAGCGCGGCCAGGTCATCGCTGAGCAACTGCCAACCGCGCGCGAGCAACGAGGCCAGCAACACCGACTTGCCCGCACTCGAATCGCCCGTGAGCAGCACGGCTCCCGTCGGGCCGAGTGCGACCGCAGCGTGCAGGACGGGCGACCCGCGTTGGAGGAACGCAGCTACGGAGGGCGTCGATGACACGAACCGTGTCACGTCGCGGGGTTCGGCACCGGCCAGCGGCTCTACGGTGAGCTGCTCGCCGTCCACGACCAGGTAGCGGGCGACCTCGGGAATCTCGAACCAGAAACGCCCACGCTGGCCCCGCCACAACACCCCACCATGCGCAAGGTCGGTCGGCGCTGCCCCCACCTCTCCGAGCGTCACGGCCATGTCCTGCAGCGACCACGGTCGTGCCGTAGCCAACAGCTCCACCAGAGTCGAGTGATCCATCAGCAGCGTGCGGTGAAGGTTCCGACCGACACGTATCGATCCAGTTGGGACGCGCCGGTCAGCACCTCATCCCCACAGATAAGCCACGAATGGGCCTCGAGACTTTCCCGCGCCTTCGCCTTGGCCACACCGAGGTGAAGTGTCGAACCCAAGCCGCGCCGACGAAGTAGCACCGCGCCTACAAGCGACTGCATCAGGCAGGTGCAGGTCCACGGAACACGGGCCGACACCGTCCGCACCGCCCAGCCAATGTGTTCAGCGCGCAGCATCTGTGCCGGCGACACCGTGCCGGGATTTGTCCCTCGCTGCAGCCGATAGAAGCGCACCGCAGCACGAAAGGGAAAGGCCGAAATGAGCAGCCATGCGACGAACAGGCTCAGTGCGGTCTCGGCAAGCAGCATCAGCTCTCCTGGCGGGCGGGACAGAGCCTTGGTGACAGTCCTAACCAGGCTCGACAACCCGCACCATTCCCTCACGTTGCAGCTCGCCCAGAAATGCCGCGGTATCGTCCTCGATCTGCGCTCGCGCGCCGTCGAACTCCGCCGCCAAAGAATCGACCAGGTCACCGAATCGCACCGGGTGCTCGAGAATCTCCCAGATGCGCCGCCCGATCGCGTCAATGGCGACGTAATTGTCACTATCGGGATTGAGGAAGACCATGTCCTCGTTCACCGGGGTCGACATGAGGTCCGGAACGCGCTCGATCACTGATTCGGTATCCATTCATGTCTCCTCGTCGATATATCCGAAACGCTGCATCGTCTCGCGATGCGCGTCCGTCAGTTTCTCAATCAGATCCCCGGCTAGTTCGTGTCTCCCCGAGCCGACCTCGCCCCGACGAAAGAAAGGCGCAGTTGCAGCTGGCGGTCGCTCGCGGAAACCAGCGTGTGCCTCCTGTCGCTGCAGTTCTTCGAGTCGAGAAGATTCCACCGCGCGGCGCAGCCGAACGGGTTCGACGGGCACCCCGACAAAATCGAGAATGCGGCCGAATCCGGTAATGGCATCGGCGCGCAGATCCTCATAACGAACAATGCATATCGGCAGGCCGGAATCATCCACCCACGATCGGACGTGCTCACTCCAGGTTCCGATGCGTTGGGGGAGCTGGTAGCTCAGACGAGTCGACGACTCGCTCATCGTGAACTCGGTATCACACATGTTCGCGACAGCGCTGTCTGTGGACCGGCCGCCGTGGTGCGCGAACGACACGGCAACGTCGAGCGGGTTGCGCAGCAAGTACACAACGGCTGCAGTGACGTCGGTAGGGAACATAGGCGTCCCGATGTCGGTCACTGTCCAGGCGTCGTGAGCCTTCATGAACAGCAATTCGGAGGCCTCGCGGGCCAGCGTCCGGTACACCTCCGGCCGCAACCGCGCCGTGATGCGAGGTGGCAGTTGCGACGCCTCGATCCCGACGCATTCGTCGAATCCCAATCGGTGACTGGCGATAGGCGCATCGCCGTCGAGGTCGTTGACGTCTACCGGTTCGGCTGCGTCCCGCAGATAGTTCGCGAGGAACACGCGCGTCCAGGTATTGCCGGACTTCGGATAGGACGCGAGCCAGACGATCTTGTTCATGTTGTACCGGCGCGCTCGCGCTGCCAGATAGCGTCCCGGACAGCATCCACGGACCAGGTACCGCTCGGTCGGGTCACTCGGATGATCGCGGTTTGTTCGAGCACCGCTCTGAACAGCGCGAACATCGCCGAGCCCTCATGAACGCTGACCGGACCGTAAAGGCAATCGTTGAGCGCAGCGAACTTCGCGCTGCCGAACTGTTCCTCGGTGCGCACCTGCCCATCACCATCACTGATGCTCAATACGTATACGGCGGTCAATGCGGTCGGCTCGCCCGCCATTCGATCCGTCACCGGCACCGCGGTCTTCATTCGCCGCCAGGGCTGCGGAAGCAGGCCAGTGACGTCGACGGCCAGTCCGGTGGTGGAGGCCTCGGTCAGGTGTAGTTCGGCAACGCCAGGTAACGCCTGCACCACGCGGTCGTCATTGAGTTGTAGGGCTGTTACGTCGTCGCTGAGCATTCGGGCACCGTCCGCCAGTAGACCGGCCATCGTGGTCGACTTGCCTGCGCCGGAGTGTCCGGCGATGGCGAGCGCGCCATGTTCAGTGACGGTGGAGGTCGCGTGTAACACCAGTAGGGCGCGCTGCCGCAGTACGGCGGGGAGCACCATGGTGGTGAACCGCGCCTCCAGCATTTGTCCCTCGGCATGTGGGTTGGGGGCGTAGGTGACGTGTTTCCCGTCCGTCACCAGGAATCGTGCCGCTCGCATTCCGCCCCGCACCAGGAACTGCCGCGCACTGGCGTCGAACATCGGCTCCGTCACGATCGGATCGGACAAGTAACACGGGACGGGCCCTTCATGGACCGAGATATCCGCCTGTGCGCCGTTCGGAGCAGTCATCATGGACGGGCATTCAAACGGCACAGCAAAGATCAACCCGTAGGCCTGGTAGTGATACATCCCGCGATCAGTCGCCGTTCCGGACGCGAGAGCGACCGTGCCGGATCGCGCCGGGCAGTCCAGCGGCCACGCGCAGGTACCACTCGACGTAACCGACGGCCACCACTCGGCGACCAAGCAGCGTCCGGGCAGCGCGCCTTACCCGGACGCGATTAGGACACAACGCCGACCACACCAGGGCGGCCCGCTCGTGCCACGACCTCGCGACCAGCAGCCGGTTGATGCGCATCGCGCCGCGCGTCCCGAACTCGCCCGGGAACCGCCAGGGCTCCGGCACAGCGGTACTCAGGTGCAGCTCCTCGGCTAGCGCGGCCCCGTCCGGGTCCAGCCGCAGGCCAAAAGCCAACGCATCCTCGACGCCAAGCTCGTTAGCAAGTTCCGCGGCCTGAACCCAGTCGGCAAGACTCAGGATGCGCACCGCGCGCCGCAGGTCGGCGCCGGTGCGGGTGCCGTGATCGTGTGGCTCAGGTCCGCACAAGCCGTGCTGGGCGGCATGCAATGCGACGTGCATTGCACACCCGATCCTGTCGAGCACCTGAACAGACGTACTACCCAGCCGCAACGAGGTAGTTCGAGGCGAAAGCGCCGACCAGGTGCGCTCCGGGTCGACCCGGACGTTGTGCAGGTTCCAATGCAGGTCAACGGTGTCTTTGAGACCGGCGGCGTCACGGCGGCTGAAGGTGCGGGCGTCCGGATCACGATCTACGACCGGGGCGTGCGCGTCTTCAGGGCGGAATCCGCTTTGGACCAGGGCCACGGTCGCCGCGGCAACGTCTGCGGCGCGCACGAGAAGATCGGCGTCGCCGTAGCTGCGTCCGCCCTCTGGGTAGAAGAGCCTAGCGAAAGACGCGCCCTTAAGCAGAATTGACGGAATGCCCGCCCTCTGAAATGTGCGCACAGTGTCTGCAGCGAGGCGATCGACTCGCAGCGTCGCGGCTGCACGGCCCAGATCCGGTGATGTGGCTGCGATACCTACGCCGATTGTTTCGGCCATTCGGCAAGGCTAGTTCCTTTCGGCACAAACGGGTGAAACCACCTCTGGAGTCCACTAGCCGTCGTCGAGGGCGCCTGCGGCGATGAGGTCGCGAAGTCGGCCGTGTCGGCGGTGCGCGAGGTCGGTCCAGGTGCCCGTTTCGGCAACTCGGTTGTTGTCGAGCACCACGATCCGGTCAGCAGTTCTCACCGTGGACAGCCGGTGGGCGATGACGAGCATGGTGAGCCGACCGTGCAGTGCGGCCATGGCGCGCCGGATGGCGAGCTCGTTCTCGGTGTCGAGTGAGCTCGTCGCCTCGTCCAATACCAGTAAGTCTGGTTGGCGCAGCAGGGCGCGAGCGAGCGCGATGCGCTGCCGTTCCCCGCCCGACAGTCGAACCCCCCGGTCACCGACGACGGTGTCCAGCCCGTCTGGCTGGGCGGCAACGAAGTCCGCTGCGTTCGCGGTCGTCAGCGCATCCCTCATATCGGCCTCACTGGCCGCCGGAGCGGCCCACATCAGGTTCGCCCGGACGCTGTCGTTGAACAGGAACGGCTCCTGCGGGACCAACGCCACTGAGCTCCGCCAGGCGGCGACCTGTGCGCCCGTGAGCCGTTGACCGTCGACCAGGACAGTTCCGGTTGCTGGTTCGAGCAGGCCCACGGTCAGGTCGGCCAAGGTCGTTTTGCCGGCGCCGGATGGCCCGACGAGTGCGATGATCTGCCGGGCCGGGATCTGCAGGGACACGTCGTCCAGGACCGGGCTGCCCGGCGTGTAGGCGAAACTGACACCGCAGATCTCGATTCCGCTGCCGATGCGCAGCCGCCGACGTGAATCGGGAAGGGCCGGTTCGGCGGCCCGTTCGCAGGACTCGATCACTGACTGGAGATCGTCGAATGCAGGCACCGCCTGGGCAACCTGCATAATGTTGCGCTGCATCTGTGTCACCTGCGGAACCAACCGACTGAAGATGAAGGCGAGCACCAGCAGCGCCGCGATATTGACGTGCAGATGAGCTACAGCGACGTCGATCAGCACGGCCAGCGCCACGACGGTCGCGGCGAGTTGCACGGCGGTCGAGATCGCCGACGCCTGTGCGAATCGGATCTGGGAACGGCGGGATCGCGCCATCGCAGCGTCGAACGTGGTCAGGTGACCAGCCTCCAGCCCGTGGGCCTTGATCAGTTTGAGTCCGTCGAGAAATCCGGTAACCGAGGCGAGGACACGTCGATTGCTGTCCACCAACTGCGATCCGAGCCGTCGACTTCGCGTGACCAGCGGCCACATCACGGCGACGAGGACTGCGCCCGTCACCGCGGCCACTGCGGTCGTCACTGGCGAGATGCGGACCGCTACTGCTAGCTGGACGACGACCAAGACGCCGCTGACGGCGAGGTTGAGCATCGCCAGCACCCCGGTGGACACCCAGGTGACGTTGACAGTCAGGGTGCTGAGCAGATCCGATCGGCGCAGGTCGATAAGATGCCGCCACTCGGCGCGGGCCACCGCCGCGTACAACCGGCTACGCAGACCGTCGACAAATTCCAGGCGGTACCGCGTCAACAACACGCTGGCATAGGCGCTGAGCGCCGCCGATGCCAACACGGTGAGCACGTAGACGCTCAGCACTGCAGGCAGCGTCGCGGGGATACCCACCGCATGCAGGGCAGACCGCCACCAACCCGTCGTCCCGTCGCTCGACTCGGCCTGGCTGACCCCGGCGACGGCGAGCAACGGGACAAGCAGCAGCAAGCCCAGGCCCTGACCGGCCGTGGCCACGATCTGGACGGTGGTCACCCATGCCAATTTGCGGCCGTCCGCCCGCGCGATCGCTGTCACGAAGCTGCGGCCGCCGGATCTCATGAGATTACTTGTCGATCTTGTTGAGGTACATCCCGAACATGAGGCCGCGGCCGAGCACGCGAGCGGCTTTGCCAAAGGACTCCGGGTTGTCGTGACCCTGAACGTAAGTCCAGACTTTGGTCAGATAACCGACGTCGAGGTAGTCCGCGGCAGGGCCCCGCGAGAGTTCGTGCAAAGTGGCGACCACTTCGTCCGAGCTGGCTCGAAGCCGGGGTACGAAATCAACCCCCTGCCGAGCGGTTCGCTGGTTGAGCCGGACCGCTTCGGGCAGCATGCCCTTCGTGGCCTCGCGAATCAGCCAGCGCCGAGTGCCGGTGGCGGCGTCGATGTAGTGCTGCGGCGGCACGGACAAGGTGAAGCTGACGACGCGTAGGTCGGCAGTCGGGTCCAGGATGTCAATCCCATGGGCGCGTCCTTGAAAAGCCGGTCCGGCAGCGCCGGCTGCCGCTTGGAGCAGGTTTCGGTGTCGTCGTTCGGCAGGCCCGGCGGGCGATTGACGCTGCTCAGCAAGCATGGCGTGGACGGCGGGCGATCGCAGCAGACGCGGGTGCATGGCGGACTCGCGGTACCAGTGGGGGTGATAGAGACCTTTCAGCCGCGTATGCCAGCCCGCCGGCAACTGGTCTGCCAAGCGTCGGCGCAACGCGGACCACGGTCGGAGCGTCTCGAAGTCCAGGCCGCGCCATGACATGGTCAGGTTGCCCATACTGCCCGTTAGTAGGGTGATGCATCCGGCGGCGCGGGCCCTCTCGGTGATGTCCAGGACCCACGCCAGGTTGCACGGGTTCCGGATCGGCTCGCCCCCTAGTTCGAGCCAGCGGAGCATGGCAGCGACGGGGGTGAAGGCCTCTCCGCTGACCCGCCGCTGTTCGATGTTCGGGGCGACTGCGGCGGTCGCCGAGGCCAGCTGCCATTCGTCGACCAGCGACCCGGGGGCAAAGAAGTGTTCGTAGTTGCCGGGCGCCGAGGCGGTGAACGCACGCAGCGAGCGGCCCTGCGCCGCTAGCAACCCAGCCGCCAGGACGCCCACGGCGCCGGAATCCATGCCGCCACTGAGATGGCTGCCAACCTCCCCGGTTGGGGGTATCCGGGACGCAACAGCCTCGGTCAGCACGTCACGCAATTGCTTCGCGTAGTCCACGCCTGTCGGCAATTGCAATGTGGCGACGTCGGCGGGGTGCCAGTAGCGACGGAGTCGCGGACGACCCCTGGTAATCGTCAGTACGTGTCCCGGAGCGAGCCGCCGAATACCCTTGAAGGGAGTTCGCTCCAGCCGTGGGTCGGTCCAGCCGAACAGTGACTCCGCCAGCCACGCCTCGTCGATGGAGTCGGTGACGAATGGCAGTTCGCGAAGCCCACTGACATCGCTGGCGAAGGCAAAATAGCTGGAGTTTGCATAATAATAAACTGCAGCTGTCCCGACCTGATCGCGAGCCAGGACCAACCGCTGTTCGTTCGGGTGCCAGGCAGCGAACATCCAGTCGCCGAACAAATGCTCAGGGGCGCGCTCACCGCGTTTGCGGTAACTGGCCTGAACTCGCTGGGCATCGCGCGATCGGCCGCCCGCGTTGGTCGAGGTAAAGGGCGATGCTGACGTGTCGATGGGGTCGAACGGCGGGTCCAGTCGCGCGCTGGCGACCAGCACACCGTCATCCGAGTCGCGCGGATCGCCGAAGAGCAGCGCATCAGTGGGGGCATGGACCATAAAAGATCCCGCATCCCAAACCTGGTGGTGATCCCATTGCCAATTGGCGCGCAGGTGATCCCGAACGGTAGGGGCAAAGAACGTATCGACTAAACCGAGTACTCCGCAGAAGCGTGGCGCAACTCGAATCACATCACTCAGAGGGACGTAGTCCCGTTGTACGGACCATCGCCGCCGGTGCCCGACCCGTTGAGGGTGCGACTCACCTGCAATTTAGTTACCTTCGGCGCGGACCAGGGCTGGCAATTGGCATTCTGGTCAGCTGAGTTGGGTCCGACGACGGAGTAGTTCTCGGCGGGGTCATCCGTAATCATAGGCACCTCGATAGCGTATCCCAGATCATCCGATTCAGCGGCTCCTCGACTCGCCGCGAAATCGAGTAAGAACACATAATTGCGGGAGGAAGGCAAGGGTCTTTACGACCTCACAGTCCCATCGCCGACAACGCGGAACGCGCGACGACGATCCACACCGCTATGTGATCAATTCTGTACCGCGGACAGCATCAGCCGATGACGGTGCCCGAGCTGAGGCCGTCCCCCAAAGACTGCGATCCGGCAAGGCTCCTGGTCACGTCTAGTTGTGTGACTGTCGGGGTGATCCAGACTGCGCGATCTGCTTGAGGCGACGGAGTCGGCTGAACCGACCGATCCGCAGCTGCGTCATTCGGGGTCATATGAGCCTCCTAGGGGGTTTCTCAAGGTAGCGCGACTCGTCGGTATTCGCCCGAAATTGTCTTTCCGTGCCGTGTTGTCGTGGTTTAGTCGGTCATGTGTTTCTGGCGTGACAACGACCGCCCTGGACCTAGTGCCAAAGAGCGGGCCTCACAATCGCGCGCACGGCACGCCGCGGAAACACGTGGCGTCGACGACCCCGCACCACGAGCGCTTGGCGGTTCGATCGCGGATGGCGCCGAGTAACGGCTGATTCGTACACGGAGAGCTCTGACACCACAGGCGGGGCTGCCGGGCGGGACACGACGGCCAATCAGCGGCGATGACCATGCGCAAGGTAGTGGGGTCACGCGCTGGTCAGCGCGCCACATGTTGTTGCATTGCGACCACGGCCCGACCGACGAACGGGGCCGGTCTGCGCGTGTTAGCCCGACAGGCCGTTGAGGACCTCGGTGAGCTGCTTCTCGGTGTCGTTTCCCAGCTTCTCGAACCCCAGCTTTGCAAGCGGGGTGGCGAGCTTGGCGGCGCCACGCAACTCGAGATTCGCGTGGTACGTGACCTCGCTGCCGGCACCGGCAGGGCGCACCGTGATGGTGTCGATCGTCTTGGCTGAATCGTTCTCCCCCACGAACACCAACTTGTCGTTGGTGAGCTCGGTCAGGGTGTAGGTCAGCTCGGTGGTGCGTCCCGCGAGCTTGGACGTGTTGTGCCAGCTCGTACCGACCTGCACAGGTCCGGCGCCATTCTGCGTACACGTCTCAGTGCCCGGGTCCCATTCTTCGGCGTGGCTGAAGTCCTTGAGGTAGTTGAGGACAACGGTCGGGGCGGTCGTTACGGTGAAGGTGCGTTCGGCGCTCGGCATGTCAGTCTCCTCGTTGGGACGCGTGGCCACGGCAGCACGGCACGGTGGTCTCATTGGCCACGTACCCGGCCATCGCTCCAGGTAATCGAAAACAGGTGATCGCTCCGGTCCGTTCGCCTGCGCCGGTGTTCGCGCATCGGTCCGCCTGGGTAAGTCAAGTTCGCCGCGCGTCGGAACGTCCGTCGTGGCGAATTATCAGGTCCCGGGAGTTCGGACGTTGGGCAACGAAGAGCAGTGGGCCGGCATCATCGAGGCCGTCACCCGACCTGGGGCCGAGCCGTCGATCGAGCATCGGGCTGCGCTCTTGCAGAGCGTGATCTCCCTGGCCGACAGCGTCATTCCGGACGTCGTCGGGTGCAGCGTCACGCAGGTGGCGGAGGGCGACCCAGGCGCGGGATACCGAACACCCGTGGCCTCGAACGAGCTGGCAGTGGCCCTCGACCGCGCGCAGTACGCCGCCGGCGACGGACCCTGCGTCGCCGCTTGCCGTGATGGGCGGGAGCACAGCCTGCCCGTCATGGACGACGAGCGGGCTTTCGCACGGTTCACTGCCGCCGCAATCGAGCGCGGAGTGCATAGCTCGCTGTCACTGCCGCTGAGCCTCGCCCGACCCTCGGCACTCAATCTGTACGCAGCGGATCCGCAGGCGTTCGCTGCATCCCGTCCCCGGGCCGCCGCGGCTTTCCTGAGCCGTTGCGTCGCTGGCCTGCTGCCCGGGGGGATTGCGACCGAGGCGCCAAGTGATTCGACGTCTGCGATGGCGCAACGTCGCGAGTTGGTTCGCCAGGCGTGCGCCGTCGTCTCCGCGCGCGAGGGATGCGGGACGGCTGCTGCATTCCACCGATTGACGGTCGTGTCTCGAGAACGGCAACTCGGCATCTTCGACGTCGCTCGCGTCGTCATCGATGCCGAAGCCGGGGCGGGGCAGGTGCCGTGAGCTCTACCGAGGAGGGTTTGAGCCTGTTCCGCGGGCTCGCGGAGTCAGGCATGAGCTATGCGGACTTGGCACTGGAGCAGATGTGCATGGGAGGGTCGGCCGACGATCTCGAGGTCGAGGCCTATGTGCTGGGGTTGTTGCGTCCGAACGCCTATCAGCACAACTTGCTCGCGCAGGCGATCAATGAGCACTTCATCGATCAGGGTCTCAACCACCCGGTGGCCTACGCCGACGACGAGCACCCGTCCGACTGAGTGGTCCGACCCCCGGTTTGTTTGGGGCAATGCCAAAACCGCCGGTCCACCCGAGGGTGGACCGGCGGCCGGCGTCGTGAACGTGCATTGTGTCAGCTCTGCAGCGGTGCCTGAACGTCCTCCTTGGCCGACTTCGCCTGCTCGGTGGTCGTGTTGGCGGCGTCCTGAGCGCTCGAACGGACCTCTTCGACGGCGCCCTGGACCGCCGGCTTGAGCTGTTCGGCCATGTCTTGGCCAAGCTGCTTAGCCGGCTCGGCAAGCTGACGGGCCTTGCCCTCGGCTGCAGCCGCGAGCTGCTGCTCGGCCTCGCTGGCCGGTGCGAGGGAGCCGAGCACCAGACCGATACCGAACGCGACAAGCCCCACGCCGAAGGGGTTGCCCTGTGCCTGCTGCTTTACCTTCTGCGGTGCACCGGTGGCGGCGTCCTTGGCGCTGCCAGCCGCAGACCCGACCGAGTCACCAGCGCCGCGTAGGCCGCTGCTGTCATCCGAGGAACCCATGACGCGTTCCTTCAGTGCGGTGCCGCGGCCCTTCACCTTGTCGACCTGGCGGCCGACGACGGCTGACGGGGACACTTTGTCGGCCAGCCGGTCTACATTGCCGCTGAGTTCGTTGCGGGTCTGCTCGATCTGGGCCTGGATTTCTTCGGGGCTACTCATGGTCGATCTCCTTGTCCGTCGTGGGTCGACGCGTCATGAACTGGGCTTGAGAGCATCGGGTATTTCCTTGGTAGTGGCGATCGTGCGTTCCGGCGTCGGGTTGACCTTTTTCAACGTCGAACGACCAACGACCGCCAGCACGGCGGCAATGACGGCCCACACAGCGGCGACGATCAACGCAGCCCAGGCCTCGTCCATGACGTTGGCCAGGCCCCACCATGCGGCGATGGACAGGAACAGCACCACCATGTAGCCAGCGAAGCCGGCGCCACCGAGCATTCCGGCGCCCTTGCCCGCCTTCGCGACCTCGGTCTTGATCTCGGCCTTCGCAAGCTCGACCTCCTGACGCATCAGCGTCGAGAGGTCCTTGCTCACCTCGCCGAGCAGCTGGCCGATGCTCTGGCTCTCGGATGCGGCAGAGGGTGCCGGCGCCGGTGCGTCACGGGTCGCTCCGGGTTGTGGCGCCGTCATCGTGCACCGTCGGAGGGGTAGCCGTAACCGGGTGTCGCGGAGACGTCCGGCGCGGCCGCGTGGCGTGCCGACTCGTCGACCAGACCCTGCGTCGCAGGAGCGGCGTACGGGTCGACCGCTGCGGCGGAGCCGTAGGTTGTCTGGCTGCCGTACGCGGTCTGATCCCCGTAGCCTCCGGGTCCCGGGGTGGGGCGGGCGGACACGCTGGAGTCGACAGTGGAATCGCTGCTGTCGCCGTTGTCTTTGTGCGCTGCGACAGTGCCGCGGCCCAACCGGCCGGCGACGATGCCGGCTGCGAGCGCGCCGAGCAGAAATGCGCCCGGACGGCGGCGTGCAAAGCGTCGCACCTCTTCGAGGATGTCCTCGGGCTCACGTCCGTCGAGCCAGTCGGCCACACCGTGGGCCTGACCAGCCGCGCGGGTGACGAGGTCCGTGGCTACGCCGCCCTGACCGTTCTCGGACATCGAGTTCAACTCGTCGCCGAGCGAACGCAGGTTCGTCACCGCATTGCGGTGCTGATCGCCGACCTGGCTGCGGACCTGGCCGCGGGCCTCGCCTACGAGATCGCGGGCCTGCTTCTGCGCCTCACCGGCGACGTTCTGCACCTGCTCAGACGCGGTCGACGCGAGGTCGCTCGCCGCCTCTTTGCCGGCCTGCGTGGATTCTGCTGCCTTGTCCTTCACTGACGCGTTTTCGGTCATGCGCTCCTCCGTCGATAAGGACCAGGGACCCTGGCTGTACGCCGAAAAGACCGTCGGACAGGACGCCGACGGTGGTACCGGCAGATGGGTCGCTGGTCATGGTGTTGACCTAGCGGGATGGTTCCAAACCCCAGGGCTAGGGGGCGAGCAACAGCTCGCGGTACGAGTGACCTACCCGCCGTTGATTCGGACTAACACGCAGGCGGGGCGTCAGCCGATCGGGACGATGTCCTCCGCGCCCAGCCGGGCGGCGTCTGCCGTGGCGTCGTCGGGCTGCTGCTGCGAGGCCCGTTCGGCCTCGACGCGCGCGAGGTAGTGCGACACCTCGCGCGCGACCTGTTCCGGGCTCCAGTTCAACAGCGGAGCCATCAGGTCGGCCACCACCTGGGCAGCCGCGGTGCCGCGGTCCCACGTTTCGATCGAGGCGCGGGTGCGCCGGGCCAGCACGTCGTCCAAGTGCCGTGCACCCTCGTGGCTGACCGCGTAAGGCACCTCGGCTCGCAGGTAGTCGTCGGCCCCGGGCAGCGGCTCGGCCAGCGACGGGTCGTCGGCGATCAGCGTCAGAACCTCCTTGACCATCGACCCGTAGCGGTGCAGCAGGTGCTCGACGCGCACCACATTGATCCCGTACGTCTCGGCCAGCTCGTGCCGCGCGTTCTGCATGGCGACCCAGCCGTCCGCCCCGACGAGCGGCACCTGCTCGGTGCACGACTCGGGCACCTTCGCGTCGAGCGAGCGAACCGCCTCGTCGACCGCGTCCTTGGCCATGACCCGATATGTCGTGTACTTGCCGCCGGCCACCACGACGAGCCCCGGCGCGGGGTGCCCGACGACATGCTCGCGCGACAGCTTGGACGTTGACTCGCTCTCGCCGGTCAGCAACGGACGCAGTCCCGCGTACACCCCTTCGACGTCGGAGGCGGTCAGCGGGGAGCGCAGCACCGAGTTGACGTGCTCAAGCACGTAGTCGATGTCGGACGAGCTGGCTGCCGGGTGGGCCTTGTCGAGGTCCCAGTCGGTGTCGGTCGTGCCAACGATCCAGTGCCGGCCCCACGGGATGACGAACAGCACGGACTTCTCCGTGCGCAGGATGAGCCCGGTGTCGAGTTGCAGCCGATCGCGCGGCACGACGAGGTGCACGCCTTTCGACGCCCGCACGTGGAACTGGCCGCGGGTGTCGGCCATGGCCTGGGTGTCGTCGGTCCATACGCCGGTGGCGTTGATGACCTGCTTGGCCGACACGAGGAACTCCTCGCCGGACTCGAGGTCGGTGACGTTCGCGCCGACGACGTGCTCACCGGCCCGCTCGAAGCGGGTAACGCGGGTGCGGTTGGCGACCAGAGCGCCGTAGGTGGCGGCGGTACGCACGATCGTCATGGTGTGCCGGGCGTCGTCGACCTGCGCGTCGGAGTACTGGACCGCGCCCACCAGCGAGTCCGGCTTCAGCGCCGGCGCGACGCGCAGCGCCTTCTTCTTGCTCAGGTGTTTGTGCCACTGCAGGCCCATCCGATTGCCTGATGTCGCGGCCATGGCGTCGTACAGCGCAATGCCGGCCCCGACGTAGGGCCGCTCCCACACACGGTGCTTGAGCGGGTAGAGAAAGCGAACCGGCTGCACGAGGTAGGGCGCCAGCGTGCCGAGCGACAGGCCCCGCTCCTTCAACGCCTCCCGCACGAGCGCGAAGTCCAGCATCTCGAGGTAGCGCAGGCCGCCGTGCATCAGCTTCGACGAGCGCGACGACGTGCCACTGGCCCAGTCCCGGGCCTCGATCAGACCGACCTTCAAGCCGCGCGTGGCGGCGTCCAGGGCTGCGCCGGCACCCACCACCCCGCCGCCGACGACGAGGATGTCGAGTTCCGGTCCGTCACGCATCTCCTGCAGTGCGGCGCTTCGGTTCTGCGGTGACAGGGCAACAGGCTGCACAGCACATCTCCTTCATCGGACGAGCGGCGACCCGCGCGCGGGTCACTCGTCGTCTACCCAGTCCAACGTACGTTCGACCGCCTTCTTCCACCCGCGATAGCCGATCTCACGCTGCTCATCGCTCCACGTCGGGTCCCAACGCTTGTCCTCGTGCCAGTGCTCACGAACCTCGTCGGTGGACTCCCAGAACCCGACCGCGAGACCTGCGGCGTAGGCCGCACCCAGAGCGGTGGTCTCGGCCACGACCGGCCGCGACACCGGCACATTGAGAATGTCGGCCTGCAGCTGCATGCACAGGTCGTTGGCCGTCACGCCGCCGTCGACCTTGAGCACTTCGAGCGAGACGCCCGAGTCGGCATCCATGGCGTCGGAGACGTCGCGGCTCTGGTAGCAGATCGACTCGAGCGTGGCCCGCGCCAGGTGAGCGTTGGTGTTGAACCGCGACAGCCCGACGATCGCGCCCCGGGCGTCGCTGCGCCAGTACGGAGCGAACAACCCGGAGAAGGCAGGGACGAAGTAGACGCCGCCGTTGTCGTCGACCTGCTTGGCCAGGCCCTCGATCTCGGACGCGCCGCTGATGATGCCGAGCTGGTCGCGCAGCCACTGCACCGCCGAGCCGGTGACCGCGATCGACCCCTCCAACGCGTAGACCGGATCCTGGTCGCCGAAGCGGTAGCAGACGGTGGTAAGCAGGCCGTGCTCGGAGCGCACGATCTCGGTGCCGGTGTTGAGCAACAGGAAATTGCCGGTGCCGTAGGTGTTCTTGCCTTCCCCGGGCTCGAAGCAGACCTGCCCGACCATGGCCGCGTGCTGGTCGCCCAGCGCGGCCGTGATGCGCACGCCCTCGAGCTCGGTGGGGCGGGCGATGGTGCCGAAGGCCTCCGTGTCCGAGGAGCTGACGATCTCGGGCAGCATCTGCTTGGGGATGTCCAGGAAGCTGATCAGCTCGTCGTCCCACTGCAGCGTCTCAAGGTCCATGAGCATGGTGCGGCTGGCGTTGGTGACATCGGTGACGTGCCGCCCGCCGTTGCGGCCGCCGGTCAGGTTCCAGACGACCCACGAGTCGGTGGTGCCAAAGATCGCGTCGCCGTTCTCGGCTGCCTCCCGCGCACCGTCGACGTTGTCGAGGATCCATTTGATCTTGCTGCCTGCGAAATACGGCGCCGGTTGCAAGCCCGCCTTGTGCTTGATCGTGTCGGCGTGGCCGGCCTTCTCGAGCGCGGCGATGATCGACGCGGTGCGGGTGTCCTGCCAGACGATCGCGTTGTAGTACGGCCGGCCGGTGTTCTTGTTCCACACCACCGTCGTCTCGCGCTGGTTAGTGATGCCGATGGCGGCGAGATCGCTCGGCTCGAGGTTCGCGCTGTTCAGTGCGCTGCCCATCGCCGAGGCCGTGCGCTCCCAGATCTCCACGGGGTTGTGCTCGACCCACCCCGAGCGCGGCAGGATCTGCTCGTGTTCGAGCTGGCTGCGCGACACCTCGGTGCCGTCGTGGTCGAAGATCATGAAGCGGGTGCTGGTCGTGCCCTGGTCGACGGCTCCGACGTAGTCAGCCATTGTTGTTGCTCCTCATGAGATGGTCGATTCTTCGGGCACGGTGCCGGTTTCGGTGGACTCGGGTTCGTCGGCGGAGTCGACTCCGTCATCCTCGGGCAGGTAGTTGCGGATGAACACCTGGTAGATCGCGGACCCGACGAGGCCGCCGATGAGCGGCCCGACTATCGGCACCCACCAGTACAGCCCGCCGTACTGGTCGCGGAACGCCGTGCCGTACCCGGTAATGAAGGATGCGACGCGCGGCCCGAAGTCACGCGCCGGGTTGATCGCGTATCCGGCGTCGGCGCCGATGGCCATGCCGATGACCACCACGAGCAGGCCGATGATCAGCGGCGCCAGGTTGGCCAGCGGCGGGGAATTGCGGACGTCGCCCAGGGCGCGGATGACGAGCAGCAGCACCGCCGTACCGATGATCTGGTCGCGCAGAGCGCCCCATTCGCTGACCGGGAGGCTGCCGTTGCCGGGCAGGGTGGCGAACACGGTCTGCGTCTTGGCGGTGTTGCCCGGGTCGATGTGGGCCAGGGCCTCGCTGTAGTTCCAGCGCACCAGCAGCGCACCGGTGAATGCGCCCAGCACCTGGGCGCCGATGTAGGGCGCCACCCTGCGCCAGGCGAACCCTTCGAACACGGCCAACGACACGGTGACGGCGGGGTTCAGATGCGCTCCGCTGCGACGCCCAGCGACGTAGATGCCCAAGGTGACGGCGATACCCCACGACCACGCGATCGCGTCGTGCCCACCGAGGCTGCCGTCGGACACCGAGCTGACCTGCGCCACCACGCCGTCGCCAAACAGCAGCAGCACCGTAGTGCCCAGGTACTCGGCCAGGACGGCGCCGAGCAGCCCCGTCGCTCTGGTGTTCTCGGTCGGCATGCGCATCGCCACGAGCTACCGCCTAACTCCGTGCGACACTGCACGATCGACGGCCGCCACTGGTCATGGCGACTTCCCGGACCGTCCTTCCCCTCACAGTGACGGTTATCACGTCCGCTGGCAGGTGGGGCACCAGAACAAATTGCGGGCGGCGAGCACCTCGGTGCGGATCGCGGCGCCGCAGACCCGGCACGGCAGGCCGGTGCGCTGGTAGACGTAGTGCGACGTCGCCCGTGTCACCCGGCCACGCGGTCGGTCCTCGGCACGCGTTGTCACGATCCGGCCGGCCTTCACACCGGCCCGCATGAGGGTGACGAGGTCGCCCCACATGGCCTGCCAGACCTCGGCCGGTACGTCGCGGCCCGGCCGGAACGGGTCGAGCAGGTGCCGGTAGAGCAACTCCGCGCGATAGACGTTGCCTACGCCGGCCAGCACCGACTGGTCCATGAGCAGCGTGGCGATGGGGGAGCGGCTGCGCGCGATACGGGCATAGGCGCGCTCACCCTTCGCGCGGGGCTGCAGCGGGTCGGGGCCCAGTCGGGCCAGCAACAGGTCGACGTCCTCAGGTGTGTACAGCTCGCACGCCGTCGCCCCGCGCAGGTCCGTCCAGGCGGTGTCGTTGACCAGCCGCAGTCGCAGCGCACCGCGTGGTTCCGGCGGCTCCGGACGCTCCGGCGTCAGGGCGCCGGTGCTGAACTTGCCGTACAGGCCGAGGTGGACATGCAGGATCGGGGCCTGCTCAAAGTCATCTGCGGAGTAGTGGTGGAACAGGTGTTTGCCGTAGGCCTCGGCGCGCTCCAGTACGCGCCCGTCGAGCACGCTCGCCCCGACTGTGAACCGGCCCTGCGGGCTGCTGGCGTGCACAACAGAACCGCCGAACATTTCCTGCTGGTCGCGGGCCAGGCGGTGCAGCGTGTGGCCCTCAGGCATGAGACGTCGTCACCGCTCCAGTCTGCCGGTCGAGTCGCACCGTAGAGTGGGCAGCTGTCAGCGTCCGGGGTGTGGCGCAGCTTGGTAGCGCACTCGCTTTGGGAGCGAGGGGCCGTGGGTTCGAATCCCGCCACCCCGACACAATGTTCATGGGCGCCTCAGGTGCGCCAGCTACCGTCCCCGCGTGCGTATCGCTGCGTCTTCCGGCCTGATCCTCGCCCTCGTGCTCGCCGGGGGCGCATCGGCAGCGGCTGACCCGTCGTCTGCCTCGGCCGGGTTGCGCATTCCGGCCGGCGGTGGCACTCCACATGCCGGCCCGACGTCCACCGGCCGCACGCCGCAGCGCGCGGCGGCCGCCCCCACACCCGCACCGACCGGGTACCCGGTCACCGGCATCGACGTGGCCAGCTATCAGCGCACTGTCGACTGGACCGCCGTGGCAGCGGCGGGCACGTCCTTCGCGCTCGTGAAGGCTACCGAGGGGACCACCTACACGAACCCCTACTACGACGCGCAGTACACCGGAGCGCTCGCGGCCGGCCTGGACGTCGGCTCCTACGCGTTCGGCCGCCCGGACGCCGATGACCCCACGGAACAGGCCGACTACCTGATCGCCCAATCGCAGCCGTTGACCGCCGGTCGCACCCTGCCGTTCATGCTCGACATGGAGTCGCCGTACTCGGGCACCGGCATCACGGACCGGTGCTGGAACCTGACGTCGGCGCAGATGGTCAGCTGGATGCGGGCCTTCGTCGACGAGGTGCGGGCACGGACCGGCATGCCGACCCTGATCTACACCAGCGGCAACTGGTGGAGCGCCTGCACGGCGAACAACGCGACGTTCGGCGACCAGCTGCTCGACATCGCCTATTGGAGCGCCGGGCCGCCGACGGCACTACCGGCAAGCTGGTCGAGCTGGACGTTCTGGCAGTACGCCGATTCGGGCTCCTTGCCCGGCGACCAAGACGTCTTCAGCGGCACCCGCGCCCAGCTCGACTCGCTCACCTACGCGGCACGCGGACCGTTCCGCGACGTGCTCGCCAGCAACCCTTTCGCGGCGGACATCAGCTGGCTGGTCGAGCGGGGCATCACCACCGGGTACGCCGACGGCACCTTCCATCCCGCGGCGAACGTCTCCCGGCAGGCGATGGCGGCCTTCCTGTACCGCTACGCCAACCCCGATGCGACCGCTCCGGCCTGTGTCAGCAAGCCCTTCGCCGACGTGCCGATCGCGTCGGCGTTCTGCGCCGACATCGCCGCTCTGAAGGACGCAGGCACCCTTGCCGGTTACCGCGACGGCGGGTTCCATCCTGCCGCTACCGTGTCCCGCCAGGCGATGGCGGCGTTCCTGGACAAGATCGCCGGTCCGGCGAATGCTGCCCCGGCGTGCACGTCGGCGCCGTTCACCGACGTCGCGGTCGGCAACCCGTTCTGCAGCGACATCCAGTACCTGGTCAGCGCACGCGTCGCCGCCGGCTACGGCGACGGCGGGTTCCACCCGGCCGACGCGGTGTCCCGGCAGGCCATGGCCGCCTTCCTGCACCGGCTGTTCACCGTCACTGCCGAGTAGCACGCCGAGGGCGCAGTCCGGCCGCGAGTTCAGGACTGCGCTGGGCTGCATAGACTCGGCTGAGCAGCTGCGCCCGGTCCGTTGACCTGCGCGCCTATCGACCACATCCCATCGTTGAGGAGTACCGCACGTGAAGAGCACCGTCGAGAACCTGAGCCCGACCCGCGTCCGGCTCGCCGTCGAGGTGCCCTTCGACGACCTCAAGCCCAGCCTCGACAAGGCGTACAAGGCGTTGTCCCAGCAGATCCGCGTCCCGGGTTTCCGTCCGGGCAAGGTGCCGAACCGGATCATCGATCAGCGGGTCGGCCGCGGCGCGGTGCTCCAGGAGGCCGTCAACGAGGCGCTGCCGGGCATCTACGGCGAGGCCGCCCGTGAGCACGAGCTCAACGTGCTGGGCCAGCCCGAGATCACCGACATAGCCGGGGCCGAGGATCTGGTCGACGGCGGCACGTTCCACTTCACCGCCGAGGTCGACGTTCGCCCCGAGATCACGCTGCCCGACCTCGACGGCGTGACCGTCGCGGTCGATGACGCCGAGGTCACCGACAGCCAGGTCGACGAGCAGCTCGACGAGTTGCGCGAGCGCTTCGGCACGCTGACCGGCGTCGAGCGCCCGACCGAGACGGGCGACTACGTGTCGCTCGACCTGTCGACCGCCGTCGACGGTGCGGAGATCGCGGAGGGCTCGACCAAGGGCCTGTCCTACGTCGTCGGTTCCGGCGACCTCGTCGACGGCCTCGACGACGCCATCATCGGCAAGTCGGCAGGCGAGTCCGTCTCGTTCACTACCTCCCTGCTGCACGGCGAGCACGCCGGCCAGACGGGCGAGGTCACGGCCACGGTCAAGTCGGTGAAGGTCAAGGAACTGCCCGAGCTCGATGACGAGTTCGCCCAGCTGGCCAGTGAGTTCGACACCGTTGCCGAGCTGCGCGACGACCTGCGCGAGCGGCTCGGGCGCGTACGCGTCCTGGAGCAGGGTGCGCAGGCGCGCGACAAGTTGCTCGAAAAGCTCATTGCCGAGATCGAGTTCTCGCTGCCCGAATCAGCCGTCACCGCCGAGATCGAGTTCCGCCAGCACGACATCGTGCACTCGCTCAACCACGACGACACGCTGCTCGAGAAGTACCTCGAGGCACAGGGCAAGACGCGCGAGGAGTGGGACGCCGAGATCCGCGAGGGCGCCGAGCAGTCGGTGCGCGCGCAGTTCATCCTGGACGCGATCGCCGACGCGCAGGAAGTTCAGATCGGCGACTCCGAGCTCACCGAGTACATCGTCCGGCAGGCCCAGAACTACCAGATGCCGCCGCAAGAATTCGCGAACCAGATCGTGCAGGGTGGCAACCTGCCGATGCTGGTCGCCGACATCCGGCGCAACAAGGCACTGGCCTCGGTGCTCGAGCAGGCGAACGTCACCGACGCCTCCGGGAACACCGTCGACCTCGCGGCGCTGTCCGTCGAGCCCGGGCCCGAACTCGTCGAGGACCTCGGCGACGTCGACGCAGACTTCGATGAGGACGTCGACGACGAGTACGCCGACGACTCCTTCGAAAAGGACTGAACAGCGCCCTCCTTCACGCCCTGAGCGAACGCGGCCCCTGTCGGGAGTCGTCTCGTCCCTCGCTTCGTTAGGGTCGATGAAGAACACCGACAACGAAGGAAGGTTCGACGACTGTGAGTCGACTCGAAAGGCACCCCGCCGAGCTGCGTTCGCCGGGCGCGGGCATGACCCTCAACGACTCGGTCTACGACCGGCTTCTGCGTGAGCGCATCGTCTTCCTCGGCCAGCAGGTCGACGATGCGATTGCCAACCAGATCTGCGCCCAGCTGCTGCTGCTGTCGGCCGAGTCACCCGAGCAGGACATCGCGCTCTACATCAACTCGCCCGGTGGCTCCGTCACTGCAGGCATGGCCATCTTCGACACCATGCAGTTCGTCGACTGTGACGTCGCCACGTACGCCATGGGCCTGGCCGCGTCGATGGGGCAGTTCCTGCTGTCGGCCGGCACGCGCGGCAAGCGCTACGCCCTGCCGCACGCGCGCATCCTCATGCACCAGCCCTCGGCCGGCATCGGCGGCACCGCGGCCGACATCGCCATCCAGGCGGAGCAGTTCAGGCTCACGAAGCGCGAGATGGCTGAGCTCACCGCCGAACACACCGGCCAGCCGGTGGAGAAGATCCAGGAAGACGCCGACCGCGACCGCTGGTTCACCGCCCAGCAGGCGCTCGAGTACGGGTTCGTCGACCACGTCGTCAGCCGCGTCGCCCAGGTGCCGGGCAACAACAGCCCGAACCCGTCGGAGTGAGAGGGACCACCATGAGCGAGTACCAACCCACGGGCATTTCCGCCGGATTGCATCTGCCGAGCAACCGCTACGTGCTGCCGTCGTTCACCGAGAAGACGAACTACGGCTTCAAGGAATCGAACCCGTACAACAAGCTGTTCGAGGAGCGCATCATCTTCCTCGGCGCGCCGATCGACGACGTCGTCGCCAACGACGTGATGGCCCAGCTGATCGTGCTCGAGTCCTCGGACCCCGACCGCGACATCCAGATCTACATCAACAGCCCCGGTGGCTCCTTCACCGCGCTGACCGCCATCTACGACACGCTGCAGTACGTACGCCCCGAGGTGCAGACCATCTGCATGGGGCAGGCCGCCTCGGCCGCCGCGGTGTTGCTCGCCGCCGGCACCAAGGGCAAGCGGTTCGCGCTGGGCAACGCCCGGGTGCTGATCCACCAGCCCTCCGGCGAGGGTCAGGGGCAGGTTTCGGACCTCGAGATCCAGGCCAACGAGATCCAGCGGATGCGGGTCCTGCTCGAGGAGATCCTGGCCAAGCACACCGGCCAGACCGTCGAGAAGGTCCGCAAGGACATCGATCGCGACACCATCCTCACCGCGCAGCAGGCCAAGGAATACGGGATCGTGGACGAGGTCATCACCTCGCGCAAGTTCGTCCCCGAGGTCTGACACTTCCCGCGCGCCAGCCGCGGTTTGCAGCGGACTTCCCAAGCAATTGCGGGTAGCGTGCGAGACCTCGCGTCGCTCGACTAACGATGTGCCGGTTCTCGTGCGCCGGCCGCTACGAACCCAGAGGGGACTGGTCGCCAGTGGCACCACGTGTCGGCGAGACCGGCGACCTGCTGAAATGCTCGTTCTGCGGCAAGAGCCAGAAGCAGGTCAAGAAGCTCATCGCCGGGCCTGGCGTGTACATCTGCGACGAGTGCATCGACCTCTGCAACGAGATCATCGAGGAGGAACTCGCCGAGACCAGCGAGTTCAGTTTCGACGAGCTGCCCAAACCGCACGAGATCTATGAGTTCCTCAACGGTTACGTCGTGGGGCAGGATCAAGCGAAGAAGACGCTCGCAGTGGCCGTCTACAACCACTACAAGCGCGTGCAGGCCGGTGGCGAGGCCAAGCCGCGCAACGCCGACTCCGCGGTCGAGCTCGCCAAGTCCAACATCCTGCTGCTCGGCCCCACCGGCTCGGGCAAGACGCTGCTGGCCCAGACGCTGGCCCGCATGCTCAACGTGCCGTTCGCCATCGCCGACGCCACTGCCCTCACCGAAGCCGGCTATGTCGGCGAGGACGTCGAGAACATCCTGCTGAAGCTGATCCAGGCCGCCGACTACGACGTCAAGCGCGCCGAGACCGGCATCATCTACATCGACGAGGTCGACAAGATTGCCCGCAAGGCCGAGAACCCGTCGATCACCCGTGACGTGTCCGGCGAGGGCGTGCAGCAGGCGCTGCTGAAGATCCTCGAGGGCACAGCCGCCTCGGTTCCGCCGCAGGGCGGACGCAAACACCCGCACCAGGAGTTCATCCAGATCGACACCACCAACGTGCTGTTCATTGTCGGTGGCGCCTTCGCCGGGCTCGACACCCTGATCGAGAACCGCGTCGGCAAGAAGGGTCTCGGCTTCGGAGCCGAGCTGCACACGAAGTTCGAAAAGGAATCCAAGGACGTCTTCGGCGACGTGATGCCCGAGGACCTCATCAAGTTCGGGCTGATCCCCGAATTCATCGGCCGCCTGCCGGTCATCACCTCGGTGCGCCCGCTGGACCAGAGCGCCCTGGTCGAGATCCTCACGGAGCCGAAGAACGCGCTCGTGCGCCAGTACGCGAAGCTCTTCGAGCTCGACAACGTCGAACTCGAGTTCTCTGCCGACGCCCTCGAGGCCATCGCCGATCAGGCCGTCCTGCGCGGCACCGGTGCGCGTGGCCTGCGGGCGATCATGGAGGAAGTCCTGCTCTCGGTCATGTACGAGGTGCCTTCCCGCGAGGACGTCGCGCGCGTGGTCATCACCCGCGAGACGGTGCTCGACCACGTCTACCCGACCCTCGTCCCGCGCGAGCCGGCCAAGCGCGAGCGCCGCGAGAAGTCCGCCTGACCTACCGACTACTCCGCCGACGGCTGGGCGCACGGGTCGAGCCTGGCCGAAGTCGTCGCCGTTCGCGGCGGCCTGTGGACAGCGCTCGACGCTGGGCCGGCAACCGGCAGACTCGCCGGAGAAGCACCGGTGGACGCCACATCGACCGCCGGTCGTAGGGTCGATCGTATGACTCAGCTCGACGCTCTTGCCCTGCCCCAGGACGGCTGGCCCGACTGGCTCGCCGGTCGCGTCGACGATCTGCTGGCCACCGCGCAGGAGCTGCTCGGCCGGCTGAAGGACGGCTCTTCCCGCAGTGCCGACGAGGTGCTCGAGCTCTGGAACGACGCCGACATCGCGTTGCGTGGCGCGAGCTCGGTCAGCAGCCTGCTCAACGAGGTGCACCCCGAGGCCGAGGTGCGCACGTTGGCCGAGGACCGCGCCCAGGACGTCAGCCGGGTCGCGACCGACCGCGACCTGGACCGTGAGTTGTTCGAGGTGCTGGACTCGACCGACCCCAGTGGCCTGGACGAGCAGGCCGTACGGCTACGGGAGAAGGTGCTGCGCGACTTTCGCCGCACCGGCGTCGACCGGTCCGAGGGCGAGCGCACCCGGCTGCGCGAGATCGCCGAGCGGCTGACCGTCGTCGATCAGGACTTCGCCCGCAACATCCGCGACGACGTCCGCTCGATCTCGCTGACGCCTGACCGGCTCGTCGGGGTGCCGCAGGATTGGATCGACGCGCACCCACCCGGCGACGACGGCCTGGTCACCGTCACCACCGACTACCCGGACTACCTGCCCTTCCGGGCCTTCGCGGCCGACGCGGCGGCCCGCCGCGAGCTGGCCAACGCCTTTCTCAACCTCGGCTGGCCGGTGAACGACGAGATTCTGCACGAGATGCTCGACCTGCGGCACGAGCAGGCCACGCTGCTCGGCTATCCCGACTGGCCCAGCTACGACGCCGAGGTCAAGATGGTCGCCTCGTCGCAGCACATCGCCGACTTCATCGCGAAGGTTGCGGATGCCGCGGCCGACGCCGGCCGCCGCGACGTCGACACGCTGCTCGAGCGGCGCCGCCAGGACGAGCCCGACGCCACGGGCATGGACGCCACGTGCGCCGGCTACTACAGCGAGCTGGTCCGTCGCGAGCACTTCGACGTCGACGCCCAGCTCACGCGGCAGTACTTCCAGTTCGACCGCGTGCGTCAGGGTCTGCTCGAGGTCACCGGCGCGCTGTTCGACGTCGAGTACGTCCGCATCCCCGACGCGTCGGTGTGGCACGAGGACGTCGCGGCGTACGACGTCCTGGTCGACGGTGTGCGCAAGGGGCGCATCTACCTGGACCTGCACCCGCGCGAGAACAAGTTCAAGCATGCGGCACAGTTCGACCTGGTCGCCGGGGTGACCGACCGGCAGCTGCCCGAGGGCGTGCTGGTCTGCAACTTCTCCCGCACGCTGATGGAGCACAGCGACGTCGTCACGCTGTTCCACGAATTCGGGCACCTGGTGCACCACGTGCTCGGCGGCGACCAGCACTGGGCGCGCTTCTCGGGCGTGGCCACCGAGTGGGACTTCGTCGAGGCGCCGTCGCAGATGCTCGAGGAATGGGCGTGGGACGCGGACATCCTGCGCACCTTTGCCACGGACGCCGACGGCAACCCGATACCGCGCGAGCTGGTTGAGCGCATGCGGGCCGCGAAGGAATTCGGCAAGGGCCTGTTCGTGCGGACTCAGCTGTTCTACACGGCCGTCTCGTACGAGTTCCACCGCGACCGGCCGGCCGATCTCACCGCGCGGCTGCGCGAGCTGCAGGCGAAGTACGACATGTTGGCCTACATCGACGACACGCACTTCCACGCCGCGTTCGGCCACCTCGCTGGGTACTCCTCGGGCTACTACACCTACATGTGGTCGCTCGTCATCGCCAAAGATCTGTTCGCCCAGTTCGACGCCGCTGACCTGCTGCAGCCCGAAGTAGCGCACCGCTACCGCGACAAGATCTTGGTGCCGGGCGGCTCCCGCGATGCTGCCGACCTCGTCGCCGCGTTCCTGGGTCGGCCGTTCAGCTTCGACGCCTACGCCGCCTGGCTCGATCGCGAGGCGACGATGCGGTCCTCGACCGGGTAGTAGCCCAAGGCCTGATAGATCTTGTTCGACGTCGGATTCGCCAGGTCGGTGAACAATACGGGGATGCCCCCGTCAGCGAGGATCGAGCGCGTCGCGGCGGCCGTGACCCCCGACCCGTAGCCGTGCCCGCGGTGCTCGGGCGGTGTGTACACCGGCCCGACCCGCGCGCTGCCGGCCAGCACGGGGCGCCGGGCAGCCATCGACACGGGTGTGCCCGACGGGTCGAGCCACAGGTACAGCTGGCCGGCGTCCAGGGCCCGGTCGGCCGTCGGGTCGGTGTCGGTCATGGTGTCGTGCGCCTCGGCGGCGAAGGCCGCCACGCAGGCGCGTCCGAACGACCGGTGCTCGTCCTGCGCGACGATCGCCCGGCCGGCGACGGCCGGCTCGACCAGCGTGGTGAGCCGGAACAGACGCTGCCGCTCGATGCGCGGCCGCGGACCCACGACGTCAAGCAGCGCCGTCACCTGCGCCTCGGGGCCCGACAGCCCCGCGACGCCCGGCAGCTCGGTGAGCAGCGCGCGCAGCTCGGTACGGCCGTCGGCCGGCCAGTCGCCGACCAGCAGCAGTGGGAACTGGGCCTCGGAGCGAACGGCGAGGCACGTGCCGTCGGTGGCGGCCCAGGCGGTGTCGCGCAGGGTGATGCCGATCGTGCCGAGCACGGTGTGGCGTATTGGATCGGCGGCGAGCAGGGGATCGACTAGGGCACGGATAGCGTCGTGGTCGGTGGTGACGGTGAGAGGCACGTCCCGATCATCGCGCGGACCGCCAGGGCATTAGGGCGGGCCGGCCTTCGTAGGATTGCCCGGTGACCGACACCCCTCGACCCGACGCACCTCAGTTGCCGACGCACTTCGTCCCGGCCGACGTCGAGGGCCCGCTCTACGAGCGCTGGGTCGAGCGCGGTTACTTCACCGCCGATCCGTCGAGCGACAAGCCGCGCTTCTCGCTTGTCATCCCGCCGCCGAACGTCACCGGCAGTCTGCACCTGGGGCACGCGCTCGAGCAGTCGATGATGGACGCTCTGACGCGGCGCGCGCGCATGCGTGGGTTCGACACGCTCTGGCTGCCGGGCATGGACCACGCCAGCATCGCGGTGAACAATCTCGTTGAGCGCTACCTGTCCGAGACCGAGGGGAAGGGCCGCTTCGACTATTCGCGAGAGCAGTTCGTCGAGAAGGCCTGGGAGTGGAAGGCACGCTACGGCGGCCAAATCCTCGGTCAGATGCGCCGGCTGGGCGACGGTGTCGACTGGTCGCGCGAGCGATTCACCATGGACGACGGACTGTCGCGCGCGGTCCAGACGATCTTCAAACGGCTCTACGACGACGACCTCATCTATCGCGCGGAACGGATCATCAACTGGTGCCCGCGCGACCTCACCGCGTTGTCGGACATCGAGGTCGACCACGCCGACGAACCCGGTGAGCTGGTCTCGATCCGTTACGGCGACGGCGATGCAGCGATCGTGGTGGCCACTACGCGCGCCGAGACCATGCTCGGCGACACCGCGGTGGCCGTGCACCCGGACGACGATCGATACCGCCACCTGATCGGTACCGAGGTGCCGCTGCCGCTCACCGGGCGACGAATCCCGATCATCGCCGACGACCACGTCGACCCGTCCTTCGGCACCGGCGCCGTCAAGGTGACACCGGCGCACGATCCTAACGACTTCGAGATCGGCCGGCGCCACGACCTGCCGATGCCGACGATCCTGGACGAGCGGGCGGTCATCACCGCGCCCGGTCCGTTCCAGGGGCTCAACCGCCTCGAGGCGCGCACCGCGATCGTCGCGGCGCTGCGCGAGGACGGCCGGATCGTGGCCGAGAAGCGACCCTACGTGCACTCGGTGGGGCACTGCTCGCGCTGCGAGACGATCGTCGAGCCGCGGTTGTCGCTGCAGTGGTGGGTGCGCGTCGAGACGCTGGCCAAAGCCGCCGGCGACGCGGTGCGCGACGGGCGCGTCGTCATCGAACCGGCGTCGATGGCCGGGCGGTACTTCCAGTGGGTTGACGGCCTACGTGACTGGAACATCAGCCGTCAGCTGTGGTGGGGCCACCGCATCCCGGTCTGGTACTCGCCCGACGGCGACGACGTGTGCCTGGGCCCGGACGAGCAGCCACCCGCCGGCTGGACCCAGGACGAGGACGTCCTGGACACCTGGTTCTCCTCGGCGCTGTGGCCGTTCTCGACGCTCGGCTGGCCCGACGACACCGAGGACCTGCGCGCCTATTACCCGACCACCGTGCTGGTCACCGGCTACGACATCCTCTTCTTCTGGGTCGTGCGGATGATGTTGTTCGGCCTGTACGCCATGGACGGTGCGGTGCCATTTCAGACGGTGCTGTTGCACGGGCTGGTGCGTGACCCGACGGGCAAGAAGATGTCGAAGTCGCGTGGCAACGTCATCGACCCGCTGCTCTGGATGGACACCTACGGCGCTGATGCGACCCGACTGTCGCTGCTGCAGGGCGCGAACCCGGGCGCGGACCAGGCCGTCAACACCGAATGGGTGGTCGGCGCCCGCAACTTCTGCACGAAGCTCTGGAACGCGACGCGATTCGCGCTGATCAGCGGGGCGACGGTGGCCGGGCCGGTGCCGGCATCGGTCGAGGGACCGGACGCCTGGATCCTGTCTCGGCTGGCCGAGGTGATCACCGAGGTCGACGAACTCTACGAGCGCTACGAGTTCGCCAAGATCGCCGACGTGCTCTACCACTTCGCGTGGGACGAGGTCTGCGACTGGTACATCGAACTGGCCAAACTGTCGCTGGGTGACGAGTCGGGAGACACCACCCGCCGCGTGCTCGGCGAGGTGCTCGACGCGCTGCTGCGGTTGCTGCACCCGATGGTGCCGTTCGTGACCGAGGAGCTGTGGACCGCGCTCACCGGCGGGGAGTCGGTGGTGGTGGCGGACTGGCCGGTCGCCGACCTTGGGCGCTCCGATCCGGCCGCGACCGCCGATGTCGCGACGATCCAAGCCGTCGTCACCGAGGTCCGCCGCTTCCGCTCGGACCAGGGCGTCAAGCCGTCGCAGCGGGTGCCGGCGACGGTGTCCGGGGCCTCGCCGTCGACCGAGCCCGCCATCCGCGCGCTGCTGCGTCTGGCCGAGCCGGGCGACGGGTTCGCGGCGACCGCGTCGCTGACCACCGGGCGCGGGGTGGCCGTCGACTTCGACCTGTCGGGCACGATCGACGTTGCGGCCGAGCGGTCCCGGTTGACCAAGGACCGGGCCGCCGCCGAGAAGGAGCGTGCGGTCAACGCCGGCAAGCTCGGCAACGCGGCGTTCACCGGCAAGGCCCCGGACGCCGTGGTCGCAAAGGTGCGCGACCGGCTCGCCGCTGCCGAGGCCGAGCTGGTGCGCATCGACGCAGCGCTGGCTGCACTGCCCACGGCTTGACGGTGCCGGCTTACGTGGTGCGGCGTCGCGATCCGCGCCGGATTGCCGATGCGGTGATCCGCTACCAGCTGGTGCAGCTGCGGTTCGTGCTCACCGTGGTCGTGGTGCTCGCAGGAGTCGCGCTGTTGGGTGGCAGCTACGGCAGCGGCGGCGGCGCGGTATTCGCCGTCGTGTTCTTCGCGGTGTTGATGGTGCTGGTCATCGCTTACAAGCGCGGGCAGTTGGCCAAGACCCTCGCTGCGCGCGGGTATCGTCCCGGAGCGACGGTCGAGGCGCACGCCGACGACGAGGCGCTCTGCGTCATTGCGTCCACTGGTTCGGCGCGGCATCCGTGGGCCGATATCGAGCACGTGCGAGTGGTCGACGGGATTGTGCTGTTCCGGATGCGGGCAGCACGCTTGGTCGTCGCGGTGCCGGTCAAGGCGATGCCGGACGGCGCCCTGCAACGGATCGACGACCGGGCGTCTCGACGTCCGTAGACTGGCCCCTTGTGGTGATGACAGCGTGGCGGTGACCGAGAAGCAGAAGTACGCGCAGGCGCTGCGCGAGGTCGAGGCGGCCATCTTCAACCGCCGCGGCGAGGGGCACATCAACCCGACGAACGATCGCATGCAGGCCCTTGTCGATCTGCTGGGGGATCCGCAAAGGGCCTACCGGTCCATCCACCTCACCGGCACCAACGGCAAGACCACCACGGCCCGGATGATCGACGAGCTGCTTCGCGCCTTCGGTATCCGCAGCGGGCGCTACACCAGCCCGCACCTCGAGCGGGTCACCGAACGCATCGTCATCGATGGCGAGCCGATCAGCGACCAGACCTTCGTCGAGGGATACCGCGAGATCGAGCCCTATGTCAAGATGCTCGACGCCCGCTTCGACACCCCGCTGTCGTTCTTCGAGATCGTCACGGCGCTGGCTTATGCGATCTTCGCCGACGCGCCTGTCGACGTCGCCGTGGTCGAGGTCGGCATGGGTGGCTCGTGGGACAACACGAATGTAATCGACGCCGAGATCGCCGTGGTCACGCCCATCGGGATCGACCACACGCAGTACCTCGGCAACACCATCGAGCAGATCGCCGCCGAGAAGGCCGGGATCATCAAGCCCGACTCGATCGCCATCCTGGCCGCCCAACCCAACGAGGCCGCCCCGGTGCTCGTGCAACGAGCCGTCGAGGTCGACGCCACCATCGCCCGCGAGGGCATGGAGTTCGGCGTGCTCAACCGCGAGATCGCCGTCGGCGGGCAGGTGCTCAGCCTGCAGGGCCTGGGCGGTCAGTACGACGAGGTGTTCCTGCCGCTGTTCGGCGCGCATCAGGCGCAGAACGCAGCCGTCGCGCTGGCCGCTGTCGAGGCGTTCTTCGGCGCCGGCGGGCAAACCGGCTCGCTCGACATCGACATCGTCCGCGAGGCGTTCGCCGCGGTTCGCTCACCCGGCCGGCTCGAGCCGATCCGCTCAGCCCCGACGATCCTGCTCGACGCCGCACACAACCCGGCCGGCATGACCGCCACCCTTGCCGCGGTGGGGGAGTCCTTCCAGTTCCGGCGGCTGGTCGGGGTGCTCGCGGTGATGGCGGACAAGGACGCGACGTCGATCGTGGAGCTGCTCGAACCGGCCCTCGACGAGATCGTGGTGACTGAGGCGTCGTCGACCCGCAGCCTGGACGCCGACTCGCTGGCCGCCATCGCCGTGCCGGTATTCGGTGCCGACCGCGTCACCGTCGAACCTCGCCTGGACGACGCCATCGAGACGGCCGTCCGGCTCGCCGAGGACACCCCTGACGAGATCGTCTCGGGCGCCGGTGTGCTGGTCACCGGCTCGGTGTTCGCGGTCGGGGAGGCCCGCATGCTGCTCGGCGGTGGCACATGAGCGAGCCCGTCACCGAGCCCTTCGAACCCACCCCCGAACAGATCGAGGCGCGGGCCCGCCGTGCGGACCGCGCCACTCGTGGCGCACTGGCTGCCGTGCTGTGCCTCGAGGCGGTAGTCGTCCTGCTGGTGCCCCGGGCCATCGCGTTCACGACCGGGCTAGGTACCACCCGCACGGTCATCCTCATCGCACTGGCGGTGCTGTTGGTCGCGGTGGGTGGCTTGCTGCGGCGGCCCTGGGGCATCGCGGTCGGCTCGGCCATGCAGGTCCTCTTCACCGCCACCGGCATCCTCATTCCGACGATGTTCGTGGTCGGTGTCATCTTCGCTGCCATCTGGGGCCGGCTGCTCGTGCTGCGGCACGAGGTCGTCGGCTCACCCGGCGGGCTGCGGATGCTCGCGGGCTGAGGGACTCGGTAGCCTCCCCCCGTGAGCAGCGAACGCACCCTCGTCCTCGTCAAGCCCGACGGCGTGCGCCGCGGCCTGTCCGGCGAGGTGATCAGGCGCATCGAGAGCAAGGGCTACGTGGTGGCTGCGCTGGAACTGCGAACCGCAACGCCCGAGCTGCTCGAGCAGCATTACGCCGAGCACGTCGGCAAACCGTTCTACGAGCCGCTGGTCGAGTTCATGCTGTCCGGTCCCGTGGTCGCGATGGTCGTCGAGGGCGAGCGCGTCGTCGAGGGCTTCCGCTCGCTGGCCGGTGCCACCGACCCGACCACTGCGGCACCCGGCACCATCCGCGGCGATCTTGGCCGCGACTGGGGCTCGAAGGTGCAGCAGAACCTCGTGCACGGCTCGGACGCGACGGAATCGGCCGAACGCGAGATCGGCCTGTGGTTCGGCGAAGCAACCGAGGGTTAGTCACAACAGCACCATCAGACCCGCGCGTCGCAGCGCTGATCACGGTCCGAGCGACCCTACGATCGCCACAGGCTGTCTCTGCGTCGAATCTGGATTGGGTTGCCCGTGACGTTCACCCCGCTCGCTCGACGTGCGATGGCCTCGCGCGTCTCGCAGCGCGGCGGTGACCTGCTCGGCGGCGATCTGGCTATCGACCTCGGCACGGCGAACACGCTGATCTACGCCCGCGGTCGCGGCATCATGCTCAACGAGCCATCGGTCGTCGCGGTCGACATCACGACGAACTCAGTGGTCGCCGTCGGTGCCGAGGCCAAGCGCATGATCGGCCGCACCCCCGACCACATCCGCGCCGTGCGCCCCTTGCAGGACGGCGTCATCGCCGACTACGACGTCACCTCCGAGATGCTGCGCTACTTCGTGCGCAAAGTGCTGCGTCGCCGCGGCGCGCTGACCGGTCCGCGCATCGTGGTGTGCGTGCCGTCGGGCATCACCAGCGTCGAGCAGCGCGCGGTCAGCGAGGCCGCGTACGCCGCCGGTGCCCGCAAGGTGCACACGATCTCCGAGCCGATGGCGGCTGCGATCGGCGCCGGCCTGCCCGTCAACCAGCCGTCCGGGTCGATGGTGGTCGACATCGGCGGCGGCACCACCGAGGTCGCCATCCTCGCCCTGGGCGGGATCGTCGCCTCGACGAGCGTCAAGGTGGCCGGGGACGCGCTGGACACCGCGATCGTCGACTTTGTCCGGGCAGAATTCTCGCTGTTGGTCGGTGACCGGACGGCTGAGGAACTCAAGATCAGCGTCGGCTCCGCCTTTCCGACCTCCGGACCGAAGACGGCCGAGATCCGCGGCCGCGAGGTCAGCACCGGACTGCCGCGCAACGTCGCCATCTCCGCCGACGAGTTGCGCAAGGCCATGGACCCCCCCATCGTGCGCATCGTGGCCGCCGTGCGTGCGACGCTCGACCGGTGCCCGCCCGAGCTCTCGGGCGACCTCTTCTCCGGTGGCATCGTCCTCACCGGTGGTGGCGCCCTACTGCGCGGCATGGACGCCCGGTTGCAGCACGAGCTCGGCGTGCCCGTCCAGGTCGCCGAGCGCCCTCTCGATTCCGTGGTCCTCGGCACCGCGACCGTCGTCGAGCACTTCGACCAGCTGCACCGTGTCGTCGTCGACGGCCACCGACGCTGATCCCGGCTGCCCGTGCGTCAGCTCACCCGTCGGCAACGGACGTCGGCCCTCGTCCTCGCCGTCGTCGCGCTCTGTTTCATCACCCTCGACGTCGGCGGCGGCAGCCTGCGTGAGGCGCACAGTGGCGTACGCGGCACCCTCGGCTCGCTGTACCGCGGAACCGATGCGGTGCTCGGTCCGGTACGCGCCTGGCTGACGGGCTTGCCATCGGCCGGTACGAACCAGAGCAAGATCGACAGCCTGCAGCACGAGAACACTGTGCTGCGCGGACGCCTGAACGCGCAGGCCTCCGACCGGAGCACGAGCAGCCAGCTGGCCCGTCTGCAGCGCGCGGCCGACGGCACCGACCACACGCTGCTGCCCGCACGTGTCGTCGCGTTCGGACCCGGCCAGGGCTTCGACTGGACGGTCACCGTCGACGTCGGCACCGCGGACGGGGCCAAGGTCGGGCAGACGGTGACCGACGGGTCCGGGCTCGTGGGTCGGGTGCTGCACGCCGACGCGCATAGCTCGGTCGTGCTGCTCGCCGCGGACCCCGACTCGGGCGTCGGCGTACGCGACACCCGGACCGGCGAGATCGGCGTGGCCACCGGCAACCGCTACAACGGCCTCGTCTTCCAGCCGCTCGACCCCGAGGCGACCGTGCACGTTGGTGACCGGTTGATCACCGGGCCGACCGGCTCGAGCAGCTACGTCGCCGGCCTGTCCGTGGGCACGGTGACCGCCGTGCGGACCGCGTCCGACGGCTCCACCCACGCCACCGTGCGACCCACCTCGTCGCCCACCGCCGTCGACCTCGTCGGCTTGATCACCCAGGCCGCGACGACGGTCGCCGGCCGCGACCCGATCACCCCGAACCGATGACCCCCCCCTGGTCTGTGATCAACAGCGCCGAAACGTCGGGAACCGACGTTTCGGCGCTGTTGATCACCAAGGGGGTGGGGCGGTGACGCGCGGACGTGTCGCGGTGGCGGTGGCTGGCATCCTCACCGCGCTGCTCCTGCAGGCCGGCATCGTCGGCCCCGTCGTCGCGCCCTACGCGGTGAGCCTGCCGCTCGTGCTCGTGGCCACGGTCGGGCTCGTCGACGGACCGGCCACCGGACTGGGCTTCGGCTTCACCGCCGGGCTCGTCGCCGACCTCGGCTCGGCCCACCCGGCCGGCGTGTTCGCCCTTGTCTGGATGGGCGTCGGCCTGCTGTGCGGGCTGGTTGCCGACCGGCACAGCCTGCGCCGCGACGCCGTGACGGCCGGCGTCGTCAGCGGCGTCGGCAGCAGCGTCGCCACGCTCGTCCTCGCCCTCGTCAGCAGCCGGGCCGCCGCATTCGACGCTGTACGAGACCTCGTGCCCTCCGCGATCGGTGACGTCGTCCTGGCGTTCGCCGTGCTTGCGCTCGTGCGCCGCATGCTGCACACCGACGTGCTGCGCAAGCCGGCCGCCGTCTACACCGACCTGGCCGGCGTCGGCCGTGGCTAACGCGACGCTGGTTCGACCCGGTGCCCCGAGCGGTGGACGTCCGCCCCGCCCGCGTGCCTCCGCGCGCCGACCACCCACGCCCCGCCGGCTCGGCATCGTTGTCGCGCTCGTCGTGTCGATGATGTTGACGCTGTTCGCGCGGCTGTACTACGTCCAGCTGCTCGACCCGCACAAGCCGACCCAGACGGCGCAAGCCACGCACGACGGGGCCATCGTGCTGACCGCGCCGCGCGGCCAGATCGTCGACGCGCAGGGCCGGGTCCTGGTCGGCAACACCACCGTGCAGACGATCACCGTCACCCGCGACGTCCTGCAGCGGCGCGCCGACAAAGGGCAGGCCGTGCTCACCCGGCTGGGCGCTCTGCTCGGGACGACAGCGGCGAGCTTGGCGAAGGAGATCACACCCTGCTCGCCGAAGGTGTCCGCGCCGTGCTCCACGGGGCAGCCGTACGCGCCGGTGACGGTGGCGACCAAGGTGCCGACCAAAGTCGTGCTGGCCATCAGCGAGCACCGCGAGCTGTTCCCCGGTGTCTCGGTGGTCACCATCAGTCAGCCGACGTACCCGGGCGGATCGCTTGCCGCGCAGGTGCTCGGCTACACCAGCGACGTCACGGCCGGCGACGTCAAGAGTGACGCCAAGCTCAATGACGAGGACACCATCGGCGCGTCGGGCCTGGAGGAGCAGTACGACTCGGTGCTGCGCGGCACCGACGGAACGCAGTACGTGCAGCTCAACCCGCAGGGCCTGACCGTCGGCAGCGGCGACCGGGTGGCGGCGAGGCAGGGCAGCACGCTGGTCACCAGCATCGACGCGCGCCTGCAGGCATTGGCCGAACACTCGCTGGCCCAGCAGATCCGCGACTCCCGCAAGGCCGGCAAGCCGGCACCGTCGGGCTCCGTCGTGATCATGGACCCGAACACCGGACGCATCGTCGCCTTGGCCAGCTACCCGACCTACGACCCGTCGGTGTTCATCGGCGGCATCTCCGACGAGGACTACCGCACGTTGACGTCGGACAGCTCGGGCACCCCGCTGCTGAACCGCGCCATCGCCGGGGAGTACGCACCGGGTTCGACGTTCAAGCTGATCACGTCGTCCTCGCTGGTCACCCATCACGAGCTCTCGCTGAACAGGACCTACAGCTGCCCCGGCTCGCTGACCATCGACGGCCGGGTGAAGACGAACTACGACTCCGAGGTGCTCGGCAACATCACGCTGCGCGACGCGCTCGGCTACTCCTGCGACACGTTCTTCTACCGGCCCACCGCCGACGAGTACTACACCGATCAGGCGCGGCTGGCCAAGGGCAAGCCCGCACGCGAGTACCTGCAGCGGATGGCCGCCCAGTTCGGCGTCGGGCGTAGCCCAGGCGTCGACCTGCCCAGCGGCGAGCAGTCTGCCGGCAGCTATGCCGATCGTGAGACCCGCCTCGCACGCTGGCGGGCCAACCGCACGACGTACTGCGCCGAGGCCAAGCGCGGTTACCCCGAGGTCGAGAACCCGACCGACCGCGCCTACCTGACACTGTTGGCTTCGCAGAACTGCACGGACGGCTGGCGCTACCGGGCCGGTGACAATGCCGACATGTCCATCGGGCAGGGCGAGACGACGATGTCGCCGCTGCAGCTGGCCATGGCCTACTCAGCAATGCTCAACGGCGGCAAGATCTACGAGCCGACGTTCGGCTGGGGCGTCGTCGGGCCCGACGGCAAGGTCGTCGAAACGATCACGCCGAAGGTGCGCAACACGGTGCCGGTCAGCCAGAAGACCATGAACTACATCGCCAATTCGCTGTCCTTCAGCCGCGGGTACGCGGTGTCCGGCGCGTTCGCCTACATCGGTTCCAAGTACCAGAACAAGCTCGGCGGCAAGACCGGCACCGCAGAGGTCTACGGCAAGCAGGACACGTCCTGGCTGGTCAGCTGGGGCCCGACCTACAAGGACGCCAAGGGCAACACCCGTGCGCACTTCGTCATGGCCGGCATGATCGAGCAGGCCGGCACCGGCGCCACGGCTGCCGGGCCGATGGAGAAGCGCATCTGGGACGGCATCTTCGGTGTCAACGGCGCCCAACCGATCATCGCCGGTGGTACGCCCGAGACCACGTTGCCGACCATCGCCCCCACCACCGGGACGCACAAGTGACCCTTGCCGCTCGCGACCCACGCGCACCCTTCGTTCTCACGCCGATGGCGTTGCCGCTCGAGAAGCGGGCGCGGGGTTACGACATTCCGCTGGCCGTCATCACGCTCGCCCTGGCCCTGATCGGCAGCGTGCTCGTGTGGGCCGCCACCCGCGACACCCAGGAAGCGCTAGGCGGCAACCCGCAGTCGTTCCTGTACCGGCACCTGGTCAACATCGTGATCGCTGCCGGCCTGCTGCTGGCCGCCTCCCGCGTCGACGCCCGGTTGCTGCGCCTGGTCGGCCCGCTCGTCTATTTAGCGAGCCTCGGCGGCCTGCTGCTCGTCATGGTTGCGGGCACCACGGTCAACGGTGCGCACGCCTGGATCCGCCTCGGCAGCAGCGTCGAGATCCAGCCCGCCGAGTTCATGAAGCTGGGGCTCGTGGTCGGCATGGCCGTGTACTTCACCCAGCGCGCCGAGCAGCGCGATGACGATGGTTCACCCACGACGCACGACGTCGTACTGGCGCTCGGGCTGATCGCGGTGCCCTTCGCGCTGATCATGCTGCAGCCCGATCTCGGCTCGGCGATGGTGCTGTCGTGCGCGGCGTTCGGTGTCCTGATCACCGCGGACGTGCCGGCGCGGTGGACGATCGGGCTGATCGTCGTCGGCGTGCTGGTGTCCGTCCTCGCGGTGAAGGCCGGGCTGCTGGCCGACTACCAGCTGGCCCGCTTCCGCGAGTTCGCCAACCCGGGTCACGACCTGAAGGGCGACGGCTACAACGTCGCACAGGCCCACATCGCCATTGCCAACGGCGGGCTGTTCGGCAAGGGGTTGTTCCACGGCCCGCAGACCAACGGCGGCTACGTCCCCGAGCAGCAGACCGACTTCGTCTTCTCGGTTGCGGGCGAGGAGTTCGGGCTCGTCGGTACGGGCGCCATCGTCGCGCTGTTCGGCCTGCTGTGTTGGCGGGGCCTACGCATCGCCCGGGACAGCGATGCGGTGGGCCGGCTGATCGCCACCGGAATTGTCTGCTGGTTTGCTTTTCAGGCCTTCCAGAACATCGGCATGAACCTGGGTCTGATGCCGGTCACCGGCGTGCCGTTGCCGTTCGTGTCCTACGGCGGCTCGTCGATGTTCGCCCAGGCGCTGGCCGTCGGGCTGCTGCAGGCCGTGCACCGGCGCAGCGTGGCCTGAGCCGGTCAGCCGTCGGCGGGTGCGATCTTGCCCCGTCCGGTGAGGGTGGCCCCGGCGCTCGCGGCGATCACCAGGACGAGGGCGATCACCAGCACCGCAGTGAGATCCTGGCCCAGGACCACCACCCCGGCCAGCGCCGCGACCGCGGGTTCGACGCTCATCAGCAGCCCGAACACGGCCGTGCTCAGCCGCCGCAGTGCGACGAGCTCGAGCGTGTACGGGATGAGTGACGACAGCACAGCGACGCCGAGACAGGCGCCGAGGACGCCGGGGGACAGCAGGGCCGTGCCGCCCTGGACGATGCCGGCCGGCAGTACGAGGGCGGTGCCGAACGACATGCCGATCGCCAGTGCTTCGAGGGCGCCGAAGCTGGTGCCCACCCGCTTCATGAGCAGGATGTACGCGGCCCAGCACGACGCTGCGACGAGCGCCAGCACCACCCCGATCGCCTCGACCCCCTGATCGCCGCTGCGGGTGGCGAGCAGGACGACGCCGGCCGCCGCGAGGGTGACCCAGAGCACGTCGAGCGCGCGCCGCGAACCGGCCACCGCGACGGCGAGCGGCCCCGTGAACTCGATGGTCACCGCCACGCCCAGCGGCAGGTGGTCCAGCGCCTCGTAGAACGACCAGTTCATCGCCGTCAGGGCCAGGCCGTAGGCGCCCACCAGCCTGATCTCGCCCCGGGTGCGCCCGCGCAGGGAGGGACGGGCGACGACGAGCAGTACGAGCGCGGTGAACAGCACCCGCAGAAAGGCCACCCCGCCCGGTCCGGCGTGCGCGAAGATGCGGTCGGCGAACGCCGAGCCGATCTGGACGGACGTGACCGCGCCGAGCAGCAGCACCTGCGGCGGCACCGAATCGGTGCGCGGGCGCATGAGCGGGCGGACGGTCACCCGGCCATCCTGCCTCTCCAACTCCGCGGTCGGGGATGGACGTGACAGCATGCCGCTCATGGGATCCGCCCGACGTGTTCTTGCACTGTTGCTACCGCTCGCGTTGCTGTCCGCGACGCTCACTGCGCCGGCCGCGGACGCGAGCTCGCCGCGGCCGGGCAGCCGGTACGGGGGCGATCCGTACTTCCCCCGGCAGGGCAACGGCGGGTACGACGTCGGCTCGTACACCTTGGCCATCCGCTACACACCGGCCACGAAGCACCTCGTGGGTGTAGCCACCATCCGGGCGCGCAGCACCCAGGCGCTGTCGCGCTTCGACCTCGACCTGCGCCGCAATCTGCAGGTGTCGTCGGTCCGGGTGGACGGGCGCGCGGCCGCCTTCGTGCAGCCGGCGAAGCTCGTGCAGGAACTGGTCGTCACGCCGGGGCGCGTCATCGCCAATGGGCACACGTTCACGGTCGTCGTGCGCTACGCGGGAACGGCCAAGCCGATCACCGATCCCGACGGCTCGCTCGACGGCTTCATCACCACCGGCGACGGCGCCTTCGTGGCCAGCGAGCCGCAGGGGTCGCCGACGTGGTTCCCGGTGAACAACATCCCGCGCGACAAGGCCACCTACCGCGTGTCGATCACCGTGCCGCGCGGGCTGAAGGCCGTGTCGAACGGGCGCCTCGTCGGTGTCACTCGGTACGCGAAGACCACGACCTGGCGTTGGGCGCTGGCCACGCCCGTGTCGGACTACCTGATCACCGCGACGATCGGCAACTTCACCGTCCGTACCGGCCGCACCCCGTCGGGCATCCCGTACTACCTCGCCGTGGCGCCGCAGGAGAAGCAAGCCTTCACCGTGCTGCGCAAGCTCCCGGCCATCGTCGAGTACTTCAGCAGCGTCTTCGGTCCCTACCCCTTCGCGCAGACCGGCGCCATCGTCGACCATGCGCACAAGGTGGGTTACGCGCTAGAGACCGCGTCCCGCCCGCTGTTCGACCGCTCGCCCAGCGTCCAGACGCTGTCGCACGAACTGGCGCACCAGTGGTTCGGCGACGGCGTGTCCGTGCGGAAGTGGCGCGACATCTGGCTCAACGAGGGCTTCGCCGAGTTCTCGTCCTGGCTCTGGGACGAGCACGCAGGCATCAAGACGGCCGCCAGGCATCTGGACGAACTGCTGGCCATCCCGGCTTCGAACAAAGACGAATGGAACCCGCCGCCCGGCCGGCCCGGCTCGGCGAAGCAGATGTTCGCCGACTCGGTCTACGACCGCGGCGCCGGCACGCTGCAGGCGCTGCGCGAGAAGCTCGGTGATCCTACGTACTTTCGGATCCTGCGCGGCTGGGTCGCCGCCCACCGGCAAGGCAACGCCACCGTCGCGCAGTTCACCGCCTACGCCTCCCGAGTGGCGCACCGCGACCTGACGTCGTTCTTCCGGACCTGGCTCTACGAGCCCGGCAAACCCAAGGTCTGAGGCCGCGCCGGCACGTAGAGTGGTATCCCGTGCCCGTTGAGTCGCTTTTTCCCCTCCTGGAACCCTTGCTCCCTCGGGTCAGCAAGCCGATCCAGTACGTCGGTGGCGAGCTCAACGCCCGAAGCAAGGACTGGGACTCGGTGGCGCTCCGCTGGGCGTTGATGTACCCCGACGCCTACGAGGTCGGCGTCCCGAATCAGGGCGTCCAGATCCTCTACGAGGTCATCAACGAGCGCGACGACGCGCTGGCCGAGCGCACGTATGCGGTGTGGCCCGACCTCGAGGCCTTGCTGCGCGAGCACGGCATCCCGCAGTTCACCGTCGACAACCATCGCCCCGTCGGTGCATTCGACCTGCTGGGGCTGTCCTTCTCGACCGAGCTCGGCTACACGAACATGCTCACCGCGCTCGATCTCGCCGGCATCCCGCTGCGCGCCGCCGACCGCGACGAGACGCATCCGATCGTTGTGGCAGGCGGGCACGCGGCGTTCAACCCCGAGCCGATCGCCGACTTCATCGACATCGCGGTGCTCGGCGACGGCGAGCAGGCCGTCGGCGTCATCACCGAGATCGTCAAGACGTGGAAGGCCGATGGGCGCCCCGGTGGCCGCGACGAGGTATTGTTGCGCCTGGCCGCCACCGGCGGCAACTACGTGCCGCGCTTCTACGACGTCGGTTACCTCCCCGACGGCCGGATCGCTGCCGTGAGGCCGAACCGACTGGGCGTCCCCGAGCGCGTCAGCAAGCACACGGTCATGGACCTCGACTCCTGGCCGTACCCGAAGACGCCGCTGGTCCCGCTGGCCGAGTCGGTGCACGAGCGGATGTCGGTCGAGATCTTCCGTGGCTGCACCCGTGGCTGCCGCTTCTGCCAGGCCGGCATGATCACCCGTCCGGTACGCGAGCGCAGCATCGACGGCATCGGCGAGATGGTCGCCCGCGGCCTGGCCGCCACCGGCTTCGAGGAGGTCGGACTTCTCTCGTTGTCGAGCGCCGATCACTCCGAGATCGGGCCGCTGACCAAGCAGCTGGCCGATCGGTACGCCGATCAGAAGGTCGGGTTGTCGCTGCCCTCGACCCGCGTCGACGCGTTCAACATCGACCTCGCCAACGAGATCAGCCGCAACGGCCGCCGCTCGGGGCTGACGTTCGCCCCCGAGGGCGGCAGCGAGCGGCTGCGTCGCGTGATCAACAAGATGGTCAGCAAGGACGACCTGATCAACACGGTCAGCACCGCGTACGGCAACGGCTGGCGGCAGGTGAAGCTCTACTTCATGTGTGGCCTGCCCACCGAGACCGACGAGGACGTCCTGGAGATCGCCGAGATGGCGCACGATGTCATCCGCGCCGGGCGTGAGGCAGCCGGGCACAAGGACATCCGCTGCACCGTGTCGATCGGCGGGTTCGTCCCCAAACCGCACACCCCGTTCCAGTGGGCCGCGCAGGCCTCGCCCGAGGTCGTCGACGCCCGGCTGGCCAAGCTGCGCGCGGCGATCAACTCGTCCAAGCTCGGCCGCAACGTCGGCATGCGTTACCACGACGGCGAGCCGTCGATGGTCGAGGGCCTGCTGTCGCGCGGCGACCGTCGGGTCGGCGCCGTCATCGAGCAGGTGTGGCGCGACGGTGGCCGCTTCGACGGCTGGTCCGAGCACTTCTCCTACCGCCGCTGGATGGATGCCGCCGCAGCGGCCGGCATCGACATGGACTGGTACACGACCCGCGAGCGCGACGGCGACGAGGTCCTGCCCTGGGACCACCTCGACTCCGGGCTCGACAAGCAGTGGCTCTGGGACGACTGGCAGGACGCGCTGGGTGAGTTCGAGCAGGACGACTGTCGCTGGACGCCATGCTACGACTGCGGCGTGTGCTCGAACATGGGCACCGACATCCAGATCGGCCCGACCGGCCGCTCGCTGCTGCCCCTTCTGCCGAAGGCCTGACGCCGCCGCAGGTCAGGACACCCGCGGGCGGGTCAGGTGCTGCGCGGCGACGTCCTCGGCCAAGGCACGGGCGTCGGCGACCGCCCCGACCGCGGCCACGAAGCTCGGGCGCGACACTGCCCACAGCGCTCCGTCGGTCCGGGCTCGCACGGTCGCGGTCCGGGGCACGTCACGCAACAGGGCGATCTCGCCGAAGGCGTCACCCGGGCGCTGGATGCGGGCGTACTCGACTACCTCATAACCAGGCTGCCGGCTACCCCGGCCAGGGTGGCGCCGTGCAGCCCCGACACCGCCAGTGCCACCCCGAACGTGAGCGCCCCGACCAGCAGGGCCAGGCCGTAGCCGGCCCTGCGCACCACCAGCAGCAGGACGCCGCTGCCCGCCAGGCCGCCGGCACCCCACACCGCGTAGAGCAGCCCGGGGCCGCCGGAACCGAGATGCAACGGGCCCATCGCCAAAGCCACCAGCTGGACGTCACTGGTGCCCTCGAGCAGCAGCAACCCCACGAAGATCGCGAGTGGGGCGTGCAGCATCCGCGACCTGCGTACCGCGCGCAGCCCGGCGAGCGCGCCGGCCAGCTCGTCGTCGGGGGTGTCCACCTGGGTCGCCACCACGGCCGGCAACGACGACGTCAGGGCGGCCGCCAGCAGGACGAGTCCTTCGGCGACGGCGATTACCTGACCCAATCGGAGAGCGGCCAGGAGCAGGCCGCCGACGCCGGCGCCGAGCAGGAAGCCGGCCGAGTCGACGACGTTCCACAGCGCCGTCGCTCGGGTGACCTCAGCCGGCGTCCGGCACAGGGCAGCACAGGGCAGGCAGCAACGATTCCAGCGACGGACGGACCGCCGCACCGGCGACGCTGGCCAGCGCGCAGGCGACAACGACGCCGGCCGTCGGCCCGATGCCCAGAACGATGGCCCCGGTCATGGCGTAAGCAGCCGCGCACAACGCGCTGCTGGTGGCGACGAGGCGGCCCGCGATCGAGATGGTCGGAGAGCGCGCCCCCGCCGGGTGCGGCGAGCAGGGCCGGAACCAACCGCGCCACGCTGACCACCGCGATGCCATTGGCGCCGCCTCGGTGGTACGCGAAGACACCGACCGACACCGTGAACATCCACAGGGCACTCGACGAAAGCAGCCAGCAGCCCAGCACGCGCCCAAGCGGTCCAAACGCAGCGGTGCGGTGGCGGGAGACGGCCAACGGTCTCACGCGCGCCATGCTCCCGAGTACGAGCCGGTGACCACCACTTTGCGCAACGCGTCGCTTTCGCCGCTGCGTCCCCGGACCCCGTGTCGCCCGTCGCGCCCTGGTCGTCTGCGACCCTGGTGGCATGGCCCGCCGCGTCCCAGAAGGCCCACCGCCCCCGCCGACGGTGCAGCGGTTGCGCCTGCGCTACGCCAAGCGCGGACGGCTGCGGTTCACCTCGCATCGGGACTTCGCCCGGGCCTTCGAGCGGGCTCTGCGGCGCGCCGAGATCCCGATGGCCTATTCGGCCGGCTTCTCGCCGCACCCGAAGATCAGCTACGTGGGCGCCGCGCCGACGGGCGTGGCCAGCGAGGCCGAGTACCTCGAGATCGGGTTGGCCCGAGAGATCGACCCTGAGGCCGTGCGCAGTGCGCTCGACGCGGTGCTGCCCGACGGGCTTGATATCGACGAGGTCGTGGTCGCCGGACCCGGTTCGCTGGCCGAGCGGATGCACGCCTCACGCTGGCGCATCGAGTTGCCGGGCGTCTCCGTGACACAGGCGCAGGCTGCCGTCGAGACCTTCCTGGCCACCTCGCAAATTACCGTCGAGAGGATGACCAAGTCCGGCCGGCGCGAGCTCGACACCCGTGCGCCGGTGCTGTCGATGATCGTCCTAGCAGCCGTGCCCGGTGTGGCTGCAGCCGGTGATCTGAGCGAACGTGCGATACTGGTCACGGTCGTGCGACAGGTGACCCCTACCGTGCGGCCCGACGATGTCGTCGTCGCATTGCGCGACGTCGCCGGTCTCGCCCCGACCGGGCCGCCTATCGCGGCCCGCCTGGCGCAGGGACCGCTCGACGACGCCGGTGAGATCGGTGACCCTCTGGTCACGGATCGAGACCAGGCGACGACACCGCCGTAGCAAGTCGCCAGCGCACGACCGACCGGGCCGCGGAGCGACCCGACGCAGACTTCGCGGGCAGCGCCGATTCGTCGCCGCGGCCCCGACACAACCGCCTCTGTGCGGTCGCGTACCGCGAGAGCGGGCGCGCCCGGAGGCCGAAACGGAGTGACCCGAGCACATGCTCGACACCGACAGCACCGACGACTCCACCCCATCCGACACCACCACTGCTGAGACCACCGGCGATTCGCCGGTCGCCGACGCCCCCGCCGGGCGTGTCACACGCAAGCGAGCAGCGCGCAAGGCAACAGCCGCTGCCGGTCCGCCGCCGGTCGACGCCGCACCTGCCGAAGGACCGGTCGCAGACGCTCCGGCACCGCGTAAGAGGGCGCCTCGAAAGGCGGCCGCCAAGGCCGTCACCATTACCCCCGAGGCGCCGGCCGACATCGTCGCCGACGCGCCGCCCGCTGAGGCCGCGCCGGCCAAGAAGGCCGCCCGCCGCAGCCGCACCAAGTCCGTCGTCCCCGAGACGCACCCGGCCGACGCGGCCGCTCCCGCGGCCGGCAGCGAGGCCGACGGCTCGACCAGCACCGCAGCCACGCTGGACTTCACCTCACCGGCCCTGGCGCCGTCCAAGAAGGCCACCCGCAAGCGCGCGTCCAAGAAGACCGCCGCTGCACCTGTCGACGAGACCTCAGGCAGCACGATCACCGCGGATGCGGTTGCGGGCGACATCGGTGAGCCGGGCGAGTCCGCATTGGTTGCGCCGAGTGTTCTGTTCGTCGCTCCCGCCGTCGACGCCCCGGCCCCACGCCGCCGCCGGGCGGCCAAGAAGACCGCCGCCCCGCTCGAGCCGCCCGCCGACGAGGCTGCGGTCACCGACGAGGCTGCGGTCACCGACGAGGGTGCGGTCACCGGCGAGGCGACAGTCGACGCCGACGGCAGTCTCGACGAGTCCGACCTGGCCGCTGTCGAGGACGTCGCCGATCCGGACGACGTGCGCGAAGCCGCGATCGAACAGGCCAACGGCGCTCGTCGCCGTCGTCGCCGGGGCCGCCGTGGCCGCGGCGGTGCCAACCGCGCCGATGACGCCGAGGACGCCACAGACGGCGACGCGGACGAGCCGATCGTGGATGACACCGACACCGACACCGACGCCGAGGCCGAGGACTCCGACTCCGACGACACGGATGCCGACGCCGGCGACGACTCCGCCGAGCAGTCCGGGACCAGCCGGCGGCGTCGCCGCAGGCGACGTTCCGGGACGGGCGGCGACTCCGACAATGCGGGCGGTGGCACTGACGACCCGCCGAACACCGTCACGCACGTCCGCGACAGGAAGGGCCGCGGGTCAAGTGATGACGGTGGCTCCAGTGCAGCCGGCGACGACGGCGTGCGCGGTATCAAAGGTTCGACCCGTCTCGAGGCCAAGCGTCAGCGCCGCCGCGACGGTCGGGACACGACGCGCCGCCGCGCCCCGATCCTCACAGAGGCCGAGTTCCTCGCCCGCCGCGAGGCCGTCGACCGGGTGATGGCCGTCCGCCAGGCCGGCGACCGCACCCAGATCGCCGTTCTCGAGGACGACATCCTCGTCGAGCACTACGTCACCCGGGCCAGCGCGACGTCCTACGTCGGCAACGTCTACCTGGGCCGCGTCCAGAACGTCCTGCCGAGCATGGAAGCTGCCTTCATCGACATCGGCAAGGGCCGCAACGGCGTGCTCTACGCCGGTGAGGTGAACTGGGACGCCGCCGGTCTCGACGGCAAGTCCCGCGCGATCGAGCAGGCGATGCACTCCGGTGACTCCGTCCTCGTGCAGGTCACCAAGGACCCGATCAGCCACAAGGGCGCCCGGTTGACCAGCCAGGTGTCGCTGCCCGGCCGCTTTGTCGTCTACGTGCCCGGCGGCGGCATGACCGGCATCAGCCGACGGCTGCCCGACGCCGAGCGGCACCGCCTCAAATCGATTCTGAAGAAGATCGTCCCCGACGAGGCCGGCGTCATCGTGCGCACCGCGGCCGAAGGCGCGTCCGAAGAGGACCTCACCCACGACGTCGAACGGCTGCAGGCGCAGTGGGAGCAGATCCAGAGCTTGGCCGAGCAGAAGAAGTCGGCGCCCGTCCTGCTGCACGGCGAGCCTGACTTGGCCATTCGTGTTGTGCGCGACGTGTTCAACGAGGACTTCAAGCGGCTGGTCGTGCAGGGTTCTGACGCCTGGGACACGGTCTCGGAATACGTCGGCGGCGTGGCCCCCGACCTCGCCGCGCGGGTGTCCAAGCACGTCGGCAACAGCGACGTGTTCCACGACCTGCGCGTCGACGAACAGTTGATGAAGGCCCTCGACCGTAAGGTCTGGCTGCCCTCGGGCGGCTCGCTGGTGATCGACCGCACCGAGGCTATGACCGTCATCGACGTCAACACCGGCAAGTTCGTTGGCTCGGGTGGCAACCTCGAGCAGACCGTCACCCGCAACAACCTCGAGGCGGCCGAGGAGATCGTGCGCCAGCTGCGGCTGCGCGACGTCGGTGGAATCGTCGTCATCGACTTCATCGACATGGTGCTCGAGTCGAACCGCGAGCTCGTACTGCGGCGCCTCACCGAATGCCTCGGTCGCGACCGCACCAAGCACCAGGTCGCGGAGGTCACCTCGCTCGGTCTCGTGCAGATGACGCGCAAGCGCGTCGGCGAGGGCCTGCTCGAGGCGTTCAGCGAACCGTGCGAGCACTGCCACGGCCGCGGGGTCCTGATTCAGCAGGAACCCGTCGAGCAGAAGAACGGCGGCTCGTCCGACGACGAGGAGCGCGGTGCCGGGCGCAGCAAGCGCCGTCGCGGCGCAAAGGCCGGCGCCAGCGAGCCGGTCGAGGCGGTCGAGCCGCCGATGACCGACGAGCAGCGCCAGGCCGCCAATGCCGCCATCGCCGCGATCCACAAGGCGGCCGCTCTCGAGCGGGCCGCCGGCGCCGCACCGGCCGACGACGGCGTGGTCGCGACGTTGGCGACCGATCTCGTCGCCGCCGCCCGGGAGGCCGAGGCAACCGACGTCGAGGCATCTGCTGTCGACGCACCTGCTGCCGAGAACGACGCAGTCCAGGAGCCGGCCGCGGCCGACGTGCCGGTGGTCGAGCTGGAGGCGGCCGCGGTGGCTGAGGGGCCGACCCCGGCGAGCCAACCGGAGGACCCTGCGCCGCATCAGGACATGAACGGTGCCGTGCCCGCCGGGCGTCGGCGTCGACGGGCGGCCAGTCGGCCGGCCGGGCCGCCCGTCGCCACACCGTGACGGGCACGGCGAGCTCAGCAGGCGTTTTGCCTGCGCAGCCCGCCGTGACGTAATCTGGACGACGGCCCATCGCGTGGTGGGCCGCTCGTGTGTCAGCAGCAGTTCAAGGAGTGGATCCCGCGATGTACGCCATCGTCAAGACCGGCGGCAAGCAGTACAAGGTCGCCGAAGGCGATGTGATCGAGGTCGAGAAGCTCGATGCCGCGCCCGGCGCCGAGGTCGCGCTAGCCGCGATCCTGCTGGTCGACGGCACCGCCGTCACCCATGAGGCCGCCAAGCTGTCGGCCGCCAAGATCACCGCAGAGGTCGTGGCCCAGACCAAGGGCCCGAAGATCCGCATCCACAAATACAAGAACAAGACCGGTTACCACAAGCGACAGGGTCACCGTCAGCGGCTGACCCAGCTGAAGGTCACCGGAATCAGCGCGAAGTAGGGAGTGGCACACCATGGCTCATAAGAAGGGCGCATCCAGCTCGCGTAACGGTCGCGACTCCAACGCGCAGTACCTCGGCGTCAAGCGTTACGGCGGCCAGGTCGTCAAGGCCGGCGAGATCATCGTCCGCCAGCGCGGCACCAAGTTCCACCCGGGCGTCGGTGTCGGCCGCGGCAAGGACGACACCCTGTTCGCTCTCGAGGCCGGCGCGGTCGAGTTCGGCGCCAAGCGCGGCCGCAAGACCGTGAACATCGTCTGAGGTAATCCGCCCACCCCGGACCCCCATGAAGCTCGTAGACCCATGAAGTTCGTAGACCCATGAAGTTCGTCGACCCATGAAGTTCGTCGATAGGGTCGTCCTGCACCTCGCTGCTGGTAACGGCGCGCACGGCGTCGCGTCCATCCACCGGGAGAAGTTCAAGCCGCTCGGCGGCCCGGACGGCGGCAACGGGGGACGTGGCGGTGACGTCGTCCTCGCCGTCGACACCAACGTCCACACGCTGCTGGACTTCCACCACCACCCGCACCAGAAGGCCGGCAACGGCGGCCAGGCTGCCGGTGGCCACCGCAACGGTGCGCACGGCTCGGACCTGCGCCTGCGCGTTCCGGATGGCACCGTCGTGCTCGACGAGAACGGCGACGTGCTGGTCGACCTCACCGGGCCGGGCACCGAGTTCGTCGCGGCCCGCGGCGGGCAGGGCGGGCTCGGCAACGCCGCCCTGGCCTCCACCAAGCGCAAGGCCCCGGGATTCGCGCTGCTCGGCGAGCCGGGCGAGGAACGGGAGCTCGTCCTTGAGCTCAAGAGCGTGGCCGACGTCGGCCTGGTCGGTTTTCCGAGCGCCGGGAAGTCCTCGCTGATCGCTGCCCTGTCGGCCGCGCGCCCCAAGATCGCCGACTACCCGTTCACCACGCTCGTGCCGAACCTCGGCGTGGTCAGTGCGGGCACCACCACCTTCACCGTGGCCGACGTGCCCGGCCTGATCCCCGGCGCGGCCGCGGGGAAGGGGCTCGGCCTGGACTTCCTGCGCCACGTCGAACGCTGCGCGGTGCTGCTGCACGTCCTGGACTGCGCCACCCTCGAACCCGGCCGCGACCCGCTCAGCGACCTCGACGCGCTGGAGTCCGAGCTCTCGCAGTACGAGGGCACGTTCGGCGAGCTGCTCGAGAAGCCCCGCCTTGTCGCCTTGAACAAGATCGACGTGCCGGAGGGCAAGGAACTCGCCGACCTCGTGCGCCCCGACCTCGAGGCCCGCGGCCTGCGGGTGTTCGAGATCAGCGCCGTGTCGCACGCCGGGCTGCGCGAGCTCACCTTCGCGCTCGCCGCCGCGGTCCAGGCCGACCGTGCCGAGCGCGCGCTGCCCGAGTCGCCCCGCATCGTCCTGCGGCCGCGCGCCGTCGACGACGCGGGGTTCACCGTCAGCCCCGATCCCGCCGAGCCGGGCGGGTTCATCGTGCGTGGCGAGAAGCCCGAACGCTGGATCCGACAGACCGCCTTCGACAACGACGAGGCGGTGGGTTATCTGGCCGACCGCCTCGCCCGGCTCGGCGTCGAGAAGGAACTCGCCAAGCAGGGTGCCGAACGCGGCGCACCGGTGACGATCGGCGACGTCAGCTTCGACTTCGAGCCCACCGGCGGTGTCGATATCGAGGACTGGGCGCCGGGACGGCGTGGCACCGACGAGCGACTCGACACGTCCACCCGGTCGCGCGCCGACGAACGGCTCGCGGCCAAGAAGTCGCGCCACACCGGGCAGTGGGACGAGGAATGACCGGCCTCCGCTTCGTTCCGGCCGCCAGAGGCCATGCCCATTCGTCATTCGTTCACTGCGTTCGCTCATGAGCCGTGCGGCGATCGCCGAGGCCCGCCGAACGGTGGTGAAGGTCGGCTCGTCGTCGCTGACCTCCCGGGGCCGGCTCGCCCCGGACCGCCTCGATGGGATCGTCGACGCCGTTGCCGCCCGTCGACAGGCCGGCCAGCAGGTCGTGCTCGTGTCCTCAGGCGCTATCGCGGCCGGGATCGGCCCGTTGGGATTGCGCTCGCGCCCCCGCGACCTGGCCACCCAACAGGCCGCGGCGAGCGTCGGCCAGCAGCTGCTCGCCGAGCGCTACGCCGCGTCGTTCGCCCGCTACGGGCTGATCGTCGGCCAGGTGTTGCTCACCGCCGACGACCTGCATCGCCGTGGGCACTACCGCAACGCCGAGTCGACGCTGGAGCGGCTCCTCGCGCTCGGCGTAGTCCCGATCGTGAACGAGAACGACACGGTCGCCACCCACGAGATCCGCTTCGGGGACAACGACCGGCTGGCGGCGCTCGTCTCGCATGTCGTGCAGGCCGACGCGCTCGTGCTGCTCACCGATGTCGACGGGTTGTACACCGGCCAGCCGGGACGTCCCGGCGCCGAGTTCATCGCCGAGGTCGAGTCGATGGCTGCGCTGGCCGGGGTCGACGTCAGCCGTTCGGGCAGCCACGTGGGTTCGGGGGGGATGACGACCAAGATCGACGCCGCCGCCATTGCGACCAGCGAGGGCATCCCGGTGGTGTTGGCTGCCGCGTCGCGCATCGACGACGCGTTGCGTGGCGCCGCCGGCACGTTCTTCCACGCGGCCGGCGACCGCACGACGTCGCGGCTGTTCTGGCTACGGCACGCCACCACGCCGCGCGGTCGCCTGCTGCTCGACCAGGGTGCGGTCACCGCGATCGTGCAGCGACGGACCTCCCTGCTGCCCGCCGGCGTTGTGGGCGTGACCGGCGAGTTCTACTCGGGCGAGCCCGTCGACCTAGTCGGACCCGACGGAGTACCGGTCGCCCGGGGGCTGGTCGGCTATGACGCCGCTGACCTCCCGCCCCTGCTCGGGCACCGTACCAGCGAATTGCCCGCCGAGTTCCGGCGCGAACTCGTCCATCGCGACGACTTGGTCGTGTTGTGAGTCGTGTCGACACGGCACGCACAGTCGTGAGGCGTACGCCGTAAGCGGGTATCGACTGGAGCATGAGCGACGCCAGCCAACGCCCCGTCACGCCTCCGCCACCAGCCGCCGCGCCGGCCAAGCAGAAGCGCAGCATCTCGCCCGGACAGATCATCGCCGGCATCCTGTTCGTCCTGATCGTGATCTTCATCGTCGAGAACACCGAGAACGTGAAGATCCGGATCATCGCCGGCCCCAAGGTCAACGCGCCGGTTTTCGTGGCGCTGCTCATCGCTGCCGTCGTCGGGGCGCTCATCTCGGCGTTGCTGCAGTACCGGCACAAGCGCAGGTCGAAGAAATAACGCCCGTATCCTGTCGGACATGAGCGAGCCGTCCGCCGACGTCCGGGCCGTAGCGGCTCGTGCGCGAGATGCTGCGGCGGAACTGGCGCCGCTCTCGCGCGCGGCCAAGGACGCGGCCCTGCACGCGATGGCCGACGCCCTCGACGCAGCCACCGAGGCAATCGTCCAGGCCAACGCCGGCGACGTCGAAGCCGGCCGCGCAGCCAGGATGGCCGACGGCCTGCTCGACCGCCTTGCACTCGACGCAGCCCGGGTGGCTGCGATGGCTGACGGGCTGCGCGACATCGCAGCGCTGCCCGATCCGGTCGGTGAGGTGCTGCGCGGTTACACCCAGCCCAATGGGCTCGAGATCCGCCAGGTGCGCGTGCCGTTCGGCGTGATCGCGATGATCTACGAGGCCCGCCCGAACGTTACCGTCGACGCCGCCGGGCTGGCACTGAAGTCCGGCAACGCCGCTCTGCTTCGTGGGTCAGGGTCGGCGTTCCAGTCGAACACTGCGCTGGTCGAGGTACTCGCCGGCGCGGCCGAGAAGGCCGGCCTGCCCCGCAATGCGGTGCTGCAGGTGCCCGGCACCGACCGTGCCTCGGTCGACCACTTGCTACGGGCCCGCGGGCTGGTCGACCTCGTCATCCCGCGCGGCGGGGCCGGGTTGATCCAGCACGTCGTCGAGAACGCCACCGTGCCAGTCATCGAGACCGGCGTCGGCAACGTGCACGTCTACGTCGACGCCGCCGCCGACCTCGACGTCGCCGAGCGCATCGTCGTGAACTCCAAGACCTCGCGGGTCAGCGTGTGCAACTCCGCCGAGACCCTGCTCGTGCACCGAGCGGTGGCCGAGGAGTTCCTGCCCCGGATCACGGCCGCCCTGCAGAGCAGGGGAGTCGTCGTGCACGGCGACGAGGCCTTCGCCGAGCTCGACGGCGTGCTCGTCGCCACCGACGACGACTGGGAGCGCGAGTACCTGTCCCTCGACATGGCAGCCCGCGTCGTCGACGACCTGGACGAGGCCATCGCGCACATTCGCCGCTGGTCGACCGGCCACACCGAGGCCATCGTCACCCGCGACCTCGCGGCGGCACGTCGCTTCACCGCTCGCGTCGACTCGGCGGCGGTCATGGTCAACGCCTCGACCCGCTTCACCGACGGCAGCGAGTTCGGCTTCGGCGCCGAGATCGGCATCTCGACGCAGAAGATGCACGCCCGCGGGCCGATGGGCCTGGCCGAGCTGACCTCGACGAAGTGGATCGTGACCGGCGACGGCCACTGCCGGTAGATCAACTTATGCCGCACCCGAGGATGTTCGACGAGGACGACCCGCAGCTCGCCCGTGTCCGCGAGATTGCATTGGGGTTCCCCGGCGCGGCGGAGAAGATCACGCACGGACATCCCGCGTTCTTCACGACCAAGGTCTTCGCCTACTACGGCGGTTCAGAACGCGTCGACGGCGAGTGGATCCAACACACGCACACCGTGCTCGTCCTGCCTGAAGCCGGCGAGCGCGAGCCGTTGCTCGCCGACGACCGCTGCTATGTACCCGCCTACCTCGGCGCCTACGGTTGGCTCGGCATGGCCCTGCCCGCGCCGCGAGCGGCCCGCCGGGCCTGGGCAGAGATCGCCGAGCTCATCGACGCGTCGTACCGCAATACGGCGGGCCGGCGGCTCATCGCCGAGCTCGACGCCCGGTAGAGTTCTCTACACATTCAGTAGGCATTAGAGGGGAGCCCAGTGGCCCTGCCTGACTTCCTCATCGCCGGCGCCCCGAAGGCCGGTTCGACCGCCCTACATGCCGCGCTCGTCGGGCACCCGCAGCTCTTCCTGTCCACGCCGAAGGAACCCAAGTACTTCCTCACCGACGGCCGCCCGCCCGCACCGGACACCCAGCGCGGGCCGGGCGACGCGCACAGCGCGCAGGAGTGGATCTGGCAGCGCGAACGATACGAGCAGCTCTTCGACGCCGCCCCGCCCGGCACGCTGCGCGGCGAGAGCACACCGTTCTACCTGTGGGACACCGCGGCGCACGCACGGATCGCAGCGGCGATCCCGGACGTCCGGATGATCGCGGTCATCCGTGACCCCATCGACCGCGCGTACTCGAACTGGACGCACCTGTGGGCCGACGGGCTGGAGCCTGAGGGCGACTTCCGGACCGCCTGCGATCTCGAGGACGAACGGGCAGCCGCGGGGTGGGCGCCCTTCTGGCGCTATCTCGGACTCGGGCGCTACGGCGAGCAGCTCGTCTCGCTGTTCGAGCACGTCGACCGCGAGCGGGTGTTCGTCGTGCGCTACCGCGAGCTCATCGACGCGCCGGCCCACACGCTCGACAGCATCGCGACCTTCCTCGGCGTCGAACCCGGCGTCGTCAGCTCGATCCCGGGGTCGAACGTCACAGCGTGGGCTGGGCACGGCGCCGTCAACTCGGGGCTGCGGATGCTCGTGCGCGGTGGTGCGTCGCTCGGCCGGCACGTCGATCCGCGGGTGTGGCGGCAGGCCCAGCGTCCGCTGCTCGCTGCGCTGCAGCGCGGCCCGTCGCAGCGCCCGAAGCTCGACGTCGCCGTCCGGCGGGAGCTGGTCGCGCGGGTTCGCGATGACGTCGCGCTGCTCGAGGACGTGCTGGGGCGTTCGTTTCAGGACTGGCTGGGCGATGCGGGGCGCGGCACCTTTGCGGTGCGCAGCTCGTTGGCGCCATCGGAGCGTGACGCCTCCCAATAGACCCGGGTGCCGGTCAGTGACTCGGCGAAGCTGAGGTAGCGGACGGTCTGCCCGGTCGGCGTTGGACCGGCGACCGCGGTGAACGCGTCGGGACCGGCGCCCTCGGCCAGCCCGGTGCGTTCGAACCAGTTCTCCGCGGCGGACGCCCGGCCGTCGTAGAACGCCAGCCAGGACGCCCCGCTGCGCACGACGCTGGTGATGCGGACGCCACGGGCGTCCCACGTCCCGGCCGTAGGTGCGAGCGCGGTCGAGCGCTCGGACCAGATCAGTCCGTCGTCACTCGTCAGGTACACCGACGTCATCTGGTCGGCCTGGTCGTCGCCGCCGTCGAGCGGGTGCCGGCAGGCCCACATCTGCCAGTCCGGGCCGCTGCGCCGCACGACGATGTCCTTCCAGGCCGTGGTGTCCGGGTCGCCGGGCAGCACGACAGTGCGTTTGCCGTCGGCAAGGGTGGCGAGGTCGTCGGACTCGATCGTCTCGACCCACCAGTGCTTCGAGTTGCGCGTCGAGCACGAGACGTACAGTCGCCAACCGCCGTCCGGCAAGGCGATGAGGGCGGGTCGCTCGAGCGAGGCGCACTCGAACTGCTCGCTGGTGACGGTGGCCACGGTCTCGAAGTGCACGCCGTCCTCAGAGCGCGCCACCACGTTGGCGTAGCCCCGGCCGGCGGTAACCGGGCGCCGTAACCGGTAGGCCAGGTAGAACGCGTGATCGTGCCAGACCGCGGACGGTCCACCGGCCCAGAAACCCACACCGTCGCCGGGTGGGTCGATCGCCACCTCGTAGTCCTCACCGGCGATGAGGTCGAGGATGTCGGCCGCCTGTGTCACTCTTCGACCCTATCGACGGCGGCCCACCGTCAGGACTGCAGGTAGCGCAGTACGGCGAGCATCCGGCGGTAGTCGGTCCCGGACGGCGGCAGATCGAGCTTCAGGAACACATTGGCGATGTGCTTCTCGACTGCGCAGCGGTCGGGCCAGGCGCGCGCCCCGAGATGCCCATGGCCCTCGGCGTGGGCGCGCACCGGGGACGGGGTGTCCACGTCGCTCGTGAGCACCGTTCCCAGTGAGCAAACACGCGTTTCCGAGGTGGGCTTTCCCGCCCTGCGCCGTCGTACCGTGGGGCACGTGAGCACCGACGCGGTAACGAACCCAGCAACACCGACGACCACTCCTGTACCTGCTGCCGGCAAGCCGCCACAGGGCGGGCCGTTCGCGTTCGTCGGGGCGTTCACCGGCTTCTATCCGGCGCAGGCGTCGGAGTTCTCGCACCTCGACCCGGTGACGCGGTTCCTGTACGCCGCCCGCAGCGTCATCCTCGTCATCTCGGCCCAGTCGGCGCTCATGGCCGGTCTGCTGGCTGCCACGGATCGCCGCTTCGAGTGGCTGCCGTTCGTTGCCGTCTTCGTCGGCTACCTGGTCCTGCACGCGGTCAGCAACCTGTCGAACGACTACTTCGGCTACCGCCGCGGCCACGACACCGCCGACTCCCCGCGCCGCCGCTACACCCTGCACCCGATCGCCAGCGGTGCTGTGACGCCGCGACTGCTCGCCACCGGCCTGGTCGTGCTGGGCCTCGTGTCGGTGGCCATCGCGGCGTATTTCGTGGCGCTGCGCGGGCTGCCGGCGCTCTGGCTGGCGCTCATCGGCGGCGTCCTGCTGTACGCCTACGACGCAGCACCGCGGGCCCTGAAGGAACTCGGGCTCGGCGAGATCGCGGCCTTCGTCGTGTGGGGCCCGCTCATGATCGGCGGCGGCTACTACGTCATTACCGGGCACTGGTCCGGCGTCGCGTTCGCTGCGTCCGTCCCACCCGGCCTGGGCGTCATGTCGATCCTGGTCGGCAAGCACGTCGACCAGCGCGAGTTCGACACCGGCCAGCACCAACGCACCCTTCCCGTGCTGTTGGGCGAAAGCGTCGCCCGGTACTTCAACGAGGTCTCGGTAGTTGCGATGTACGCGGTCACGGTGCTGCTCGTCGCGCTCGGTGACCTGACCCCGTTCGCGTTGCTCATCGTGCTCGCCGCTCCGCGCGCCCTGCGAGCGATCAGGGTCATGGCGCGGCCCACGCCGACGTCACCGCCGGCCGGCTACGTCGGTTGGCCGCTCTGGTACCACCGGGTCTGCCTCGTCCACAACCGGGCCTTCGGCTGGCTTTACGTGGCAGGACTGGTGCTCGGGGCGATTTTCCCGAAGGTGCTCATCGGCTGACGATCCCGCTGGAACTTCGCCCCCGCGAGGACCACACTCTGGGCTACCTGTCAGTAACAGCCCAGGAGGATCTTCATGGCGTACTTCGTCACCGGGGCGACCGGATTCATCGGCCGCTTCCTGCTCGCGCAGCTACTCGAGCGTGAGGGGACGATCTACGCCCTGTGCCGGGCGAGCTCACTGGACAAGTTGGACGAGCTGAAGACGCGCCTCGGCGCCGACGACGACCGCATCGTGCCGGTGATCGGCGACCTGTCCAAGGAGCGGCTCGGCGTCGACCAGGAGGAACTCGAGCGCCTCGACGGGAAGATCGAGCACTTCTTCCACCTGGCCGCGATCTACGACCTGACCGCCGACGCCGACAGCCAGTACGCGGCGAACGTCGAGGGGACGCGGCACGCGCTGTCGCTTGCCGGTGCGGTGCACGCCGGGCACTTCCACATGGTCAGCTCGATCGCCGCGGCCGGGCTCTACCGCGGCACGTTCACCGAGGACATGTTCGACGAGGCGCAGGACGTCGAGCACAACCCGTACTACAAGACCAAGCACGAATCGGAGGGCATCGTGCGGCGTGACTCGCCGGTGCCGTGGCGCATCTACCGGCCGGGGGCCGTCGTCGGCAGCTCCGAGACGGGTGAGATCGACAAGATCGACGGCCCGTACTACTTCTTCCGCACCATCCAGCGGCTGCGCGGGGTCACGCCGTCATGGCTGCGTGGCGTCGGTATTGAGGGCGGCGAGATCAACCTCGTCCCGGTCGACTACGTCGCCAAGGCCATGGACTACATCGCCCACCAACCCGACCTCGACGGCCGGGCATTCCATCTGACCGATCCCGAGGCGCTGACGGTCGGCGGCCTGTTGAAGGCGCTGACGAAGGCGGCCAAGGCGCCGCAGCCGTCGCTGAACGTCGACGCCCGGATGATGGACATGCTGCCCGCGCGCCTGACCAAGACGCTGACCAGCCTGCCCGGTGCCAAGCAGCTCACCGATCTGGCCCTGGCTGAGCTCGGCATCCCACGCGAGATGTTCGCTTACCTGACCTACCCGACGCACTTCGACTCGACGAAGACGCAGGCAGTGCTCGCCGGGTCCGGCATCGAGCTGCCCGAGTTCGCGCTGTACGCGCAACACCTCTGGGAGTACTGGGAGCGCACGTACAGCCCCGACCGTCGCAAGGACAAGCAACTCGCCCGCGCGATCAAGGGCAAGACGGTGATGATCACCGGCGCGTCGTCGGGCATCGGCCGGGCCACCGCGCTGCGGGTCGGCGCCGCGGGCGGGCGCGTCATCCTGGTGGCCCGCGGGGTCGACAAGCTCGAGCAGACCAAGCAGGAGATCGAGGACCTCGGTGGCATCGCCTTCGTGCACCGTTGCGACCTCGCCGACCTCAGCGACATCGAGCGGATGGCCAAGGAGGTGCTCCAGGAGCACGGCCGCGTCGACGTGCTGGTCAACAACGCCGGCCGGTCGATCCGGCGCTCGATCGCGCTGTCCTACGACCGCATGCACGACTTCGAACGCACCATGCAGCTGAACTACTTCGGACCGGTGCGGCTGATCCTGTCGCTGCTGCCCGTCATGCGCCAGACCGCGCCCGACGGCCGCAAGGGCGGCCACATCATCAACGTCAGCTCCATCGGCGTGCAGACCAACATCCCGCGCTTCTCGGCCTACGTCGCCTCGAAGGCTGCGCTCGACGCGTTCTCGCGCTGCATCGCCTCCGAGGTCGTCGACGACGGCGTGCACCTGACCACGATCCACATGCCGCTCGTGCGTACGCCGATGATCGCGCCCACCAAGATGTACGACCGCTTCCCGACCATGACTCCACCCGAGGCCGCCGACATGATCTGCAAGGCGATGATCCGCAAGCCGAAGAAGGTCGGCACCACCCTGGGCAACGCCGGCGAGCTCGCCTACCAGGTTGCGCCGCGCGGCGTCGACGTCGTGCTCAACGCCGGCTACAAGCTCTTCCCCGATTCCCACGCAGCCCGCGGCAGCGGCGGGTCGAAGTCCGACCAGCCGTCCACCGAGAGCGTCGCCTTCGCGCACATCCTGCGCGGGGTGCACTGGTAGCCCGGGAGGTGGCAATCGGCCCCTTCGCGGCCTGCCGCGCGGTCAGACGGCGTGGCAGTCGATGCGGAGAACGACCTCACCGACCTCGAGATCCATGTCGTGGTGGCCGCGCTCGACGCACACCGTGCCCGGCCAGCGGGCTGGCTGGTCGCCGGAGAACGGCGCGGGCTGCGGGTCGGCCGGTGCCCAGCCCGTCTCCGAGTACGTCCAGAACTGCCCGGCAATGAAGGCCCAGGCCGGCGGGTCGTGCGCGGTGGCCAGCGCCGGTTCGTCCACCTCGGGGAGCTCGTCGAGCGACAGCTCGTAACCACGGCGGCGGAACGCGACGTTCCAGGCGCGCCAGCGGTCTTCGTCGGCCTCGGTCATGGTGTCCAGCAGTTCGACGGAGCTGCCCATGAACTGGAACTGGGTGATTTCCTGACCGGCTAGGAACCCGGAAAGCCAGAGCCGCGCGGCTGGGGCGAACTCGGCGACGTCGGCCACATTCACCGACCGGTGTTGCTCGTCGTGGCCGATCGCGCAGACATGGAAGTGGCCGGCATACGTTTGCGCGCTACCGAAGATGCGCCACTTCCAATCCGGGTCCGGCGTCCAGCCGGGTTTGAGCCGAACCCACAGCCGGTCGTCATCGGGCACCCGAACACCGAGGGCGTCCTCGATCGCGTCCGCACCGTCCACGGTGTCCTTCTCGCGCGTCCGTACGGTGGAGCGCATGGCCACCGTTCCCGGACGTCGTCCGCGAGTACTGCTCGAGCTCGACCTGACGAGCGCGCTGATCGAGCTCGAGCCCGACGACCTGGTCAGCAAGCTGCGCAGCCGGCACCGGCCGCGGCTGCGTGCGGTGCTGCGCACGCTGCATGAGGCCGGTAAGGACCATGCGGTGCGTGGCTTGGTCGTCAAGGTCGGCGGCGCGGCCCTGCCGTGGGCCATCGCGCAGGAGGTGCGGGCCGGGCTGGTCGCTTTCGCGGCGTCCGGAAAACCCACGATCGCCTGGGCCGAGACGATCGGCGAGGGCGGAAACGGGACATCGGACTACGTGCTGGCCAGCGGTTGCCGTGAGATCTGGCTGCAGCCGTCGGGTGAACTTGCTTTGATGGGCGTGGCCACCGAGACGACGTTCCTGCGCGGGGCCCTCGACAAGCTCGGCGTCGAACCCCAGCTGGACAAGCGGTACGAGTACAAGAGCGCTGCCGACCGCATCATGCGCAGCGAATTCACCCCCGAGGGACGCGAGGCGATCGACCGCGTCGTCGAGTCGATCTGGGACGGCGCGGTCGACATGATCGCGCGGGCCCGCGGCCTCGAACCCGATGCCGTCCGGGCCGCGGCCGACCGTGCGCCGCTGGCAGCCGACGATGCCGTCTCGGCCGGGCTCGTCGACCGTCTCGGCTACCGCGACGAGGTGTACGCCGAGGCCAGGACGCGTGCCGGTGACGGCGTGCAGCTGCTGTTCGCCGACCAGTGGACGCCCCCACTGGACGTCCGAAAGGCCGCGCAGCTGCTGCGCCGGTCCAAGGGCTTCGTCGCGCTGGTCGAGGGGCACGGCGAGATCGTCGGTGGCCGCAGCCGCAGCGGCCCGCGGGGTCGCCAGCTGGGCAGCGACACCGTGTCCGCCGCATTGCGCGCTGCGCGCGAGAACGAGCACGCCAAGGTCGTGCTGTTCCGCGTCGACTCGCCGGGCGGGTCGGCGGTTGCGTCCGACACGATGTGGCGCGAGGTCGAGCTGACCCGCAAGGCAGGCAAGCCGGTGGTCGTCTCGATGGGCGCCGTGGCCGGCTCCGGCGGTTACTACGTCAGCTGCCCCGCCGACGTCATCGTCGCCCAGCCCGGGACGATCACCGGCTCGATCGGCGTGCTCGGGGGCAAGGTCGTCGTCGCCGAGCTGCTGGACAAGCTCGGCCTGGGCACCGGGATCGTCGAACGGGGCGGCAGCGCGTCGATGTACTCGTTGCGCCGCGGCTTCACCGACGACCAGCGCGAGCGGTTGTCGGCCATGCTCGACCGCGTCTACCGCGAGTTTGTCCAGAAGGTCGCCGACGGCCGCGGCCTCGACTACGACGCGGTGCACGACGTCGCCCGCGGACGGATCTGGTCGGGCGCCGACGCCGTGGGCAACGGCCTCGTCGACCGGCTCGGCTCGTTGCGCGACGCGGCCCAGATCGCGCGCGAGCGCGCCGGACTGCCCGATGACGCCCCGGTGCGGCCGGCGATCAACATCCCGCCGCTGGCCCGTCTCGGCCGGCCGAAGTCCAGCGACGACCCGCGAGCGGTGGCCGCGACGGCCAGCGCCTGGGGAGACCTCGCTGCACTTGCCGCCGAGTTGCGGCTGCCCAGCGGCGGCCCGCTGCGCATGCCGTCCATCCGCATTCGGTAGCCGGTTCTAGGATCGCGCGCATGGGCAACGGCCGAGCGACCCGACGCGTCGGCATCATGGGCGGAACGTTCGACCCGATCCACCACGGCCACCTGGTGGCGGCGAGCGAAGTGGCTTCGCTGTACGGCCTGCACGAGGTGATCTTCGTGCCTACCGGACAGCCGTGGCAGAAGTCCGACCGCGACGTCAGCGGTTCCGAGCACCGCTACCTGATGTCGGTGATCGCCACCGCGTCCAACCCACGGTTCTGGGTCAGCCGCGCTGATATCGACCGCTCCGGCCCGACCTACACGATCGACACCATCCGCGATATCAAGGCGCTACGTGCGGACGCGGAGCTGTACTTCATCACCGGCGCTGACGCGCTGGCGCAGATCTTGTCGTGGAAGAGCGCCGAGGAGGCGCTCCGGCTCGCGCACTTCGTCGGGGTCACCCGTCCTGGGTACGAGTTGTCAGACGCGCACCTGCCCAGCGACTCGGTTCGCTTGCTCGACGTCCCGGCTCTTGCGATCTCCTCGAGCGGGTGTCGCGAGCGGGTGGCCGCCGGTCGGCCCGTCTGGTACCTGGTACCCGACGGCGTCGTGCAGTACATCAACAAGCACCGGCTCTACCGCCCGTAGACTGGCGGCGACATGACAGCAACCGACGAGGCGATCTCACTCGCCCGCAACGCAGCCCAAGCCGCCGCCGACAAGCTCGCGGGTGACATCGTGCTCATCGACGTCAGCGACCGGCTGGCCATCACCGACGTCTTCGTCGTCGTCACCGGTACCAATGAGCGTCAGGTCGAGGCCATCGTCGACGGCGTCGAGGACACGTTGCGCGGTGGCGGCCACAAGCCGATCCGCCGCGAGGGCCAGCGCGACGGTCGCTGGGTGCTGCTGGACTACGGCGACATCGTCGTGCACGTGCAGCACTCGGAGGAGCGGGTCTTCTACGCCCTGGAGCGGCTGTGGAAGGACTGCCCGTTCGTCCCGTTCGAGGACGCCGCCGCTGCTGCTCACGCGGCCGCACGCGCGTCCGGCGACGACGGCGGATGACGACCAGAAGCCTGCTGCTCCTGCGCCATGGCCGCACCGCGTGGAACGCGCAACGGCGCTTCCAGGGTCAGGCCGACCCGTCGCTCGACGAGATCGGCCGGGCGCAGGCTTACGAGGTGGGCGCGCTGATCGCGGCCGTCCGTCCGGACCAGCTCGTCACTTCCGACCTTGCACGCGCCGAGCAGACAGCCGAGATCGTCGGTGCCGCGTGCGGTCTCGAACCCATCGCCGACGCGCGGCTGCGGGAGCGTGGGCTCGGCCACTGGGAGGGTTTGACCCGCGACGAGGTTGCCGAGACCTACCCCGACGAGTTCGCCGACTGGGTGGCCGGACGCGACGTCAGCCGGCGCGGCGGTGAGAGCCGCGACCAAGTCGCCGAACGGGCGTTGAAGGCCTTCCATGAGCTGTCGGTCGTCCCGGTCACCGTCCTGGTCAGTCACAGCGCGACGGCGATGGCGCTGACCAATGCGCTGCTCGGCATCGAACAGCGGGTGCACCCGCTGGGGCCGTTGGCCAACTGCCACTGGTCCGAGCTGTACTGCGAGCTGCACGACGAAGCTCCGGCCTGGCGCCTGCGCGGACACAACCTCGGCGCCCCGGGCACGATCGTGCCGCTGCCGGCACACGTCGGCCCCGGCGACGACGCGGCCGATGCCGATGCCTGACCTGTCCGCTTTGTCCGCAAATCGTTCAGTTCTTGAACAAAATCAGCGCGAGTGATTGACGACATAAGTAGTTGAGCGTTCTCTCATGCGCCTTGTCCCTCTACCCTGGGCGTCAGGTGCCCCCGCGCCCGGTGGCGACGGACAGCGGGCGCGGGGTGCGCACCTCATCGGACGGCCGCGGCCATCGCGGCCGCGAAGCGGTGGGGCCAGCGCGCTATTCTCTGGGGCGTGCGTACCCCGGATCGACTGCTTCTTGGCAAGCCGCGCTGACGTCATGATCGACAGCGCGGCCGAGCCTCTGCGAATGCGCAGAGGCTCTTCGTATGTCCGGAGGCAGTGATCCACACGGCATTGGAGCCCACAACGTGACCAGCGGCAGCAGCGGCACAGACACCCGAACAGCGGGTACGGACACGGCGCCGGTACGGTCCATCGACGCAGCCGACGTCCCCGCGCATCGCTACACCGCCGCGCTGGCCGACCGGATCGAGACGGGCTGGCAGCGGCGCTGGCTGGATGAGGGCACCTTCGACGCGCCCAACCCGATCGGTCCGATGTCCGAGGGCTTCGACCGGGTTGCCATCGGCCGGCACACCTACATCATGGACATGTTCCCGTACCCGTCCGGCGCGGGACTGCACGTCGGGCACCCGCTTGGTTACATCGGCACCGACGTATTCGCTCGCTACCGGCGCATGCGCGGCGACAACGTGCTGCACACCATGGGCTTCGACGCCTTCGGCCTGCCGGCCGAGCAGTACGCCGTCGAGACGGGACAGCACCCGCGGGTGACGACCTACGGCAACATCGACGTGTTCCTGGCGCAGCTGCGCCGGCTCGGGTTGGGGCACGACGAGCGCCGCCGCTTCGCCACCACCGACCCCGAGTACTACCGCTGGACGCAGTGGATTTTCCTGCAGATCTTCAACTCCTGGTACGACACCGACCTCGACCGCGCGCGTCCGATCGACGAGCTGATCGCCGAACTGGACGCCGGCGTGCGCCGCCCAGCCCCGGGCACGAACGACACCGATCGGCCCTGGGAGGAGCTGTCCGACGTCGAGCGCCGTCAGGTGATCGACAGCCACCGCCTCGTCTACCGCAGCGATTCGACGGTCAACTGGGCACCCGGCCTGGGCACGGTGCTGTCCAACGAGGAGGTCACCGCCGACGGGCGCAGCGAGCGCGGCAACTTCCCGGTGTTCCGCAAGCCGCTGCCGCAGTGGAACATGCGCATCACCGCCTACGCCGACCGGCTGGTCCGCGACCTCGACCAGATCGACTGGCCCGAGAAGGTGCGCACCATGCAGCGCAACTGGATCGGCCGCTCGACGGGTGCGCACGTCGCATTCGCCTCGTCCGCGGGTGACATCGAGGTCTTCACCACCCGTCCCGACACGCTGTTCGGGGTTACCTATCTCGTGCTGGCGCCCGAGCACCCGCTGGTCGACGCGCTGACACCCGCGGGCTGGCCGGCGGACACTCCGGTCGTCTGGACGGGTGACGCGCTGACGCCCAAGGTCGCGGTGGACGAATACCGCCTGGCCGCGTCCCGCCGTTCCGAGCTCGACCGGCAGGCCGGCGACCGCGAGAAGACCGGAGTTTTCACCGGCTCGTACGCCACGAACGCCGTCACCGGCGCGCCGATCCCGATCTTCGTCGCCGACTACGTCCTGATGGGGTACGGCACCGGCGCGATCATGGCCGTGCCGGCCGAGGACGAGCGCGACTGGGACTTCGCGACGGTCTACGGATTGCCCATCGTGCGCACCGTCGCCCCGCCCGAAGGCTGGGACACCGGCGCGTACACCGGCGAGGGTGCGCGGATCAATTCGTCCAACGATGCGTTGTCCCTCGACGGTCTGACGATCGACGAGGCGAAGACCGCCGTCATCACGTGGCTGGAGGCCGAGGGTCGCGGGCGTGGCGCCACCACGTACCGCCTACGCGACTGGCTGTTCAGCCGGCAGAGGTACTGGGGTGAGCCGTTCCCGATCGTCTACGACGAGACCGGTCTGCCCGTCGCCCTGCCCGAGTCGATGCTGCCCGTCGAGCTGCCCGAGACCGACGACTTCTCACCGAAGTCCTTCCCGCCCGACGACGCCGATTCGACGCCCGAGCCACCGCTGGGCCGGTTGACCGACTGGGTCGACGTCGAGCTGGACCTCGGCGACGGACCGAAGCGGTACCGCCGCGAGACGAACACGATGCCCAACTGGGCCGGCTCGTGCTGGTACGAGCTGCGCTACCTGGACCCGCACAACGCCGAGCGGCTGGTCGATCCCGACGTCGAGCGCTACTGGCTGGGCCCGAACGCCGATCGCCCGTTGGGTGGAGTCGAGCTGTACGTCGGCGGGGTCGAGCACGCGGTGCTGCACCTGCTGTACGCCCGTTTCTGGCACAAGGTGTTGTTCGACCTTGGCCACCTGAGCTCGTCGGAGCCGTTCCACAAGCTGATCAACCAGGGTTACGTGCAGGCGCACTACTTCGAGGACGCCCGCGGCGTCCGGATTCCGGCCGCCGAGGTCGAGGAGACGCCGGACGGCTATGTCTGGAACGGCGAACCGGTCCGGCGCGAGTACGGGAAGATGGGCAAGTCCCTCAAGAACGTGACGACGCCGGAGGACATGTACGCCGCCTATGGCGCCGACACACTTCGGTTGTTCGAGATGTCGGCCGGGCCGCTCGAACAGGACCGCCCGTGGGACACCAAGGCCGTCGTCGGTCCGTACCGCCTGCTGCAGCGCATCTGGCGCGTCGTCGTCGACGAGCAAACCGGCGAGTCCCATGTGGCCGACGCGGGTGTGCCCGACGAGCTGAATCGCCTGCTGCACCGCACGATCCACGCCGTGACCGAGTCGTACGACTCACTGCGGTTCAACACCGCGGTCGCGCGCATCACCGAGCTGAACAACGCGGTGGTGGCCGGTTTCCCGAAGGGCGGTGCGCCGCGCGAGGTGGCCGAGGCGATCGTGTTGTTGCTGGCCCCGCTCGCCCCGCACATCAGCGAGGAGCTGTGGTCCCGGTTGGGCCACGCGTCGTCGCTGGCATGGGAGCCGTTGCCGCAGGCGGATCCCGACCTCCTGGTCGAGGACACCGTCGACCTCCCGGTGCAGGTCAACGGCAAGGTGCGTGTGGTGCTGCGGGTTCCTGCCGACTCGGATGCCGCGGTCATCGAGGCGGTGGCGCGAGCCGACGAGAAGGTCGCGGCAGCCTTGGCCGGTCGCGAGGTGCGGCGGGTCGTTGCGGTGCCGGGTCGCCTCGTCAACTTCGTGGTCTGAAGGCTGGTGACGACAGGGTCGGCTCGCGTCGCGGTGGTCACGGACTCGACGTCGTGCTTGCCCGCGTCGACGGTCAACAAACTCGGGGTCCGGGTGGTCCCGCTGCGGGTGATGCTCGGGCACCGGGTGGCCGTCGACGACGGCACTGACGTCACTCCCGACGACGTGGTGCGAGCGTTGCGGGACAAGTTCGCGGTCAGCACGTCGCGGCCCACCCCGGCCGAGTTCGCATCGACGTACCGGTCAGTGCTCGAATCCGGCGCCGAACGGATCGTGTCGGTGCACCTGTCCGCGGCGCTGTCCGGTACCTGGGAATCTGCGACGCTCGCCGCACAGGACTTCCCGCACGGTGTCGTGCGGGTCGTCGATTCGCGCTCAACCGCAATGGGGCTCGGCTTCGCGGTGCTGGCCGCAGCTGAGGCGGCACGGGCAGGGGAGACGGCGGCCGGTGTGCAGGGTGCGGCGACGGAGGCCGTCGATCGCACCCGCACGCTGTTCTACGTCGACACCCTTGAGTACCTGCGGCGAGGTGGCCGGATCGGATCGGCACAGGCGTTCTTCGCGACGTCACTGTCCGTGAAGCCGCTGCTGCAGATGGTCGAGGGTCAGATCGTGCCGCTGGAAAAGGTGCGGACGTCCTCGCGGGCCGTGGCGCGGCTGGCCGAGCTGACTGTGGCCGCGGCAGATGACGGGCCGATCGATCTCGCCGTTCATCACCTGGGTGTGCCCGAACGCGCCGAGGCGCTGCTGGCGACTTTGACGACGGCGTTGCCGTCTCTGCGCAGCGCGCGGGTCGCCGAGATCGGCGCGGTGGTGGGCGCCCATCTCGGGCCCGGCGTGCTCGGCACGGTGCTCGTCCGCCGCTAGCAGAGGGTGCCGACAGGCTGCTCGCCGCTGTGCACAGCGTCGTGCTGCGTCCACAGCTCGGCTGTCGCGACCGCGCGGACGGGCGCGATTTCCTAACGTCGGGCGGGTGCGAGGCGTTCGGTCGGTACCCCGCGGCGAAGCGGGTCGCGTGGCTCTTCGGGTGCGTGAGCTGCTGGGCGAGGACGACGACGGTCTGGACTTCGACTATGCGCAGGACGAGGACGCCTCGCCGACGCGCTGGCAGCGGTTGCAGGCGCGGGTGTCGGTGCGCATCGACCCGGGGCGCCGGGCGGCGTGGGGGGTGTGCGTAGCGGTCGTACTGGCAGCGGTCGTCACCGGCCTGTGGTTGATGTCGTCGCGGCCGGCTGCGGTGCCGGTCGCGGCACGAGTCCCGCAGGTTCCAGGCTCGGCGGTGCTGGGCTCGGCGGTGCTGGGCTCGGCGGTGCTGGGCAGCACGAAGGTGGCGAGCCCTGCTACGTCCACGGGCAGTGCGTCGCCGGTGGCATCGAGCTCTGCCCCGCCGGGCGTGGTGGTTGTCGATGTGGCTGGCAAGGTACGTCGCCCGGGTGTGTACCGACTACCCGCCGGTAGCCGGATCGACGACGCGGTGCAGGCCGCGGGTGGTGCAAGGTCCGGGGTCGATCTGAGCACCCTGAACCTGGCCGCGCCGCTCGCGGACGGGCAGCAGATCCTGGTCGGCGTGCCGGGCGCCGGCGTCCAGGGCCCGGCTGCTGCGGGCGCGTCGGGCGCGGCCGCCTCAGGGACGGCGTCAGCGGCTAACGGCGGTTCGGGGCCGGTCAACCTGAACACCGCGACCCTCGAGCAGCTCGACACGCTGCCCGGCATCGGGCCGGCGCTCGCGCAACGGATTCTCGACTGGCGCGGTCAGCACGGTCGCTTCACCGGGGTGAACCAGCTCAACGACGTCAGCGGCATCGGCGACGTCAAGTTCGCGGAGCTGAAGGCACTGGTGGCCGTATGAGTGATGACGTGGAACGCGGGCAGTCGGCGGCCGACGAGCCGCTCGACCTGCGGCTCGCGTGTGGCGCCGGGGTGGCCTGGCTCGGCGTGCTGTGTGGCGCCTGCCGTGGTCCGTCTACCTGTTTCACTGCGGCGCTGGCCGCCACCGTACTTGGCGTGCTGTGTCTCTTGGCGGCCCGGTCGCGGCGCGGCCTGACGGCGCCGGCGCTCGCCCTGTTCTGCCTCGCCCTCGTGCTGTGGCCGTTGGCCGGACGTATCGCGCACGCCCGCGCGTCGCCGCTCGCCGTCCTGGCCGGGCGGCACGCCGCGGTGGACGTCGAACTGACGGTCACCGCCGATCCGCGGGTGCTCGCCGCGAAGGGGCCGGCGGGCTCGTCCCGTGTTGCTGTCGAAACCTCGGCTTCGGCTGTCGAGTACCTCGGTCGACGGGTCGTCACTGACGGGTCGGTGCTCGTGCTCGGCGACGCCGGGGCGTGGACCGACGTGTTGCCCGGTCAGCGGGTGCGGGTGCCGGGTTCTGTACAGCCGTCGTTGGATGCCGGCTCGCTGTCGGTCGTGCTGTTCACCCATGGCGCGCCGCAACTGCTCGGGCGTCCGCCGTGGTGGCAGCGGCTGGCCGGCTCGGTCCGTAGTTCGTTGCGCCGAGCGGCGTCGGACCTGCCCGAGCAGGAGCGCGGCCTGCTGCCGGGGCTGATCGACGGCGACACCGCGAACCTCGACCCGGTCCTTGCCGAGCGCTTCCGCCTCGCCGGTCTGACGCACCTCGTGGCGGTCAGCGGCACCAACTGCAGCATCCTGGTCGGTGCGGTGCTGCTCGTGCTGCGGCGGCTGCGCATCCGGCCGTGGGCGTGCGCCGCTGTCGGCGGTCTCGTGCTGGCGCTGTTCGTGGTCGTCGCGCGACCGTCGCCGAGCGTGCTGCGGGCAGCCCTGATGGCGGCGGTGGCGCTGGCCGCGCTTGCCACGGGACGGCCGCGGTCGGCATTGCCCGTGCTCGCTGCCGTCACCATCGGGCTGCTGCTGTGGGACCCGACGCTCGCTGGCAGCGCGTCCTTCGCCATGTCGGTGCTCGCCACCGGCGCGTTGCTCGTGCTCGCGCCCCGCTGGGCCGAGGCGTTACGCCGTCGGCACGTGCCGCTCGGGCTGGCCGAGTCCACGGCCGTCGCGGCCGCGGCGCACCTGGTCACGGCCCCGGTGGTGGCCGCGCTGTCGGGGCAGGTCAGCCTGGTGGCGGTGCCGGCGAACGTGTTGGCTGAACCGGTCGTGGCGGTGACCACCATCGTGGGCTTCGCTGCGGCGGTGTGCGCGCCGGTCTGGCTGCCCGCCGGGTCGGTCCTTGTCTGGGTCGCCGGCTGGCCGTGCCGTTGGCTGGTTGCCGTCGCGGACTTCTTCGGCGGGCTGCACGGCGCTGTGCTGCCCTGGCCCGGCGGTGCAGCCGGGGGAATGTTGTTGCTCGTCGTCACGGTGGTCATCTGGTTCGCCTGCGTCCGGGCCGGGCCGCGACGGATGGTGGCGGCCGGGATGGTCACCGCGCTCATGGTGTTGATCCCGGTGCGGTCGGTGACGTCTGGTTGGCCGGCTTCCGGCTGGGTGTTTGTTGCCTGCGACATCGGCCAGGGAGATGGTCTGGTGCTTTCCGCCGGGCCGCACCAGGCCGTGGTCGTCGACGCAGGGCCCGACCCGGTGCCGATGGACCGTTGCCTGCACGACCTCGGCGTCACCGACGTGCCGCTTCTGATCTTCACGCACATGCACGCCGACCATGTGGGCGGCATCGTCGGGGTGGGGCACGGACGGCGGGTAGGGCAGATCCTGGCCGGGCCACTGGGCGACCCGGAATCCGGCCTGCTGCTGGTGCGTCGCTTCGCAGCAGGGCGCCACCTGTCGCTGCGCACCCCGGCCCCGGGCACCGCCATCGACGTCGGCGCCGTCCACCTCGAGGTGCTCGGCCCCGCGGCCGCGTTCCACGCCACGCGCTCCGATCCGAACAACTCCTCCTTGGTGCTGCGGGCGACCGTGGCCGGTGTCCGGATCCTGCTTCCCGGCGACGCCGAGATCGAGGCCCAGGACGCCTTGGTGCGCTCGGGCGTCGACCTGCGCGCGGACGTGCTCAAGATTCCGCACCACGGTTCGGCGTACTCCGACCCGGCGTTCCTCGCCGCCGCGCATGCCTCCGTGGCTGTCGTCAGCGTGGGCGTCGACAACGACTACGGACATCCGTCGCCGGTGTTGCTGGCCGAGGTGGCCCGGCTCGGCATCCCGTTACTGCGTACCGACCGCGACGGCGACGTCGCGGTCGTGTCCGACCATGGTGCGGTGCGCACCGCCGTGCACGGCACCGCGTCGAGTCGGGTTGGGGCGAGTCGGGTCGGGGCGTCCGGGTTGAACTCGCTCAGAGCGTCAGTGGTCGATGCAAGGATGGAGCCGTGCCCGCCCGACCCGTCAGTCTCGATGATCTGCCCAGCCCGCTGCCGCCCGTCGTCCTGCTCGTTGGTGAGGAGGACCTGCTCGTCGATCGGGCGGTCGGCGCGATCTCCGCCGCGGCGCGGGCCGAAGACCCGCAGGTCGTAGCGACCGAGCGCGTCGGCGGGCAGATCGAGGGCAACGAGTTGCACGAGCTGCTGGGCCCATCCTTGTTCGGCGACTCGCGCCTGATGGTAATCAGGGCTGCGCAGGACGTCCGGGTCGCAGGGGCCGCGGTGCTGGGGCCCTACTTGCAGTCACCGGCCGAGGGCACCCGCATCGTTCTGCAGCATCCCGGCGGCGCGAAGGGCAAGGCGCTGCTGGAGCTCGCCCGAAGAGCAAAGGCCCTCGAGATCAGCTGCGCCAAGCTCACCCGCCCAGACGAGCGGGCGGACTTCGTGCGGCGCGAGATCCGTCGGTTGGGCGGCCGCATCGGTCCCGACGCGCTGTCGGTCCTGATGGACGCCGTCGGCAGCGACCTGCGCGAACTGGCGGGCGTGGCCGGGCAGCTCGTCAGCGACTCGGGCGGGGACGTCGCCCTGGACGTCGTGCGGGCGTTCCACAAGGGCCGAGCCGAGGTCAGCGGGTTCGCCGTCTCCGACCTTGCGGTGGTGGGGCGCAGTGGGCCGGCGCTCGAGGCGCTGCGCTTCGCCCTCGAGGTCGGGGTGCCGCACGTCGTCATCGCGGACGCGCTCGCCGATGGGGTGCGCTCCATCGCCCGGGTGTGGTCGGCCGGGCGTGGCAGCGAGTACGACCTCGCACGTCAGCTGGGCATGCCACCGTGGAAGGTGAAGCGGGCCGGCAGCCAGGGCCGCGGCTGGTCGGAGGACGGGTTGCGTCAAGCCTTGGGCGTCGTGGCCGAACTGAACGCTGACGTCAAAGGCGCGGCGGCCGACCCTGGTTTTGCACTCGAACTCGCCGTGCGGCGCCTCGGGCTTGCCCGAGCGGTGGCATAGCGGTGCCACTCGTGCTGGCGGCTGAGCGGCAGGACGCGAAAGAGCCGTGCCGTCCTAAGACGACACGGCTCGCGCAATCACCCGGTAGGCGACCGGTGAGTTAGCAGGTCAGAGCGACCGGGCGCGCAGAGCCATGGCCGACTTCTTGTTGGCGGCCTGGTTGGCGTGGATGACGCCCTTGCTCGCAGCCTTGTCCAGCTGGCGCGACGCGTTCGCCAGCGCGGTGGTCGCTGCGGCTTTGTCGCCGGAGTCGGCGGCCGTGCGGAACTGGCGGATAGACGTCTTCAAGGCGGACTTGACCGCCTTGTTTCGCTGACGCGCGAGCTCGTTGGTGCGGATGCGCTTGATCTGAGACTTGATGTTTGCCACGAAATCCTCGACGTTCTCGTTGATGGTGTTCGCTCCGCCCAAGGGTGAGCAGACAACCGTTCCAGGTTACCAGCGGCACGAACAGGCGCCCAAATCGCCGACCAACCGCGGCTGCACGGCTCAGCGGGCGCGAACGCTGACCAGCTCGTACTTCGTGTAGAGATAGGTGCGCAGGCCGTCGCTCGAGCTGACGATGTCGGACACGGGCAGGTCGTCGGACTCGTCGTCGCCGTAGATCATCGGCGTGCCCCCGTCGTCGAAGTACAGGCCGCCGTCGACGGGTGCGAGGTCGGTGAGCTGCACGACCACGTACCGGCCGCCGAGCTGACCGAGCAGCATGCGGATTTCATCGCTTTTCGCGTCGGACTCGGCGAGGAAGACGCCTACGACCTCCTGCCAGTCGTCCTCGCCCGGTGTGGTGTTCACCAGGTCGCCCTTGGTCAGCGAGGCGGCGGGCAGGCGGAACTCGACGGCAGCGCGTGGGTCGGTCATGAGCGAACACCGTGAGCGAATGACGAATGGGCATGGCCTTTGGCGGCCGGAGCGAAGCGGAGGTCGGTCATGGGGGTCATCCTGCCGGATCGCCTTCCGCCGGGGTCGACGTGGTCAGCCGAAGGGCAGCTGCGGCTGCGGCGGCCCGTGCGTGGGGTCTACACCGTCGAACAAGCTGCTGATGGATTCGCCGCCGTGGATCCGCGAGATCGCCTCGGCGAACAGCGGGGCCACCGAACGAACGGTCAGCTCCGGCCAGTCCTCGGTGGGCGGCGGCACGGTGTCGGTGGTGACGACCTCGCTGACGAGCGGGTGGTCGCGAAGTCGCTGCACGGCCTTGCCTGCGAACAGGCCGTGCGTGCAGGCAATTGCTGCGTCGACGCAGTCCTGCTCGGCCAGACGCTCGAGCAACTCGATGATCGAACCGCCGGTCGCGATCTCGTCATCGAGCACGATCGCCCGCTTGCCATGCACGTCACCGACGATGGCGTCGATGACGACGCGATCGTCGGCCAGGCGCTGCTTCGAACCCGCCGCTACGGACAAACCGAGCAGCCGGGCGAACTGGGTGGCGGTCTTGGCGTTGCCGAGGTCGGGGGAGACGACGACCGTGTTCTCGAGGTTGCGCCCGCGGAAGTGGTCGGCCAGCTCGCCGATGGCCGTCAGGTGGTCGACGGGGACGGAGAAGAAGCCGTGCACCTGCGGCGCATGCAGGGCCATGGTCAACACCCGGTCGGCACCGGCCGTGGTGAGCATGTCGGCCACGAGGCGGCCGGCGATCGAGATCCGGGACGCGTCCTTCTTGTCCGACCGGGCGTAGGCGTAGTGCGGGATCACCGCGGTGATCTGCGCTGCCGACGCACCGCGGGCGGCGTCGAGCATGAGCAGCAGCTCCATGAGGTGCTCCTGCGTCGGGGCTACGAGCGGCTGCACGATGTACACCTCGCGCTGGCGGCAGTTCTCGTGCAGCTGGACGTACAAGCAGTCGTTGCTGAACCGGCGGATGTCGACGCCCGACAGCGGCACGCCGAGCGAGTCGCAAATCGCCAGCGCGAGCGGGCGGTGCGCGTTGCCCGAGAAGACGACGATCTCGCTCATCGTCTCAAGCTCCGCAGCCGTCGCTCATGCGAGCAGGCTAACCCGGCTCGCAGTCGGCCTGGGGCGGGCGGTACACGGGGACGGCGCGTCGAGCGGACAGCTGGTCTAGCGCAGGGGCCATGCGGGTATCCCTCAGCGAGCAATAGCGACCACTGGAGGTCCTCATGAGCAAGAACAAACCCCCCGGCGCGCGCCGCGTCGTACCCCGCTCCCGCGGTGCCCTGAGCGGAATCGCGCTCATGGCACTCGGCGCGTGGGGCGCACTGATCCCGTTCATCGGGCCGTACTTCAACTTCTCCTTCACCCCCGACGACGCCTGGCACTGGACGTCGGCCCGCGGCTGGCTCGAGCTGCTCCCCGGCGTCGCGGCGTTCGTTGCGGGTTTGCTGCTGTTCATCAGCAAGAGTCGAGCCGTGACACTGTTCGCGGCGTGGCTCGGCGTGGCCGCCGGAGCCTGGTTCGTTGTGGGCCGTGAGCTGCAGAGCCTGTGGCACATCGGCTCGCCCGGGCAGCCGGCAGGATCGAGCGCGAGCCTTCGTGTGCTCGAGTCGCTGGCCCTGTTCACTCTGCTCGGCGTTGTCATCGTCTATTTCGCCGCGACCGCGTTCGGCCGTCTCTCGGTCGTCTCGCTGCGCGACGCCCACGCCGCTGAGCAGCGCGAGGCTGCGGCTGCCGCCGACGCCGAGCGCGAACGCCAGATCGCTGCGGCCCGCGAGCGCGATGCCGCCGCTGCCCGTGAGCGGGAGGCCGCCGAGTCCGCTGCCGCGTACGAGCGCAAAGCCGCTGGTCACACCGACGACGACGACACCGGCAACCGCGTGATCGAGACCCCCGTGATCCGTCACGAACGGGCCGACACCGATGACGACAACACCACCACCACGAGTGGGCGGGTGCACCGCACCTTCGGCTCGGACGGCTCGGATAGTTCTGACGACTCCGTCCGTTCCGACGACTCCGATAGCGGCCGCGGAGCCCACTCGGTGAGCCAGGAAGCCGGCCAGCAGTCGGCCACCGACCAGCCGCAGCGGGTCTACACCGAGCAGCCGCAGCAGTCATACACGGCGCAGCCGCAGCAGTCCTACACCGAGCAGCCGCAGCACGGCTACGCGCAGCCGCAGCAGTACGACCCGCAGCACGGGTACGCCCAGCAGCCACCGAACGCACAGCCCGACGAATCGGACAACCAGCAGGAGGGACTCGGCCGCCGGCTGTTCCACCGCCGCTGACCGAGCGCTGACCGAGCGCTGACCGAACGCCGCCCGCACCGCCCCTGACAGCAGTGGCGGTGCGGGCACTCTCGTCATGTCAAACTGGACAGGTGAACTCCGTAGGCCGGACGGATCCGGCTCGGATTCGCAACTTCTGCATCATCGCGCATATCGACCACGGCAAGTCGACGCTGGCCGACCGCATGCTGCAGCTCACCGGTGTCGTCGACGAACGGCACGCCCGCGCACAGTATCTCGACCGGATGGACATCGAGCGCGAGCGCGGCATCACCATCAAGTCGCAGAACGTCCGACTGCCGTGGACCAGCCGGGAGACCGGGGTGGAACACGTCCTGGACATGATCGACACGCCTGGCCACGTCGACTTCACCTACGAGGTGAGCCGCAGCCTCGCCGCGTGTGAGGGCGCGATCCTGCTCGTCGACGCGGCCCAGGGCATCGAGGCCCAGACGCTGGCCAACCTGTACCTGGCCCTCGAGAACGACCTGCAGATCATCCCGGTGCTGAACAAGATCGACCTGCCAGCGGCTCAGCCCGACCTGTACGCGGCCGAGATCGCACACATCCTGGGCTGCGAGCCTGACGACGTCCTGCGCATCAGCGCCAAGACGGGTCAGGGCGTAGCCGAAGTGCTCGACCGTGTCTGTCGCGACATTCCGGCGCCGGTGGGCGACGCCGACAGCGCTCCACGAGCCATGATCTTCGACTCCGTCTACGACATCTACCGCGGCGTCATCACCTACATCCGCGTCATCGACGGGCAGTTCACGCCGCGCCAGCGCATCAAAATGATGTCGACGGGCGCCACGCACGAGTTGCTCGAGATCGGCGTCATCTCGCCCGAGCCGGTTCCGACCGATGGGCTGTCGGTCGGCGAGGTCGGGTACTTGATCACCGGTGTGAAGGACGTGCGGCAGTCGCGTGTTGGCGACACCGTCACCGACCTGGCCAAGCCCGCCAAGGAGTCGCTGGGCGGCTACCGCGATCCGCGCCCCATGGTCTACTCCGGGCTGTATCCGCTCGACGGCTCGGACTACCCGATCCTGCGTGACGCGCTCGACAAACTTCGGCTGAACGACGCCGCGCTCGTCTACGAGCCGGAGTCCAGCGCTGCGCTCGGCTTCGGCTTCCGCTGCGGTTTCCTCGGCTTGCTGCACCTCGAGATCACCCGCGACCGACTGGAGCGCGAGTTCGGGCTCGACCTGATCAGCACCGCCCCGAACGTCGTCTACCGGGTCCTGCTCGAGGACGGCGAAGAACACGTCGTCACCAACCCGTCGGACTGGCCGACCGGCAAGAAGATCGCCGAGACGCACGAGCCGGTCGTGAAGGCGATGATCATCGCGCCCAGCGACTACATCGGCGCGATCATGGAGTTGTGCCAGGAACGGCGCGGCCAGCTCGGGGGCATGGACTACCTGTCCGAGACCCGCGTCGAGCTGCGTTACACGCTGCCACTCGGTGAAATCATCTTCGACTTCTTCGACCAGCTGAAGTCCCGTACCCGAGGGTATGCCAGCCTGGATTATGAGCTCACCGGCGAGCAGGCATCCGACCTCGTGAAGGTCGACATCCTGTTGCAGGGTGAGCCGGTCGACGCATTCTCGGCGATCGTGCACAAGGACAAGGCGTACGCCTACGGCACGTCGATGACGGGCAAGCTGCGCAAGCTCATCCCGCGCCAGCAGTTCGAGGTGCCGATCCAGGCCGCGATCGGCGCGCGGGTCATCGCCCGCGAGAACATCAGCGCCATCCGCAAGGACGTCCTGGCCAAGTGTTACGGCGGTGACATCACGCGTAAGCGCAAGCTGCTCGAGAAGCAGAAGGAAGGCAAGAAGCGGATGAAGATGGTCGGCCGCGTCGAGGTCCCGCAGGAAGCCTTCATCGCTGCCCTGTCGACGAACGAGGCCGTCGACGCCGCCAAGAAGTAACCGCTCAGACCTCGAGCACGATCTTCCCGACCAGATCACCCGACGCGATCGCCGCAATGCCGTCGGCGGCGTCCTCGAGTGGGATCGTGCGGTCGATGACGGGACGTAACCCCGTGGCGTCGATGAACCCGAGCAGCTGCTGCAGCTCGGTCTTCGTGCCCATTGTGGACCCGACGAGTTCGAGCTGCAGGAAGAAGAACCGGTTGAGGTCGGCCGGCGGGTTGGGACCGGACGTCGCACCGGAGATGACGATCCGCCCGCCCGGTTTCAACGCGCGGGCCGAGTGGGCGTAGGTCGCCTCGCCAACGGTCTCCATGACCGCGTCGACCTTCTCGGGCAACCGGGCGCCCGACGCAAACGCGGCGTGCGCACCCAGCTCCAGCGCACGGGCCTGCTTGGCCTCGGTGCGGGCCGTGGCGAAGACGCGGAACCCGGCCGCGCGGGCCATGGCGATGCAGGCGGTGGCCACGCCGCCGGTGGCACCCTGCACGAGCACGGTCTGGCCAGGCTGCAGGCCGGACTTGGTGAACAGCATCCGGTACGCCGTCAGCCAGGCCGTGGACAGGCAGGCGGCCTCACCGAAGGACAGGTTGGCGGGCTTGGGCACGACGTTGCGTTTCGGCACGATCACGTACTCGGCGAGCGTGCCCTGGTGCTTCTCCGACAGCAGCGATCGACCGGGATCGGTGGTGTCGTCGCCCGTCCAGCCCGGGGTGTTGATCACCGCGTGCACGACGACCTCGTCCCCCGTGGACTCGTCGATGCCGGCCGCGTCGCAGCCCAGGATCATCGGCAGCTGCTCGGCCTTGATCCCCACGCCCTTGAGCGTCCACAGATCGTGATGGTTGAGGCTGGCCGCCTTCACCGCCACCCGCGTCCAGCCCTCGGGCGGCTCAGGGTCGGGACGGTCGCCGACCATCAAGCCCTTGAGCGGCTCGTCGGGATCGATGGACTGGGCGTAGACGGCGCGCATGTCCCGACCCTAAACGGTCAGTTCGGCCGGGGCGCTGGCCAGGGCAGCCTGGATCGCGGCGACCAGCTCGAGTGCTGACTCGGCGGTGAGTTCGACTGCGACCCGTGCCGACGGCCCCATGGCCGGGGCGACGAGATCGATGTTCAGGGTGTGCTCGGCCATCAGGTGGACCGGGTGGTCGAAGTAGACGGTGGCGTCGGTGACGGTGAACCAGCTGCCGTTGGGACCCTTGGCGCTGCCGGTCATCGGAGCGGTCACGGTGGCGTAGGTGCACATGCTCAGACCGCCAACCGCGCGCCGAAGAACGTCTCGATCTGCGCCCAGCCGTCCTTGGCCGCCTCGGGCCGGTAAGAAGGCCGCTCGACGGAGAAGAACGCGTGGCCGGCGTCGTCGTAGCGGTGGAACTCATACGTCTTGCCGTTGTCCTTGAGCAGCTGCTCGAACTCGTCGACCTGCTCGGCGGAGGGGTACTTGTCGTCGTTGCCGAACAGCCCGAGGATCGGGCAACGGATGTCGGCGATCCGGTCGACGAGGTTGCTCACCTGCAGCGGATGTCCCTCCGGCGGGGTGCCCGTGACGAAGGCGCCGTAGCAGTCGACGGCAGCGTCGATATCGACCGCGGTGGCGGCCAGGACGGACTGCCGGCCGCCCGAGCAGTAGCCGATGGTGCCGACCTTGCCGTTGTTCGCGGGCAGCTCGCGCAGGAACGTGACCGCGCCGCTGACGTCGCCGATCAGGCGCTTGTCGGGCACGCCCCCGTTCGCCCGGCCAGCCGCGGCGGCGTCGTCGGGGGAGGCGCCTGGGGCATCTCGCCAGTAGAGGTTCGGGCAGATCGCGTCGTAGCCGATGGTGGCGAAGCGGCGCACGATTTCCTTGCTCCCGCGGTCGTAGCCGGGCATGTGGTGGATGACCACCACGCCGCCTCGGTTCTCGCGGCTGTCCGGGGTGGCGAGGTAGGCCTCGATGTCGTCCCCGTCGGCGCCCTCGATCATGACCGTCGTTGCGCTCAGCGAATCACTCATGACGTCATCGAAGCACGCAGCCCGGTCAACACGAGGTCGAGGTGGCGGCGGCATGACTGGGCGGCGTCGTCGCCGGCGGACTCGATGATGCCGCGCATCGCCCACAACGTGGCGAGGACGTCGGGCAGGGTGGTGTCGGCGCGGACAGCGCCGGCGTCGATCGCGGCCTGCAACAACTGCGAGAGGCGCGCCCGTTGATCGGCCTGCTGCTCGGGGCTGCTGTGCGCCCACAAACGTGGCAGGCATCCCCGGTTCACCGCGAACATATCGGCGGCTGTGCGCAGGTGTGTCTCGAGCCCGCGCCCGCCGGGCAGCTGCAGCGACGCCGCAGCCGAATCCTCCATCGTCGTGATCATCTCGTCGACGAGGTAGCCGATGAGCGCCTCTTTAGTGGGGAAGCGGCGGTACAGCGTGCCGACCCCCACACCCGCGCGTTGGGCGATCTGGTCGACACCGGCGTCGATGCCGTCGTCGTTGAAGACCTCCATAGCGGCGCGCAGAACCCGTGCGCGGTTGCGGGCCGCATCGGCGCGCATCGGCGCCTCAACTGCGCTACTCACGTTCGGCCAGCGTTGCGCCCGGCACGAGCGCCGCTTCGGGGTTGCGGATCACGATCGACGTCGAGCGGTCGGTGTCCGGCGCACCTGACGCCGCGGACAGGGTCCGTGCCCGCGCGCCGACCTTGCGAGCGGAGGGGATGGCGACGGCGGCAACAGTGGCCAGGACGGCGGCAGCGAGCAGGAAAGCGAAGCCATTGGTGTAGCCCGACTCCTTCGGCAACCCGTCGGACGCCGCGCCCGAGGTGACGATGCTGGCCATGACGGCCGCGCCGATGGAGCCACCGATGGTGCGGATGTTGGCGTTCATGCCGCTGGCCACGCCGGTCTGCGACATGGGCACCGAGTCGACGATGATGTTGGACATCGCGGCGAAGGCGAAGCCGAGCCCGATGCCGAGCACGCCCGAGGCCAGGTAGATCTGCCACTTCTCGTCGTGGGCGTAGGCGAACAGCGCGAACGGGATGACGGTCAGGGCCGAGCCGGCGATCAAGGCGAACTTCGACCCCCACCGTGCGGAGACCCGCGCCGCAAGCAACCCCGAGACGAACATGGTCGCGGTCATGGGCAGCAGGAACACGCCCGATGCGGTGATCGAGGCGCCGAAGCCGTAGCCCGCGCTGTTCGGGGTCTGCAGGAACTCGGGCAGGAACGCGAAGATCGAGTACATCCCCACGCCGAACAGCAGCGCCACCAGGTTGGTGGTCCACACCGCCGGGATGCGCATCATCTTCATGTCCACCAGCGGCTGCTCGGCCCGCAGCTCGCAGACCACCCACGCCACGACGAAGACGACCGCGAGCGCGAGCAGGCCGAGGGTGCGTCCAGAGATCCAGCCCCAGGCGTCGCCCTGGCTGACGGCGACCAGCAACGCAACCAGCCAGGCGGTCAGGGTGAGCGCGGGCAGCGCACTGATCCGGCCACTGGTGCGGACCTCGGATTCTGGGATGACGAAATGCGCGGCGACGGCGCTGGCCACGATGAAGACGAGCGGGATCCAGAACAGGAAGTGATAGTTGAGAACATCGACGATCGGACCGGCCAGGACGATGCCCAGACCGCCGCCTACCGCGAGCATGGCGGCGCAGGCGGCTACGGCACCCGCCACCTTCCCGCGTGGGAACTCGTCGCGGATGATGCTGAACGACAGCGGCAGCAGCGCACCGCCGGCGCCCTGGATGACGCGGGCAACGATCATGACGCCGATGGACGTCGCGACTGCGGCGAGCAGAGTGCCGATGGCGAGCATGACCAGCACGCCGACCAGCACCCGCTTTTTGCCGATCATGTCGCCCAGCCGTCCGAGAATCGGTGTGGCCACGGACGCCGCGAGCAGGTAGGCCGTCAACACCCAGGTGACTGTGGACTGCGTGGTGTGCAGGCTCGCCTGGATGGTCGGCAGTACCGGATTTACCAGGGATTGCAGCATCGAGTACGTGGTGATGGCGGCGAGGAGCACCGAAAACGTCACTCGGTAGTGCGTGCGGCCGACGTCGCCGGTACCCGCCTGCGGGATCGTGCGGGGGGCGTGGCCGACGCTCATAGCTGTCTCCTATGCGGAACGAGTACTCCGCAGTCGAACATGCGGAATCGACGTTCCGTTCCACACCGGGTCGAGCAGTGGCACGGGTCACTGCGCATCGGCACCTAGAGTCGGCAGTCGTGCGTAGCGTTCGCGGTGCCCGGCGACCGCTGATTGCGCTGATCGCCCTGGTGGTGGCCCTCGCCGTCGGCTACTCGGTGCGCGCTGCGCGTTCCGGCGACCCAGGTGCGGCGCAGCCTTCCAGGACGCCCGCTGCCGTGGCGCTCTCCTCGCTGCCGCCCCAGGCGAGCGCAACGGTGCGGCTCATCCGCAGCGATGGGCCTTACCCGTTCCCGCACAACGACGGCGTGGTGTTCCACAACTACGAGCACGCGCTGCCGAGCGAGCCCGACGGCTGGTACCACGAGTACACGGTGCCGACCCCGGGCTCCGACGACCGCGGCGCGCGGCGCCTGGTCACGGGTCGCGACGGGTCGTACTTCTACACCGGCGATCACTACGAGACGTTCCAACGCGTGGACGTCGGCCGATGAGGACACTCCGGGACGCGGTCGGCGACATCTACCTGCAGGTGCAGGCGCCGGCCTGGGCGGCCCCAAACCTCGACGGCCTCGCCGATGTGCTTCGCGACCTGTCCTGGCTGCCACCCGGGCCGGTGCCGGTGCACGTTCCCGCGGTGGCGGGGCAGGACCTCACCCGGTTGGTGGCGCTGCTGGGCGGCGTCGAGCTCGAGACCGCGAACCTGCCCCACCCCGTGTGGGTCATCGTGGGCTGAGCGTCACGCGGACGGCGTGCGCGGGTACCTGCACGGCATGCGCATCGTCATCACCGGAGCATCCGGCAACGTCGGCACGTCCCTGCTGCTGCGGCTCGGCGGTGGCGAGCACGAACTTGTCGGGATCAGCCGGCGTAAGCCACCGGCCGTACGGCCCTACGACTGGGCCGACTGGCAGCGCATCGACGTCGGCGCCGAGGGTGCAACGGCTCGCCTGAGCGAGATCTTCGCCGGCGCGGACGCCGTCGTGCACCTTGCCTGGATGCTGCAGCCGTTCGGTCATCGCGATGCGATGAAGCGCATCAATCAGGGCGGTACGCAAGCGGTGACCGACGCCGTGATCGCTGCCGGCGTGCCGCACTTCGTCCACCAGTCCTCGGTGGGCGCGTACGGTCCCGGCCCGAAAGAGCCGGTGGACGAGACGTGGCCGACCACCGGCATCCCGTCCCTGACCTACAGCGTCGACAAGGCGGCAGCGGAGGACATCGTGTCTGCTGCCGAGCCGCACACGGTGTTGACCCGGATGCGACCTGGGTTGATCTTCCAAGATGCAGCGGCCAGCGAGGTCGCGCGCTACTTCCTGGGTCGGCTGGTGCCCAAGGCCGTCGTACGGCGGCCGCTGCTGCGCCTGACGCCGTTCACCGACGCGATGTCGTTCCAGGTCGTGCACAGCGACGACATGGCGGCGGCCATCGACCTGGTGCTGCAGGAACGCGCGGGTGGGGCGTTCAACGTGGCTGCCGAGCCGGTCATCGACCGCAGCCGTTTCGCGGCCGTCTTCGGCGGGGTCGGCCCGGCGCTGTCGCCATCTGTGCTGCGCAAGGCCGCCGACCTCACCTACCGGGTCAAGCTGCAACCCACCGAGCCGGGCTGGGTCGACCTCGCGGTCCAAAGCCCGCTGCTGGACGTCTCGCGGCTGCGCGGGCTCGGCTGGTCGCCGCGGCACACCGGCGACGACGTCCTGGGCCGCTTCGTCGATGCAATGGGTCGCGGCGCCGGACGTCCCGGCCCGCTGCTGCACCGCCGCACGCCCGGACGCCCGGGCCCGACCGCCTGACCAGGCGTACCGCACACTGGGCGACGTGCCGTCCGCGCTGCCACGAACTGAGATGTCGCAGAGTCATCCGCCCCCACCCGACGGCCGCCTACCCCACGCGACGCGGCAGCAAGCGAGCGGCGCACCCTTCGGCGTCTACGTGCACGTGCCGTTTTGCTCGACGCGCTGCGGCTACTGCGACTTCAACACCTACACCGCCGAGGAGCTCGGCCCAGGCGTGAGCCGCGGCAGCTACGCCGACACGGTGCTGCACGAGGTGCGGTTGGCGGCGGAGGTGCTCGACGGTGCGGTGCCACCGGTCTCGACGATCTTCTTCGGCGGCGGCACGCCGACCCTGCTGCCGGCCGAGCATCTCGGCCTGATCATCCGCGAGATCCGCGAGCGATTCGCGTTCGCGGACGACGTCGAGATCACCACCGAGGCCAATCCCGAGACCGTGGCGCCCGGGTACCTGAACGCGTTGCGCGAGGCCGGGTTCACCCGCATCTCGCTGGGCATGCAGTCGGCGGTGCCCAGGGTGCTGGCGGTGCTCGACCGAACCCACCGGCCGGGACGTCCCGAGCAGGCGGTGGCCGAGGCGCGGGCGGCCGGCTTCGCGCACATCAATCTCGACCTCATCTACGGCTCGCCGCACGAGACCGACGCAGACTGGCAGGCCTCGCTCGACGCTGCCGTCGCCGCCGGCCCCGACCACGTCAGCGCGTATGCGCTCGTCGTCGAGCAGGGCACGGCGCTGGCCCGGCAGGTGGCACAGGGAGTAGTGCCGGCCCCGGACGACGACGTGCTCGCCGACCGGTATGTCATGGCCGACGAGACGCTGCAGGCGGCGGGTTACGCCTGGTATGAGGTGTCGAACTGGGCGACCTCCGACGCCGCCCGCTGCCGGCACAATGAGCTGTACTGGAGCGACGCGAACTGGTGGGGGTTCGGGCCCGGCGCGCACAGCCACGTCAGCGGGGTGCGGTGGTGGAACGTCAAGCATCCCGTCCGGTACGCAGCGTTGCTGGACGCCGGCGCGAGCCCGGCCGCAGGCCGCGAGACGTTGGACGACGACGCTCGCCTCACGGAGCGGGTGATGCTGGCGGTGCGGATGCGCGCGGGCCTGGTCGTCGACACCCTGTCGCCGTCAGCCCGGCAGGTGCTGCCGCAGCTCGTCCGCTGGGGACTCCTCGACCCGGCGGCGGTCGATGCCGGGCGCATCGTGTTGACCCAGCGCGGCCGGCTGATGGCCGACGCGGTGGTGCGGGAGCTGCTCGTCGCCAGCTGAGCGACGCTTGCGGAGCGAACAAGTGTCGAATCACCCGCTGCCCTTCTTGAAGGCGTCGAGGTCGAGGATCCGCACGTGCAGCGTGTTGCGGCCTTGCAAGGCAGCGCGCAACGCCCGGTGCAGCCCGTCCTCGAGGTAGATCTCGCCGTGCCAGTGCACGCCGTGCGGGAACAGGTCGCCGAAGAACGTCGAGTCCTCGTCCAGCAGATGGTCGAGTTCCAGCTGACGCTTGGTGGTGGTCAATTCGTCGAGGCGGACGGTGCGCGGCGCGACCTTGGCCCAATCCCGGGCCGAGAGCCCGTGCTCGGGGTAGGGGCGGCCGTCACGCACCGCTTTGAAGATCACGCCAATACCCCGCAGCTCTCACGTACGTCTCGGCTGTGACCCTATCGCCGACGATGCGGCCGGCGCGCGCCCCTAAACTGAGACATCACCCGAAGGAGGAGTGGCCATGGCAGCCGAAGACCGTCGACTCGAGGTCCTGCGCGCCATCGTCGCCGACTTCATCGCTACGAACGAGCCCGTCGGGAGCAAGGCGCTCGTGGACCGGCACAACCTCGGTGTCTCGCCGGCCACCATCCGCAACGACATGGCGGTGCTGGAGGAGGACGGGCTGATCCACCAGCCCCACACCAGCGCGGGACGGGTGCCCACCGACGCCGGGTACCGGGTGTTCGTCAACAGCCTCACCGACATCAAGCCGTTGTCGACGGCCGAGCGCCGCGCGATCCACACCTTCCTCGACGGTGCGGTCGATCTGGACGATGTGCTGCACCGCGCTGTTCGCACGCTCGCCCAGCTCACCCGCAACGTCGCCGTGGTGCAGTACCCGTCGCTGTCGCGCAGCCGCATCCGGCACCTCGAACTCGTCATGCTCACCGCGTCGCGGCTGATGCTGGTGTTGATCACCGACACCGGTCGGGTGGAGCAGCGCATCGTCGAGCTGCCGGCCGATGTGGCCGAGCCCGTCGTCTACGAGCTGCGCGCCACGTTGAACCTGCAGTTGCGCGATCGGCTGCTGGCCGAGGCGCCCGAGGTGGTCAGCGAGTTGCCCGTGCAGGTCGTGCCCGAGCTGCGCGGCCTGCTCGCCACGCTGACCACGGTGCTGCTCGAAGTGCTCGTTGAGCCGAGCAGCGACCGGATCGTGCTCGGCGGCACGGCCAACCTGACGGAGCGCACCCTGGACTTCCCGGCGATCCGTCCGGTGCTGGAGGCGCTCGAGGAGCAGGTCGTGCTGCTGCGGCTGCTCGACGAATCGGTTGCGTCGAGCAAGATCGTCGTCGCGATCGGCAACGAGACGCAGCACGAGGGGCTGGCGGCTGCGGCCGTCGTGTCGACCGGTTACGGAGTGCGCGGCTCGGCGCTCGGCGCCGTCGGCGTCCTCGGTCCGCGACGGATGGACTACGCACACACGATGGCGCGGGTGACGGCGGTGGCCCGGTACGTGGGGACGTTGCTCGAGGACCGGTAGTCGGTTGACGGCTCGTACACTTGACTGGCACTCGCTCAACTCGAGTGCCAACACCATTCGAGGACGGAACGGTACGTGGCTGACTCTCCGCGCGATTACTACGGCATGCTCGGCGTCAGCAAGGATGCGACGCCCGAGGAGCTCAAACGCGCCTACCGCAAGCTTGCTCGCGAGCTGCACCCGGACGTCAATCCCGACCCCGAGGCCCAGGACCGTTTCAAGGCGATCACGGCCGCCTACGAGGTGCTCAACGACCCCGAGAAGCGCCGCATCGTCGACCTCGGCGGCGATCCGCTCGCCCAGGGTGGCGGTGGTGGGCAGGCCGGCGGGTTCGGCGGCGGCTTCGGTGGTTTCGGTGACGTCTTCGAGGCGTTCTTCGGCGGTGGCGGTCCGATGGGCGGCGGTCGCGGGCGTCGCAGCCGCATCCGTCCCGGCGCCGACGCGCTGCTGCAGCTGCAGCTGACTCTGGAGGAGACCGCGTTCGGCGTGCGCCGAGAGGTCGTCGTCGACACCGCGGTCGTGTGCGAGACGTGCACCGGCAGCGGGTGCGCCCCGGGCACCTCGCCGCGGACCTGCGCGACGTGCGGCGGCGCGGGTGAGATCCAGTCGGTGCAGCGCTCGTTCCTCGGCCAGGTGATGACGACCCGCGCCTGCTCGGCGTGCGGCGGCACCGGCGAGCAGATCCCGTCGCCGTGCCAGACCTGTGGCGGCGACGGACGCGTACGGGCCCGGCGCACCAAGACCATCGACGTCCCGGCCGGCATCGAGGACGGCATGCGTATCCGGCTTGCCGGGCAGGGCGAGACCGGTCCTGGCGGTGGCCCCGCCGGCGACCTCTACATCGAGATCGCCGAGGCGCCGCATGAGACCTTCACCCGGGAGGGCTCGGACCTGCACTGCACCATCGGGGTGCCGATGACCTCGGCGGCGTTGGGCAGCGAACTCGTGCTCACCACCCTCGACGGCGAGGAGAAGATCGAGATCCGGCCGGGCAGCCAGAGCGGTTCGGTGCTGCACCTGCGCGGCAAGGGCGTGCCCAAGCTGCGCAGTTCGATGCGCGGCGACCTGTTCGTGCACGTCGAGGTCCGCACACCGACCCGGTTGGACGACGAGCAGGAGCAGCTGTTGCGTCAGCTCGCCGAGCTGCGCTCCGAGGACGTGTCTGTCTCGAGCAAGCCCAACGGATTGCTCGGCAAGGTGCGCGACGCCTTCCGGCAGTAGTCGGCGATGACGCCGCCCCTGTTTCTCGTCGACTCGCTGCCCGACACCGGCACCTTTCTGCTCGGCGGTGACGAGGGGCGGCATGCCGCAAGGGTGCGCCGCCTGACGGTGGGCGAGAGCGTCCTGGTGTCCGACGGGCTCGGTGGCCTGCTTGAGTGCGTCGTGGCTGCGGTGGTACCCGACGGCTTGCAGCTGACGGTGCGCTCGGTGTCGACCGTGCCCGTGCCCCGGCCGCGACTGGTGGTTGTGCAAGCCCTGCCCAAAGGCGATCGCGCCGAGCTGGCGGTCGAGGTGCTCACCGAGCTAGGGGTGGACGAGATCGTGCCGTGGTCAGCCTCGCGCTCGATCACCCGCTGGGACGGGCCGCGGGGTGCGAAGGCCATCGAGAAGTGGCGCCGCACCGCGCGCGAGGCGGCCAAGCAGAGCCGTCGCCCGCGGCTGCCGATCGTGCATGACCTCGCTTCGACGACGCAGGTTGCGTCGCGTCTCGCCTCGGGCTTCGTACTGCATGAGGACGCAACCGTCGGGCTGTCTGCCGTGCCGTTGCCGGACGCCGACGAGATCGTGCTTGTTGTTGGTCCGGAGGGTGGGGTGTCGCCGGAGGAGCTGGACGCGTTTGTTGCTGCTGGGGCCGTTCCGGTGCGCCTTGGTGTTGAGGTCATGCGGACGTCGACCGCTGGTGCCGCGGCGTTGGCGGTGGTGTCCGTCCGTGTTGGTCGTTGGGGATGAGAAAAGGCTCAGCGACGGGGCATTTCATCGCTGGTTCCGGTGCGCTTTCGGCTCGCCTTTCACTTAGCGATCCTGTTGCAATATTCCCCGGATTCGCTGGGCTACAGGGTGTTCAGACACGCCTCGACCGGGTAAAATAGAATACGTGAGCGAAACGCTGGAGCGGGCTGACCTGACGGTCGCGCTCGCCGCCGCTCACACCGCGATCGACGCACTCCAAGCGGGGGAGCTGGCCAGCTGCACCGACGAGCAGGTGACGGCTCTGCTGCGTGAGACCGAACGGTTGCGGAACCGCCTGGAGACCATTGATCACGTCCAGATCCTGGAGCTCGAACGGCGCGGTCTGGCGTTGACGGCGGGGGCGC